>NZ_JAQFIL010000001.1:4805000-5123571 GCF_029504655.1 Catalinimonas alkaloidigena
AGGTGTTAGCCCCAAGATTAAGGTAGAATTTCTTCCCACTGACTTGTAATACATTTCCATGAGGTTTTCCAACGGATAGATATGCTTTTCATCGTCAGGTTCCCAAAACCACTCATGGCCACCATCGTAACCACGAAGTGGCGCATCGCTCATGGCAGGCATATAGTACTGCCCATCGGGAAAGCCGTACTTCAGCGGCTTAAACCCAATATCGTCGCCCCGCCTGGCAAACCATGAAGGGGCGTTGTAGGTACCCCAGCAGGGATAGGGTACCGTGCCTGTCTCGCTGCCCCCCCAGCGTATATCAGCTCGTTGCAAATTGTGATAAAACAAACCGTTAGGTTGATACTTCTCAAAGATGGATAGCACATCGGGACCACCCTGTTCAGGACCGTGGGCACCACCATCAAACCAGACAATGGCCAAATCTCCATAGCGGGAGCAAAGCTCTTCTACCATGCCTTCACAGATTCGGTTGTAATGCTCCTGCCGGTTTTTGGAGAATTCTCCTTCACCCTGAACTTTGAAGTCGTGAATGCCATAAAAAGCATTCCAGCGTATCCCGATATAGATACCGGGTTTGATGCCGTATTTCCGGCAAGAGCTGACAAAGTCTCTGACGATATCTCCCTTTCCTCCTTTCCAATTTACCGCTTTGAGGCTGTAGGGATTCACATCGCTTTGGTACAGCGCGAAGCCTGTCTCATGGGTCGCGGTCAGGATGGCGATCTTAGCCCCCATATCTTTGACCGCTCGTATCCACTGATCAGTGTCTAATGCTTCAGGCTTGAAGATGTTATGATCAGCGATGGGATTGATTCTATTCTGTGACTGATTATAGATTTTGCCGTCAAACACATGAAGATCGTAGTGAAATACCGCCACCAGCTCGGCATCTTGCCATGCTAACTGAGCAGGGCTGGGCAGTGGTACTTTTGAAGCTTCCTGCCCCAGAGCTGTATGGTGAATGAGGAGAAGTATTAGGTACAACAGCATTTTATTCATAAAAAAAGTGCATGTGGTCAAGTTTGTATGGCTGATAAGAAACAATGAACCATTGGTTAGAAAGTTTTATGGGAAATAAAGGTCATACTCAAATATGCCTAATGTCCAGGTGAAAAAGTATCAAATAATCAGGTTAAACGCATTAAAAGTACAAGAATAACATGTAAAGCGTAGCTTTGCCGGATGAATTGGCAAAAGTTTTTTGATAGTGTGCCTGATTTCAGGATAAATCGGCGTAAGAAGCACCAATTGGTGGATATTTTAGTGATAGCCTTATGTGCTATTGTAAGCGGGGCTGACGATTTTGAAGAGATTGAGGCTTATGGGAAACGTAAGGAGTCATTCTTAAAGGGGTTTTTAGATTTACCCAATGGTATTCCATCTCATGACACTTTTAATCGGGTGTTCAAATACATGGACAAAAATGCCTTTGGTGAATGTTTGTATAGTTGGTCTAAAGAATTGTTGGGGTTTATTTACAGTCATATCACCCAAATAAATGTGGATGGTAAAGTGCTCCGAGGTACGGCCAAGGCAGGGTTCAAGAAAAGTGGCATCTGTATTATTAGTGCTTGGGTGGCTGAACAGCATCTGGTTCTAGGACAAGAGAAGGTAGATACTAAAAGTAATGAAAAAACGGCTATTCCCGAACTGTTGAAGTCCTTAGCTCTGGAAGGCTGTTTAGTGAGTAGCGATGCGGCAGGCTGTCAAGTAAAGAATGCCGACCTGATTGTTGAAAAGGGTGGAGATTATTTGATAGCCATCAAAAAAGATCATAAGCATATTTATGAGCAGATCACAGATTGGATGGATAGAAGAAAGATATATTTGCCAGTGGATGAGTGGGTAGATTTTGGCAGTGGCAGGATAGAGCGCAGAAACTGCTATGTTGAATCTAACCTTAAATTACTTGATGACTTGTCAGCATGGAAGCACCTAAAGTCAATCGTAATGATAGAAGCCCACAGAGAAAAAAATGGCAAAACGACCTTAGAGAAACGTTTCTATTTGAGTAGCCTGAAAGCCTCTACTAAAGAGTTTAACCAGTTAGTCAGAAATCACTGGAGTATCGAAAACCAGCTTCATTGGAAGTTAGATGTTATCTTCCGAGAGGACAGTAGCAGAACTAAATCGGGGAATGCGGCCGAAAATTTGACTACCGCCCGTAAGCTAGCCTTGCAACTTCTTCATCAGATCAAAGATAAAGAAAGTATTAAGAACAGAAGGAAAATAGCAGGGTGGGATGACCATTACCTAATTCGAATCCTCCAGAGATTAAATCAAAATTAAATGCGTTTAACCTGTCAAATAATGGAAAGAAAAGAAATGACAAACAGATTTATTATGCAAAAGCTGTGGCAAACAATAGCATTATTTGTTGAGCAAGTCATCCATATTGCTCGGAGACTTTTCCAGCTTAACTATTGAGCAATCAGGCAGATATTCAATATTTTACCAACGCTCCCCTCCTTACTGTGCCTCGATAATTAGAACATTTCTATGGGATTATCACCAATCTAAGACGCTTGGCTGTGAAGCACAGAGAGTTGACCGTGTGTCTGCTCGATCAACTCTCTATAATGTTACTATTTTTATCAATATCCCGGATTTTGCTTCAGATTATTGTTGATATCCATCTCACTCTGAGGAAAGGGAAACAGATAATGCTTAGAGGGATCAAACTCCCGGTAAGCACCATTAGGCCTTAACAGGGTAGGAATATAGGTCTCTGCAGTTTTCCAACGTTTAATGTCGCTATATCTCAACCCTTCTAGTGCCAGTTCTACTCTTCTTTCATTCCTGATACGTGTCCTCATTTCGTCCTGTGACAGTCCTGACGGTAATGGTGGCATATCAATACCGGGCCTGGCTCGCACTTCGTTTACTGCTGCATATACCGATGGATCGGGACCTACTGCTTCATTCTGGGCTTCGGCATAATTTAATAGAACTTCAGCATAACGTATCAAGATCCAGTCGTGTTCACTTCTGGTGGAATAGTCCACCGGCAACTCTTCAACATCTACGAATTTAGCAGGCTCATATCCTGTGGATGATGGATTGTTATAATCGTATTCAACTACTTCTCCTGAAGAAAGAACTGCTGGGTCTTCAAAAGCCTTTAGTGTAAGAAGCATTCTCGGATCTCTGTTCGCCTTCCAGTCGTCAGGATCATAAAGAGGTGATGCATTGATAGGAAGCCCATCAGTGCATTCGTACGCATCGACTAACTCCTGACGAGGATTCAGTATCCCCCACCACTGTAGCTGGATATCCTGCTGGTTAAAATTATCAGGGTTTAAAAACCTGGTTGAAAATAAAATTTCAGGATTATTATCCTGCCCATAGTGTAAAAACAAGTTTTTAAAATCTTCATACAGCATGAATCTGCCGTCCGTCATCACCTCCCTGGCTACTGCAGCTGCTTCTTGCCAGGCTCCCTGATGAAGCAGCACTCTGGACTTAAGTGCTAAAGCCGAAGCTTTTACAGCATGTCCATTATAGATTTCACTGGGAAGGTAAGCAATGGCTTCGTCCAAATCGCTAAGTATTTGTGTCACCACCGCTTCTTTTGTGCTTTGCTGTACCTTGGCTTCTTCCAGGGTAATGGGTGCGGTATAAAGGGGTACTCCCCCGTAGAACTCAGTAAGCCTAAAGTAAAAAAAAGCTCTCAAAAAGAGTACTTCACCTTTGTATTGGTTCAAAGTAGTTTCTTTTATGTCTGTCCTCTCAATATTCGCCAGAAAATTATTACAGGCAGCAATTCCTACGTAGCAATTGGCATAGATATCACTGACGAGACCTCCCGAGTTGGCTTCAACCTCACCGGCAGCAAGGTTATTGATTGGGCCGGTACCCGATATACCGCTTTGCTCAGAATCCCCTCCCAATACAGAATAATAAACCATCGGAAAAGTAAAGGAAGGATTATTCAAGGTTGAGTAAACACCTGCCAGTGCCATTTCAGCGTCGGCCTGAGAGTTCCAAAAAGTAGGTCCTGAAATCTGATCCAGAGGGTTTAGGTCTAGCTCATTGCAGGAAAGCAATAACAACATAAAACTTCCGATCAGGGCTTTAGCGATGTTATGTTTTATATAGTGGTTCATGATATTATAGTTTATCGTTAAAGTTTAACTCTTACGCCTAAGGTCAGAATCCTTACTTGCGGGTAAGCTGTAAACCAGTTATTGTCGAAAGCTTCAGGGTCTGCTCCGGGATAATCCGTGATTGTAAACAGGTTATCACCTGACGCATATACCCTTAAGTCTTTAAGGCCAATATTTTCGGTAAGCCTTACAGGGAGATGGTACTCGATCAGCAAATTTTTCAAACGAAAATAAGAAGCATCCTGCAGCCAATAGGTACTGGCCGTCCCCGTTACCGGACCGTATCCATTGGCAAACATAGCGGGGTAGCTGTTGGTAGAATTTTCAGAAGTCCACCTATTTTCTACAAATTCGACCGGAGGGGGTGAACCCTGCATATAGTTTCCTAAACCCCACGATAAGACACGATTATTGACTTTCTGCCCTTCAACTCCCTGGAAAAAAGCTGTCAGGCTCAAATTCTTCCAGCTTAAGTTCATGCTACCACCATAAATAAAATCAGGATATGCTCCATCAACGACAACCCGATCATCCGCATCAATTCTGTTGTCACCGTTCTGGTCTTTATATTTCAGGTCACCTGGTTTGGGGTTAAATGGATGCTCAGGCCCTTCATCTATTTCAGCCTGGTTTTGAAAAATCCCGACCCACTCAACCAGATAATGAGAATTCCAGGGAAGCCCCTCTTGTATCGTTCTTTCTCCATAGGCAGGAGCCAATATTCTGTCTACCTCATTTCTGTTGCGGGATGCATTAACAGAGATATTGTAACCAAAATCTCCTAGTTGTTGACCATGTCCCAAAGCAAGCTCAATACCCGTATTGCTCATTTTACCAAAATTTACTGTGGGAGCAGCCAGGCCTACGCTGGCAGGAACAGGAATGTTATAAAGAATATCATCGGTAACCTTATCGTACCAGTCAATAGTGGCATTAAATACCCCCCCATTTACGACCAGGTCTAAGCCAATATCCGTCATCGTAGTGGTTTCCCATTTTAAGTCTTGGTCGACCAAACGTGTTTGTCTCACCCCTGCTGAAGTTGAGCTTCCAAATGGATAGGCAGTTGTAGACAAGACCTCCTGGTAAGGATAGATCCCTACATTTTGATTTCCCAGCTTACCCCATGAGGCCCTTAATTTGAGATTGTCCAGCCAGCTTACCCCTTGTGCAAAAGCTTCTTCAGAGATCCTCCAGGCACCTGATACGGATGGGAAAAAACCCCATCGGTTGTCTGGTGATATTCTTGAGGTTCCATCGTATCGGGCATTTGCTTCTATGAGATACTTGTCATTGTAATTATATGCGAGACGACCAAAAAAAGAACTGATGGCCCATTCATAAGCAGAACCACCAGTGCTTTGTCCTTCAGGTGAACCTGCATCAAGTTCTTTGAGCTCGTTGGTGGGAAACAATTGTCTGGACCCATTCAACGAACGGGAGAAAAATGACTCCTGGTTATACCCAGCCAAAGCATTTAAATAATGTCCCCCTTTGAAATCTTTTTCGTAATTGAGCGTAGAATAAAGTGTTGTAAGCGTACTTTGAGAAGCTGTTTCCCTAACCCCAAGGCGCCAGGTAGCATTATTATGGGCATAAGAGCCATCCTCAAAAAAATAGTTGTCTACCGGGTGCTCATGCCCCTTGTAAAAACCGTCCGTCAGAGAAAATGCAACCTTAGTCTTCCAGGTTAGATTATCATGGAGTTGAATATCCGCAAAGAACTGTGGCATTATATTATAGTCGTCTTGTATGATTGACCCGCTCGCATCCTGGGCATCAGGATTTCTTACGGTCCATTCCGCAATGCTCGGGCTGTACCTTGCTACGTATCCGGTAGACCCATCCGGCAATGTCATGGTCGGTGTATAGTTGGGGCCTGCACCATAGATAGCCAGAATTTGATAATCCACATCATTGTCCCAGGCACTTTTGGTAATGTCTTTCTTCACAAACTGAATCTGGCCGCCCAGTTTGAGCCAGTCGGTTACCTGGGAGTTAATGGAGAAAAGAGAGCTATATTTTTTAAAATCATAGATGCTGGTAATCCCATCCTGGTCAAAATACCCTACTGATAAATTGAAAGCCGTTTTATCGTTTCCTCCATTCAAACTCAAGTGATGATTTTGGGCAAGCCCGGTTCTGAAACTATGGTCTATCCAGTCAAAATTCGGATAATTTACAGGGTCATTAGGATTGTTTCTGAACGCGTCAATTGTAGCTTGAGAAAAGTGCGGAGCAGCTCCACCTCTAATTCTGGCTTCATTCCATAATTCCATATAATCAGCAGAATTAGTCAGTAATTCCGGTAGGCGGGTAGCCTGATGGGCCTGAACATTTCCGTGGTAAGATATGGAAAGCGGCCTGTTTTTCCCTTCTTTGGTAGTCACGAGAATAACCCCATTTGCGGCGCGGGCACCGTAAATTGCACTTGAGGCAGCATCTTTCAACACTGAAATAGACTCAATATCATCGGGGTTTAAATTAGACATATCGCCAGCCACGCCATTAATGAGCACCAGGGGATCACTCCCGGCACTACTAAAGGTTCCGGTTCCCCGGATACGAATTGAGTTTCGTTCATCCCCCGGTTTTGCAAAAGGCTGCGTAATCTGAACACCTGAAACCCTCCCTTGCAGTAAGTTGGTTGGGTTGGATACTGGCCGTTGAACAAGCTCATCACCCTCGACAGCAGCTACTGATCCTGTCAAGTTTACTTTCTTCTGTTCTCCATACCCTACCACAACAATTTCCTCCAGCTGGCTTATGTCCTCCTGCAATGTGATATTGATGACAGAACGGTTGTCAATAGCTTCTTCCCAGCTAAGATATCCTACTGAACTGAATACCAGTGTACCTTCTTCCGGGGCTTCCAGGCTGTAATTACCTCCAATATCAGTAATCGTGCCTTGCGTAGTACCTTTTACCAGTACGTTCACTCCCGGCAGGGGCTCATTTCCTTCCTGAGAAGTAACTTTCCCTGTAATTACCAATACCTGTCTGCGATTATCCATGGCTATTCGATGAACCGTTGTAAGTTTCGGATAAATACTGCTACCCTGCTTTAGCGTCGGTCTGATGTTCGGAACATTGTCCACATTCTGCCGGGCGGCTTTCTTTTCTATCATATAATTAGACTCATCCAGTCTGGTAGACTTTAAGCCTAATGGAGATAGTACTTTTTGCAATACGACTTCCAGCTTTTCTTCTCCGATTGCCGTTTCTTGTATCAGCTGTTCATTTACATGTTCCTCATCAAAAAAGAAATTTACCTTGTGGGACTCTCCGAGTTCTTCCAGGAAATGGATCAATAATTTTTGTTCTTTCCGCTTTTGCTTTACCGGATCGGCAACCAAGCCCAGTGAAGCCAGCTGCTGAGCCTGCAGCGGCATTACCATGCTGCCCAACAGGCACCATAGTAATAATCTGGCAGGTTGTAGTAGTAGTTTTGACATGTTCTCTAAAATTAAAAAGTTCAACAAATATTGAGTACTCTTATCTCAGCTTACCCCTTGTTATGGAGCAGCATCTTTTTCTATCAGAATGACATTCTGGCCTTGAATTATACTGACCCCGTATAGCTTTTCCAGCATATCCAAAAATGCAGGGATATATTTGGTAAACACAGGGGCTGTAGAACTGATCTTCCTATCCTGTACATCGGGGCTTATCTCTACTTCATACCCGTAGGTGTCCCGCAGCATTTGCGCTACTTCCTGTAAGCTGGAATTGTCAAACACAAACTGGTTGCTTTTCCAGGCATCATATACTTCCACGTTCACCAACTCTTTGGACAGGAAAGCTGAGGTATCCGAAACCCGAGCCAATTCGCCTGGCAATAGGGCAATGGTCTTTTGCTCTCTTTTAAGGAGTATCTTTCCGGAATTCAATACCACTTCCGTGCTTTGCCGACGCTGCTTCACATTGAATTCAGTGCCGAGTACCTCCACCTCCACCTGCGGAGTGTGTACTACAAACTTCACCCTGGTATCCGGTTTTGCTTGCTGTGGATGATTTACTTTCTGTACTTCAAAAAAAGCCTCTCCTCTTAGCCATACTTCCCGTACTGATTGGCTCTCCCAGTTATTATGGAACTTTAGCGTGCTGTTGGCATTCAGGGTTACCAAAGAGCCATCCGGCAGCGATATCATTCGTTTTTCTCCGTAACTGGTGCTAAGCGTTTCATGAGCTGAAAGGGATACAAAGTACAGTAGTCCAGCCATCAGGGGAAATAGCAAAAAGGCTGCATAGCGGTACAAACGGTGTAAATACCATGATCTGCTTGCAGTTGGCGCTTCTTCAGCTACTGAAATCCGGGAATTGATATGTACCCAAATGCCTCTTTCCTCTTCCGGGGAGAGTGAATACTGTTCAAAGGGCATAGCCTGAATGAAAGCTTTCGCCTCCATTACTGCAGTTTGCTTTTCCGGGTGTTTGGCCAGCCAGCTTTCCCAGAAATACCGGGCATCTTCATCCTGAGCAACTACCCACTGCTGGAAGTATTTATCCAGCGCAAACTCTTGGGCAGTATAGGAGGTATAGTCCTGCATTGTACTAGTTAAGGATCAGTATACAAAGGGAGCAAAACAGAAAAGTTATCCTCCTTTAGGAAATTTTTTTTATTATTTGAGTAAAAACGGCAGAGATAGCACCCGAATGTGGTGATCCTTCGCCAGGGATTTGGATAGGATGAAGAGTAGTTGCTGTACTTAAACGACTACATAAAGGGTAAGAAATATCGTCAGCAGCAGCGGCTTCAACTGCTTAACTTTCTTTTTTAGCGTCTTTGCAGCCTTCCAGGCCAGTGTATATACTGAACGGGTAGTAATGCCCATGAGTCCGGCAATCGCTTTGTACTTCATGTTATGATAATAAAGTAAAAAGGTCACCTCCTTTTGTTGAGGAGAGAGACTTTCTAATGCTCTTTCCAGACACTGTTTCTGTAACTGAATACTTTCCTGCTGAATAAGATCATGATCAAAAGGGGTAACCAACTTTACTGTACTTGCTTCCTGATATCTGTACTGTCTTATTGCCGCTTTGGTATACTTCTCTTCATTTTCAATAATTCTTCGCCTCAAAGCAGTGAAGAGGTAAAACTTAATGGCTGTGGTCTTTCCCAGGCTTTCCTTATTTTGCCATAAGGATACAAAAAGATCCTGCATGGCGTCTTTTACCTGGTCGTGCTGTTTGCAGATCTGTCTGCCGTAGTTATAAAGCTGAGATGAATACTGTTTATAAATACAGTGAAAGGCCTGATGATTACCGTTTTTAAACTCCTCCCACAAGGCTTCATCAGTCCACTGATTCAGGTCGCCAAGGTTTGTGTGGGATAGGTCAGGCATAGTAAAAAATTTCGAAATAGTATGTATACAAATAATATAAATTATACATATTTTCAAAATTCTTGAATCTGACTTTGCTGCCAATGCCTTTTTTGTCAGAAGTAAAACGCACTTGATGATTTTAGACTTACCTCCTTAGTATAGGCATGGCTATAGTCTTGTACCAATTCTCAAACCATGAGCTGCATCCCTCTATCATACTGCCATTTGAAATGTACACGTTGCAATAATGACAGAAATTGTTGTCTGGAAGCATGAGTATACAGATCTCCATTTGCAAACCATGACCTGGTTTTCTCAGTTGATTTCTTCTTCTTTTCTATTCCCAGTTTTAGAAAGGTTTGACTAAACAGGTTACTTTGAGTTTAGGTACTGCTTCTTTTATCTAAGATTTTCTTTAAGCACCTAAAACTTTATTTGAACAGTTATTATGTTTTGCGTTGTTCAATGCCAGCTTGTACGCTTCCAGGGGTTGACAGTTTTACAACGTAAAAGACTTACCTGGCAAAGAATTTTTCAGCGCAAATATGCATACTAACTTTTTTAGCTTCACTGTTAAGGGGCTTACAAATGGGTGCTAATTTGGATCCTATTATTGCAAAACACCTTCTATCCTCGTTTTAACAACCAAAGGAAAGATTGAGAGTAGCCCCGACAGGAATCGAACCTGTATCTAAAGTTTAGGAAACTTCTATTCTATCCATTGAACTACGGGGCCAGTAAAACTGGTACTGAAAAGTGAACGTCTAGTCTACTTCATTCAGTCAGTTTATCAGCGCTGCAAAACTAATAAAATACATTACCTATGGCAACCAAAATTTGAGCGCTAAGCAAAAGAATTCTAGTCGTATACTTTCTCTCCCTGCTTAAGCCAAATTCCCCAAACTCTATCGTAGGCATGAACTTTTTCAGTAGGTTGTCCCGAGGAATCTACCACGTCTTGGCCTTGGTTGACCCACTCAAATATCCCGCCGTACAAATTAGAAACATTTTTGAAACCAGCTGCTCTGAGTTTTTCAGTTACTTTTATCACTTCGGTAACCGACACTACAGTATACTACGAGCTCCTGATTTTTTGAGAACTCTTCCACACGCTCTAATGAAAAATCATCATAGCCTACCCAATGAGCCCCCTTGATTCTGCTCACATTATACTCTTCTTTCTCCCTTGCATCCAGCAGAATAACTTCATTACTTTTCATTTCCGCTACCGATACTTCAGGTACTGAATGCCCCAACAAAGTAGAGAGCATTACATCATAAGCTGTACTCTCTACCTCCTGGGCATGTATTGAAGAACTGACTAAATAACAGATAAGCAGCAGTAAATAATTTTTTATCATTAAATATTTCTTTGTTTTCCTATTAAACTTAGCAATTGTACTGAGCGATAGTCTCTACAGAAACACATGACAAGCCAGATAGTTCTGTTTGATTAATTGGATTACCTCTCTTGATCATGCCTTAAACGCTGCACAATGGCATAGATTAAATATAGCCAGGGAGCCCCATGGAGGAGCAGGTCAAAGTAGTCCATGGCTTGCATCCCCTCGGCACCACCCAATAGCCAGCTGATCTTTCCCACGATATGAGGCTCGGGGACAAAAGGAGCCAGGCCGAGCGTAAAGGCAAATACTAAGGCGAACAATAAATTCTGGCCTTTATTTTCTTTCTTCAAGGGCTTTGAGTCTTTTCTCAATTTCAATCAGTTTATGTAGGATGATAATGTGTGTTTTCTTGGCATCTATTCCAACTACACTTTCGCTACTCGCAATCATCTTTTCAATTTCCTCATATATTTCCTGAGGTACTATTTCTTTTTCCATAAGGTGTGTATTTAAGTAATGACGTAAGAAAATCAACAATTACCTTATCAGGCTACCTTGACACTTCTCCAGGCACCTATTCCTCCAGCCAGGTTATAAAGGTTTTCAAAACCCATATCAGCCATCAATGCACATGCATTCGCACTGCGATTCCCACTTCTGCAGTATACCAGGTAGTGCTTTGACTTATCTAAGTTCTCAACTTTACTTCTGAATGCAGGATCAAAAAGATTGATGGCTATATGGCCCGAAATTGCTTCTTCGGCAACTTCTCCCGGAGTGCGTACATCTAGCACTACATATCCTTCTTTCTTTCTAAGCTCATTGAACGCTTCAGGACTTATGTTACTATATTTCATGGGTCTTTTTTTAAATAGATTAAACATCATTTTGATAGTTAATGATTAATGGTTTTTCTGTACTTCAAACGTAAGGTTGCCCTGATGGACAGACCTGGTATTCTTGTTGTTTAAATGGCCTTTTTCGCCAGATAAAAATCTACTTTCTCTATACTTTCATCAGCCAGCCTCGCATCCATTTCTTCCAAGGTTTTGGGCGGAGGCACAATTACTTTATCTCCTTTTTTCCAGTCCAGGGGCATGGCTACCGAGTACTTATCTGAAGTCTGTAGTGCTTCCAGAGCTCTCAGTATCTCATCCATATTTCGGCCAACATTGAGGGGATAGTACATGATCAACCTGACTTTCTTGCTGGGATCAATGAAGAATACGGCCCGTACCGCAGCGGTTTCGCTTTCGTTGGGCTGTAGCATACCATAATGTTTCGAAACCTTCATGTCCAGATCGGCGATAATGGGAAAATCAAAGTAGACGCCAGTATTTTGTCTTACATTATTTACCCAACCCAGATGAGCATGTACACTGTCAATGCTCAGGCCAAGCAATTCGGTATTTAACGCTTCAAATTCATCTTTTCTCCTGGCAAAACCACTCATCTCGGTAGTACATACAGGTGTAAAATCGGCGGGGTGAGAAAACATAACTACCCACCTATCATGGGCAAATTCTGAAAAGCGGATTTTGCCTTTGGTAGTAACAGCTTCAAAATCGGGAGCGAGATCTCCGATTCTGGGCATCTGCATAGGTGTTTCTTTATCTTCCATGACAAGTATCTTTTATAGTGTGTATAGTTAAATGAACGGCTTTTTAGTGTGCTATGCTGTAACAAAGGTTACACAAGGCTTCAATAAAAAAGCCCCGGTTCAAAAAACCGAGGCTTTATCAATCTCACGCAAAGTTTGAAAACTACAACATGGTTTCGGGTTCATGATATTGCGTTACTTTGATACAGGATTTCTTGATTTCGTTAAAACCACCGCGAATATTAACAATTTGATTGTAACCTCTGGCTTTCAAGATTGAAGTAGCAATCATAGAGCGATAGCCTCCCTGGCAGTGCAGATAGTACTGGGTGTCTTTGTTAATTTTTGACATGTTTCTATTGATAAAGTCCAGGGGAAAATTTACCGCTCCTTCAATATGCTGAGATTCATATTCACTCTGCTTCCTTACGTCCAGTACATTCAGCCTTTCTGTGTCGTATAAGTTGGTAAAATCATGTGGACCAACTTCTTTTACAGTATCTATATCTTTTCCGGCTTCTTGCCAGGTCTGCATACCCCCATCTAAATAGCCCAGGGTATTGTCATAGCCTACCCGGGACAAACGCGTAACCACTTCTTCCTCTTTACCTTTCTCAGCAAGGAAAACAACAGGCTGCTTTAGGTCTGTAATCAACGCACCAACCCAGGGAGCAAATTTGTCATCCAGGCCGATCCAGATAGCGCCGGGGATGAACCCTTTTATAAAGTCTGCCTGGGGTCTGGTATCCAGAATCATGGCGCTCTTTCTTTCTACTACGTCCACAAATTGCTCAACATCAAGTGGCAGCACACCTCTATCCAAAACTTCATCTATACTTTCATAGCCCATTTTGTTCATGACAGCGTTTTTGGGGAAATACTGGGGAGGTTCTACCAATCCGGTAGTTACTTCCTTAATAAACTCATCCTTTGTCATATCTGCACGCAGCGCATAATTGAACATTTTCTGATTGCCCAAAGTATCAGTAGTTTCAGCACTCATATTTTTGCCACAGGCCGAGCCAGCTCCATGACCAGGATAGACAATCACCTCATCAGGCAAAGACATAATCTTGTTTCTTAGTGAATCGTAGAGGTGAACGGCCAAATCTTCCCTGCTCAAATCAGTTTTTACTGCCAGGTCAGGACGCCCCACATCCCCAATGAACAAAGTATCACCGGTAAAGATAGCAGTCTCTTTACCTTCATTATCAATCAGTAAAAAAGTACTGGACTCCATGGTGTGGCCAGGCGTGTGCAACACTTTTATTTTGATATCTCCTAAGGGTAGCATTTCTCCATCTGTAGCCACGTGTGCCTCAAAATTGGGTTGAGCAGTAGGTCCGTAAACGATCTTAGCACCGGTTTTTTTGGCCAGATCAATGTGACCCGACACAAAGTCGGCGTGAAAGTGCGTTTCCAGAACATATTTTATTTTCGCGCCGTTCTCTTTTGCTTTTTCTATGTAAGGCGCTACCTCTCTGAGAGGATCAACGATGGCTACTTCACCCTCAGACTCTATATAATAGGCAGCTTCTGCCAGACATCCGGTATAAATTTGTTCTACTTTCATAATACTTTTTGTTTGATGACTATACTATAAATAACGGATTTCAGCACCTGAAAGAGTGTTACTAATGTTACACATAAAAGTGACTATTGTCATGCACAAACCTCTTTCCCTTGAAACTTCTGTATTGATGGGGGTGCTTAAAAATTGTAGTTGATAAGCAAGTTGAGCTGAAACATATCCACTTTATTTATGGTGAAGTTGGGATTTTCAGGACGGTCTCCGTTTCCTATTTTGTAGGTCAAGAGTAATTCCGGTTTAAGTCTTTTTACGTTTTTACTGTGGTAGAAGAAATCCAGATTGAGATGTGTATAATCAGGCATAGCATATTTATTATCCGCTGCATTACTCACCGGAGGTTTCCAATGATGCCCTATGCTAATGATAGATTGAAACCTGTCATTATCATTATTCAAAGGAAAAGTACGGTCAAAAGTGAATACCACTGCATGGCTGTTGGCTGTACCTTCGCTACGTTCTCTCTTCTGAAAACTGAACAAAGGCTCACGCCCCCACTCCCGTGGAAACAAAAAACCTGCCACCTTCCAAAATATGGTCATAACCGAGGCTAAATCTTGTCTTGCTGAACTTCATTTCAAGCTGCGTTCCCAGCACATTGGAACGCTGATCTTCAAAATAACGCAAAGAATCAGTTTCATTTCCTCCTTTTCCTACCATCTCCTGATGTATCCATTCCAGTGAAAGCCGGATATCTTTTTCATGCAGGTCAATAGCAGGTTTTAGATAAGTAGTATTGAAAATATTATCTACATAATAATTCCATGCTTCAGCCTTGATAAAATCAGTGAGTGATACGTTCAGACCAGTGATAGCAATATAGTCGGATTGTGTATTACCAGCATACTGGCAGGCAGTACCGGCCAGCGTTCTACCTACCGGATACTTCCCTATACTTTCTCCTATCTTAAAAAATCCATCGCTTGAACGAGGAGCTATTGCATTCAGCACTCCCAACTGAAACCTGTATTTTTGTTTTTTTGTATGGGTGTACAAGACTCCCTGACTCAGTGTGGGTATCATTCTTCCATCCTCAGGATTTATAAACGGTGTGGCTAATTTAAACCTTCCCAGGATCAGCTTATGTCTCTGATTTTCATACTGTACGAATAACTCTCCTGCAATAAAGACCAATCTGTCACCCATATCCTGTACATTGAACAAGCCAGACTCATAACGACTGTATTTACCCGTAGTGGCATCAGGAACGCTCAAATCCTGTATTCCTAAACTAAAAGATGTATAGGCTGCTGCACCAAATTTGAAATGTTCTTCCAGCGAATACACATATTTTAACTTTCCACCGGTGGCAAGTGCATAATAGTCTTTCAACTCACCTTTGTTAAAAGTATTGAGGTAAAATGTCCTCCATTGCCCTGAAAACTCGCCACTGCTATTTTTAAGAGAATCTTGCGCTATCACCACATGGTTACACCACTGAAACAGAATCCAAATAAATAGTGCTATCAGTCTCATTTCGTTTTAGTGATATCATACTTATCCTTATAGTAGCGCATGATGGGCCCAAAAGGGCCATACTTATGCTGTTCCGCCGGAAAGTCATCTGCCCAGGGGCCATAAGGCGTTGAGACATGTTTTAGCTGGATATCAGGAAAATCAGCTTCAGCATTTTCTTTTAAAGGGCGCTCAAAACTATCAATATAGGCTGCCACATGATATGCCTCCTCATCTGAAAGTTTAGGCTTATCATGGCTGGCCTGCCCAAATGGCATATTCGCTTTGATAAATTCTGCCGCGGTAATCACACGGTTCATTCCAGCGCCATGGTTATAGCTATCCGGCCCCCAAAGTGGAGGAAACTGGTAACCTTTGCTACTATCAGCCAGCCATACGCCTTCGCCATTTTTTCCATGACAGAGCATACACTCCCTTTCATAGACAGATTTTCCAATAGCCGGGTCAGCGGCTAGTTCAGGAAGCTTAATGTCAGGAAAACCGGAAAAGGCATAGACCTTCTCCTGAGGAATACCTTCGCTTAGCCACTCCATATAAGCTACGATTGCTTTCATCTGCTTAGAATTTTCAGGGAGCTTGCGGCCATTCACGCTGCGTTCCATACAGCCATTGATCCTGTCTTCTATGGTTCCCACTTTATTCTCTCTGGCGCGAAACTGAGGATAACGTTCAGTGACGCCAATCCATGAAGCTGAACCCGCCTGTTTCCCCGCATTTAAATGGCAGTTTTTACACGCCAGATTGTTACCGGCATACTGCATGTCAGGATTCTTCACCTGTGGCCCCATCCATTTTGAAGTCTCAGTGAGCAGCAAGTAGCCATACCTGATCTGTCTTCCTCTTTCATCTTCTGGCAGATCTGTATCAATAGCTGGTGGAAACCAGTCTGTGAGGTCTGTCTCTGCCTGATGTGTATAAAATAGAGATGGCTTTAGCTGGTAAAGAATGACTGCTCCAAAGAACCCCAGTACCAGCACAAACATTACAGTAGTCAGGCGGGCAAGCTGTTTTATGGCTTTCTGGAAGTCCATGGCGTATCAATGAGGTAGCTTGCTTCTGAGTAAACCGTATGTATAAGTTCCTAATAAAGCAGCAGCTATCATGACTAAGATCACTCCTACACCGTTTCCCAGCAGAATAAACATAGGGCCGGGACAGGCACCCGTCATGGCCCAGCCTAAACCAAATATAGAACCTCCGATCAGGTATCGGGGGATACTGAACTGCTTGGGGTTGATCACAATAGGCTCGCCATCCAATGACTTGAGGTGAAAGCGCTTGATGATTTGCACGAAAATGATTCCCAGCAACACAGCGGAACCTATCACCCCATACATGTGAAAAGACTGAAACTTGAACATCTCATATATCCTGTACCAGGAGATGACTTCAGCTTTTGCCAGCGTAATTCCGAATATGATGCCTATGATTAAATATCTTAAAAACTTCATGCTATTGCTTTTAAAAGAATTTATAGAGTAAGTAAATGTGGTAAGATCAGGTAGGTCATGATTAGACCACCAATAAAAAAGCCGATTACGGCAATCAAGGAAGGCAGTTGTAAATCGCTTAATCCACTGATCGCGTGTCCCGATGTGCAGCCCCCTGCATAGCGTGTGCCGAAGCCAATCAGAAAGCCTCCTACTACGATGAAGATCAACCCTTTCAGGGTGAAAAGAGATTCCCAATTAAAAATGCTGGTTGGGACCAGGCTGCTTCCCGGCTTATCCAGACCAAAGGCCTGCAAATCGTTGATCGTAGCCTGAGAAATGTGTACTTCTGCATCTGGTGTCAGGTAGAGGTGTGAAATCAACCCTCCGATTACCAAACCTAAAGCAAACACCAGATTCCAGACCTGACTCTTCCAGTTAAAGTCAAAGAACTCACAACTCTTTCCTGCTCCTGCGATAGAGCACATCGTCCTCAGATTTGATGAAATGCCAAAGCTCTTACCCAAGAGTAGTAATGAGAACATTACCAATGCAATGATTGGCCCCGCCACGTACCAGGGCCAGGGCTGGCTTATAAATTCAATGATTGTATTCATGTAAATAATTTTCTTTTATAATTACCTATTCAAATGTACGCATACGCATAGAGCAGAAGCGTAACAATTGTTACATACCTGACTCCAAAAGCTACTGTACTCACATATCCAAACAGAAAAAGCCGGAAAATGTCCGGCTTTAATTCCTGGCTGAATGATGAGACTTTATTTTAGTGTGGAAGGGCAGACATAGTCAGTTGTAGGAATATCGGTCTCAGATATCGCTTTAAACCCTCCGCTAATATCTACGATATGCTGGTAGCCTCTGGATTTTAAGATGGAAGCCGCAATCATTGACCTATATCCACCAGCACAGTGAAGGTGATAAGTTTTTTCTTTATCTACCTTCTCCATATTTTCACTGATATAGTCTAATGGAAGGCTCTCTGCTCCCTCTACGTGCTCTGCCTGATATTCTGTAGGCTTCCTGACGTCCACCACGTTTAGGTGCTCTTCCTCTTTCAATTTTCCTGCAAATGCTGGAGCCGAAATGGAAGTCACTGAATCTGTTTCCTTACCAGCGGCTGTCCAGGCCTCCAGGCCTCCTTGCAGATAACCCAGCGTATTGTCATAGCCTACCCGGGATAAGCGAGTTATCACTTCTTCTTCCCTACCTTCGGGGGCGATAAAAACCATGGCTTGCTGAAGGTCAGGAATCAAAGCACCTACCCAGGGGGCAAAGCTACCGTCAATTCCTATAAATATTGCATTCGGAATATGACTCGCTGCAAACTCTTCAGGTGAACGCGTATCCAGTACTACCGCACCTTCATGGTTAGCAATAGCTTCAAATGTATCAGCGTCCAGCGGCACATTTCCTTTTTCCAGGATTTCACTCAATCCTTTTGCCCCGCTCTTATTCATGGCAACGTTCTGAGCAAAATACCGGGGAGGAGGCAGTAGCCCTTCAGTTACTTCTTTGATAAATTCTTCTTTGCTCATATTAGCTCTGAGCGCGTAGTTGGTTTTCTTTTGGTTACCTAACAGATCAGTAGTTTCTTTGCTCATATTTTTTCCACAGGCAGAGCCTGCGCCGTGGGCAGGATACACGACCACATCATCTGGCAAGGTCATAATTTTATTTCTGAGGCTGTCGTACAAATATCCGGCAAGATCATTCTGGGTCAGTGCACCTTTCTGAGCAAGGTCGGGCCTGCCTACATCTCCTATGAAAAGGGTATCTCCGCTAAAAATCGCATGCTCTTTTCCCTCCTCATCTATCAGAAGATAGGTGGTACTTTCCATCGTATGGCCAGGGGTGTGCAGCACCTTTATCTTTACTTTGCCCAGCTCAAATATTTCTCCATCCTTAGCTTCATGGATATCATATTCAGTCTTGGCATTGGGTCCGTACACAATAGTAGCGCCAGTCTTTGCTGCCAGGTCTACATGACCAGAAACGAAATCTGCATGGAAGTGGGTCTCAAAAATGTATTTGACCTTTGCGCCTTCTTTTTCTGCTTTTTTGATGTAAGGCTCAGATTCTCTCAAAGGGTCAACGATGGCTGCTTCTCCTGCGCTTTCAATATAGTATGCTCCCTGAGCAAGACATCCGGTATATATTTGTTCTATTTCCATATCAATTATTTCTATTACGTTTAACTATTCAAATATACGTGAGCTTGATAGGTCTGAGTGTAACAATTGTTACTTTTTGTGATTAGACTGCAAAGCATATTCTTTGTGCCCCTCTCCTTCTTGAGTGGTGATAAAGCGCACTGCTTCGTTCAGGTCAAAAAAGATGTTATCCTTACCGATGAAGTCTATCAAGCCCGTACGGTGGAGTGTGTCTCTCACTGGCCCTATCAGATCACAGAGTACAAATCTGATATCCTTCTCTTTCAAAAATTCCAACAGCTCCTTTAATCCGAGAGAAGCGGTGGCATCCAGATGACTGATTGGCCCTGCATCCAGTATCACTGTATCTATTTTGCCCTCAGAGTCTTGGATGGCATTTTCAACGTACTCTTTGAAATATTGGATGTTGATAAAGGTCAGGGGGGCATCCACTCTCAAAATCAGTAAGTTTTCCCATACTTCCAGCTCTTTAAAACGAGTTATGTTTCTGAACTCATGATAGCCTTTTACTCTTCCCAAGCGGGCAATATGAGGATAAGCTGCTTTGTACAACAACACCAGTATGGATAGTACGACACCTGTCACAATGCCCGGTACCATGCTAAAATTCAGGGTTACCAGGAAAGTAGCCAATAGGAGTAAAAACTCCATTTTACTGTCCTTCCAGAGCTTTCTGGCATAAGATATGTCTATAAGCCCGGCTACAGCCACCATGATGACTGAGGCAAGGATAGCTTCCGGTAAATAATAAAATAAAGGTGTTAAGAACATTAAGGTCAAAGCGACCAAAGCTGCGCTTATGATTGAAGCAATTGGCGTATTGGCACCTGACTGATAATTTACCGCAGAGCGGGAAAAGCCTCCAGTTACCGGATATGCCTGAAAAAGTGAACCCACCACATTGGCTGCTCCTAATGCCACCAGCTCCTGATTAGGAAGCACTTTATAATCTCTCTTTTTGGCCTCTATGGCTTTAGCTACCGAGTAAGCTTCCATAAAAGCTACTACCGAAATCGTCAACGCTAAAGGAACAATTTCTCCCAGCTTGCCCAGAGATAAGTTAGGGAGCTGAAATGCAGGCAAACCTTCCGGTATGGTTTTGACGATACTCACTCCTGCTTCATTCAACTGCATAAAATAGACCAGCAGCGTACCAAATACTACAGCTACCAATGCTCCGGGAATATTTTTATGAATCTTTTTAGCCCCCTTGATCAGCGCAATTCCCGCAATTCCAATGAGTAAGGTGAACCAATGGATATGATCAATTTGCTGAATGGCACTCCAAAGGATTTCATAGACTCTATTGCTCTTCACCAGCTCTATGCCCAATAAATATTTCAGTTGGTTTAAGCCTATGATCAGTGCAGCGGCAGAGGTAAATCCACTAATCACCGGCTTTGACAAAAGGTTGGTAATAAAGCCTAATCTCAGCACTCCTAACAGTAACTGAAAAGCCCCCATAAAGAAGGCTAACAGAATGGCAAAGCCAATATAGGCGTCAGTACCCTGGGTGGCCAATACCGATACACCGGCAGCAACCAGGAGAGAATCCATGGCTACCGGAGCTACTGATAACTGACGAGAGGTGCCAAAAATAGCATAAATGATTTGGGGAACGATAGATGCATATAACCCATATACTGGCGGTAGTCCGGCGATCAAGGCATAAGCCATTCCCTGAGGGATCAGCATGATGCCAACTGTTATCCCCGCAAAAATATCTCCCTTGAGATATTCATTCTTATAAGCAGGCAGCCAGTTGGTGATTGGCAATACTTTTTGTATAAGTTTCATAATCTAATGTTCATACTCATATCAAAAGTACGTTAGGTTGATTTTCAGGAGTGTAACATTTGTAACATAAGCATGTTTACAATATTTCTATACGGTTGCGGTATTGCTCTATTTTCTGCGCCTTTTCCAGTTTTTTCAGCAGTCTGGATATCACTACTCGGGAAGTATTCAGTTCATTGGCGATCTGCTCGTGGGTTTTGTGAATCACAAAAGATCCGGAAGCCTGTTTTTTATCTAATAAGTATTTGTAGAGCCGTTCGTCCAAATTCAGAAAGACTACACTGTCCAAGGTATTTAGCAACTCGTCAAACCTGCTTTGGTATGAGTCAAATACAAACTTTCTGAACGAAGGATACTTGGTGATCCAGGTATCCAGATAGCTCATAGGAATCATCCAAAGCACAGAGTCCTCTTCGGCCATTACCAAAAAAGAGGTCTTTTTTCCTTCTATGCAGCAGGTAATAGACATAGCACAGGTCTCTCCCCCTTCCAGAAAATACAGGAAGACTTCATTACCATTTTTGTCCTGACGCATCACTTTGAGCAAACCCTGTAATACGATGGGCATCTCACTCGCCTGACTTTCAGGACTAATTAATACTCGCCCGGCTTTTACTTTTTTCAAGCGTCCTACTGCCAGTATTTCTTCTATCAGCTTGGGTTCAAGTGACGAATTGTTAAGTACTTTGTTTACAAGTTCTTTCATACATCAAAGTATACAAATATGTTTTTTTGTTCATATGATAGTTTAATATACCGTATCATAGCTTAGTATGATAATAATAAAGTAAAAAGCCTTTTACATAAACTCAATGATTATACGTAACTGAGCTGATGAGGTCTTTGGATTTGCAGACAAATGCCAATAGCCTCATGTAATTATCGGTCTTACGGCAATGCATTTCTCCAGGCAATCAGGCGTAATCCGTCCAGGGTAAGCCAGGGGTCTAAGGCATCAAACTGGTCAGTATGAGGAGCTATTATTTCGGCTAACCCTCCGGTAGCAATTACTTTGGCAGCCCCTCCCAACTCTGCCTTAATCCTTTTAATCAATGATTCTACCAATCCCACATAACCCAAAACTACCCCTGATTGTATGGCATGAATGGTATTTTTACCGATGGCTGAAGGAGGGGCTTCTAACTGAACGAAGGGCAATTGGGCCGTATTTGTAGATAGTGATTTCATTGCTGATTTTAGTCCCGGTGCGATAGACCCCCCCAGAAGTTTTCCACCTTTGCCCACTATCGTTATGGAAAGTGCCGTTCCAAAATCTACTACAATACATTGATCCTGATACTTGGCATATCCGGCTACCGCATTCGCTAAAAGATCGGAACCAATTTCGGCTGGATTGTCAATTACTATTTCTATTCCGGTATCTATCCTGGCATTGACCATTAGAGGATCTAGCCCAAACATACGGCCTGTCATCTGCCTGAAAGTAGTACTAAGCGTAGGGACAACACTACTGATAACCACCTGTTTGACCTTATCAAAGTTTTCCCGCCCATTTAACAGGAGTGAGCGAAAAAGCACTTCATACTCATCTGAGGTTTTGTCAGTAACTGTATTGAGTCGCCAATGCTCTTGCCAGTCACCTTCAAAGATTCCGAATGCAATATTTGAATTACCTATATCTATCGCTAAAAGCATAAAAAATTCTTTAATAAACAATGCTCAATATGTGATGTTCCTTTAATAAACCCAAAATCAAGACGATGGTTGTTGAAGAGAATCGCATCATTACTATGAGTTATGAGTTGAGAGAAGCTAATGCTTCTGGACAGGTATTAGAAGTTATGGATATTGCTTACCCTTTCATTTTTTATTACAAATCTACGGGCATATTAAATAGCTTTCAGGAAAACCTTCGCGGTATAGCTTCCGGTGAAAACTTTGAATTTGTACTGTCGGCAGAAGAAGCTTATGGTCCATATAAAGAGTCCAGCATTGTTCCCATACCGATTGAACGCTTTGTTGTAGATGATGAGATGGCGGATTCTATCCGTGATGTAGGAGATTATGTATCGGTAACAGATGAAGAGGGAAATACGCAAAATGGTAAAGTGGTGGAGAAAAGTGCTACACACCTTAAAGTAGACCTCAACCATGCAATGGCTGGCAAAGACCTTCACTTTAAAGGAAGAATTTTGAATATCCGAAAAGCTAAAGTTGATGAATCCGTGCAGAAAAGATACATCATGCCCGATGGAATTCGGTTTTAGGTGATTCTTATTACATTTGTGCGGCAAACATTTATCATAACCGTACTATGTGTTTTAAGCATTTTCTTTTCGCCTGTATTATTCTTTTTTGTTCTCAAAGCCTCTCAGCTCAAATTCTCAATGTTGAGAAATCTCGCCTTAGCGGAGATTCAGTAAACTATTTTTTAGGTAGTCTGGGTTTATCATTCAATACCAACAACCGCAGTATCGATGATGATGGTGAAACAGTTTCGTTCATTGGCCTTACTGCTAACTCCGATTTTGGTTATATCTCTGAATTACATAGCTTCCTGATCATCAGTCAGTTTAACTATACCGCTACCTCGGATGACCCGATCAATAGCACCGGATACGGTCATTTTCGCATTAATTTTTTACGTAAGCGCTCTGTATCTTATGAGACCTTTACCCAGGTGCAGTATGACCAGGGAAGAGGTATGCAGATACGGTGGTTAGGAGGTGGAGGCTTACGTTTCAGGCTAAAAAGTACCGAAAAAAATAGTATCTACGCCGGCATAGGAGCTATGTATGAAGAAGAGATCTGGGATTATCCTGGCCCTAGTGAGGCGGAGTTTACTACGCGCATCTGGAAATCATCCAATTATCTTTCAGGAAGGTTTAAGCTGAATGATCATATCAACCTGAACCTGATTACTTACTATCAAACCGGCTATGACTTTGATGCAGAAATTTTCAGACATAGAGTGAACGCTGATTTAAACTTACTCATCAATGTAACTTCAAAACTCTCACTTCAGACCAGCGCATTTATTGGCTATGAAAATGAGCCGGTAGTTCCCATCACCAAAACTATTTACTCCATCAGTAATGGTGTGATTCTAAGCTTTTAGAAAAAAAAAGGACTGTCTTTTCAGACAGTCCCTGCATTTATTAGCTTACTAAAATTTACTCTTTCTTTTCTTTCTCCATTTTTTTCTTCTTATGGCTTAAAGTAAGTTCTTCACTTTTGCCATCATAGTCGGCCACGATAATATCAGTTGGCTCTACATCGCCTTTGAGAATTTCTTCTGCTACAGCATCTTCAAGATATTTCTGTATCGCTCTGTTAAGTGGACGCGCCCCGTACTGAGGATCATAGCCTTTATCAGCAATGAAGTCTTTTGCTTTCTTCGTTAACTCAATGGTATAACCAAGTGCTGTTACACGAGCAAACAACTTACCAAGCGTGATGTCAATGATCTGGTGAATATCTCCTCTCTTCAGAGAGTTAAATACAATCACGTCATCAAGCCTGTTCAGGAACTCAGGGCTGAAAGTTTTCTTCAATGCATTCTGAATTGTAGACTTCATGATCTCGTCCATATTCTCCTGCTTTGATTGCGTAGAGAAACCTATGCCTGCTCCAAAATCTTTGAGATCTCTGGCACCGATGTTAGAAGTCATGATAATGATCGTATTCCGGAAATCTACTCTTCTTCCTAAACCGTCGGTCAGAATACCATCGTCCAGTACCTGCAACAACAGATTAAAGACATCAGGGTGTGCTTTCTCAATCTCATCAAGCAATACCACACTGTAAGGTTTTCTCCTTACTTTTTCGGTAAGTTGTCCCCCTTCCTCATAACCTACATATCCGGGAGGCGCTCCTACCAGACGTGATACGGAGAATTTCTCCATGTACTCACTCATGTCTATTCTGATCAGCGCATCTTCCTTGTCAAACAGATAAGTTGCCAAAACTTTCGCAAGTTCAGTTTTACCTACTCCTGTTGGTCCTAAGAACACAAAAGTACCTATCGGCTTCTGAGGGTCTTTCAGCCCTACGCGGGTTCTTTGAATGGCCTTCGTAAGCTTATTGATCGCGTCTTCCTGACCAATTACCTTGCCTTTCAGTTCACCACCCATACCTAGCAGTTTCTGGCTTTCGTTCTGTGCCACTCTGCTGGTAGGAATACCCGTCATCATCGCAATAACTTCCGCTACGTTTTCTTCATCAACCGTATAACGCTTGGTACGCGTTTCTTCCTCCCACTTTTGTTTGGCACTTTCCAGTTGATCCAGCAACTTCTTCTCACGATCGCGCAACTGGGCAGCCTCCTCATACTTCTGGCTTTTTACGACACGGTTTTTCTCAACCTTGATGTTTTCAATCGCCTCTTCCAGTTTTACAATCTCATCAGGTACATGGATATTGTTAATATGTACACGTGCGCCAGCCTCATCTAACACATCAATTGCTTTATCGGGGAGAAAACGATCACTAATGTAGCGGTCCGATAGGCTTACACAAGCGTCCAGCGCTTCCTGCGTGTAATTCACATGGTGATGACTTTCATACTTATCCTTGATATTATTCAGGATTTGCATGGTTTCTTCCGGAGAAGTTGCATCTACCATTACCACCTGGAACCTACGGGCTAAAGCACCATCTTTTTCAATGTACTGACGATACTCATCCAAAGTAGTAGCACCGATGCATTGAATCTCTCCTCTGGCAAGTGCAGGTTTGAACATATTAGAAGCATCCAGCGAACCGGAAGCACCTCCCGCACCTACAATAGTATGCAGCTCATCTATGAAAAGAATAACGTCGGGAGACTTTTCAATTTCATTCATTACTGCTTTCATACGCTCTTCAAACTGGCCACGGTATTTGGTACCTGCTACCAAAGATGCAAGATCCAAGGTCACCACTCTTTTATTGAAGAGTACACGAGATACTTTTTTCTGAGTAATTCGCAAGGCCAGTCCTTCAGCGATGGCAGTTTTACCAACACCTGGTTCACCTATCAAAATAGGGTTGTTCTTCTTTCTACGGCTGAGAATTTGAGCCACGCGCTCAATCTCCTTCTCTCTTCCTACAATAGGATCCAGTTTGTCTTCATCAGCCAGCTTGGTAAGGTCGCGGCCAAAGTTATCCAGTACAGGTGTTCTGGATTTTTCAGAACCTTTTGACTCTCGTCCTGAGCTTGAACCACCAAAGATACGGCTGGAAGAATCTTCATCGCTATCATCAGTATCAGAAGAAGCCATGGGATTCTCTGTCTGGTATTCCAAAAGTTCTTTTACGACATCATAATTGACATCAAATTTCTCAAGAATCTGTGTAGCGATATTATCTTCATCTCTCAGGATAGAGAGCAACAAATGCTCAGTTCCGATCAACTGGCTCTTGAATATTTTAGCTTCAAGGTATGTGATTTTTAATACCTTCTCTGACTGTCTTGTCAAAGGAATATTGGCCAGGTTTTTTACATTGCCCGTGGCAGTACCTTTGGTAGCCTGCTCTACTGCATTTCTGAGCTCATCAAGAGATACACCCAGTTTTTTCAGCAAGCTAACCGCTACTCCCTCTCCCTCTCTGATCATGCCAAGTAGCAAGTGCTCCGTACCAATATAATCATGTCCTAAGCGGAGAGCCTCCTCTCTACTCAGGGATATTACTTCTTTCACTCTATTAGAAAATTTAGCTTCCATACACTAAGGAATTATAAGTAAGTCGCCGGGGCGCCAGTCTGGCAAAACCCGGTCGGAAATCGTTAATTTGACTTATCCTGCTTACGAGCAAGATAAAAATTTTGTACTAGAAATCAACAAGTCTAGGAAAGCAAATGTTCAACGAAAGGTGAGGGAAGATTGCTCTAAAATCACATTGGCATTTGCACCTTCACAAAACAGCAAATCTATTACACTAAGATTAGGAACAAAGTTTTTGCCAAAAACCTGATTGTATGCTTTATACTCACCTTTTTTATCACCAGGGGGTACAGAATTTACATCTATTTGTCCTCTTAGGTCAACCCACTGGCTCTCAGGAGCTTTCACGTATGAACTTGTCAATTCTATTTCTTTACCATGCCAATTGAGCAGTTCAAGACACTTTGTCAGTAAATCTAAATTCAGGTCTATCAAAAACTTGTATTTACTGTATAAAATGTCATGGAAGTAATCAGCAAAAAAATCAAAAAAAGGAGATTTACCATAAGCAGACCTGATAGCTCTCCAATGATTGTTTTGCCAGTGTTGCGAATAGCTCACCCTTATGTCTTTCACCTTAGTTTTAACCCCGTCTTTGCTAACTGGTATACTTAGGATTTGCACCTTATTAGCCGTGAGAATATAAGCACGATTCCGATAAGTTTGCTTGGTATAATTTTCATTTACCTCAAGCATAATTTTCCGAAACTTCTGCAGATGAACGAAATAAGCGATGCATGGCAGATAATGCAACTCTGTCAAAACAGTATCTGCTGTTGAATGATTCATTCTTCTGCCCAGATTACATAAAAGGCGCCAGATCGCCCATTCCTTCCCGCACAATTTTCACTTCGTAATCATCAGTACAGTCCACCACAGTAGATGCGGTGTTATTTCCAGGGCCGCCATCTATAATAATATCTACCAGATTGCTGAACTTTTCATAGATCAAAGTCGGGTCGGTGGAGTATTCTATAATCTCATCATCATCATGGATAGAGGTGGTAATAATCGGGTTGCCCAGTCCTTTGACTATCTCGCAGGGAATATTATGATTCGGAATCCTGATCCCTACAGTTTTCTTTTTAGAATCTATCACCTTAGGTACTTTACTACTGGACCGCAGGATGAAAGTATAAGGACCGGGCAATGTTTTTTTCATCAGCTTAAAAGTAGGTGTAGGCAGGTTTTTGACATACTCGGAGATATGACTCAGGTCGTTACAGATAAACGAAAAATTATTTTTAGAGGAATCTACCCCTTTGATGCGAGCTACTCGCTCCACAGCGTCTTTGTTGTAAATATCACAGCCAATTCCATAGACAGTATCTGTGGGGTAAATCACTACTCCCCCCTGACGTAGTACATCTATGACCTTATCAATTTTTCTTTTTTCAGGATTTTCAGGGTGTATCTTCAAAAGCTCTGCTTTCATAAATAAAATAAGTTTGGATTGACTAATAAAAGATAGCTTAAGTTAAACTAAGTATCGGGTAAATGATGTTTGTTGTATTCAAGCATTTTACGTAAAGTTTTATCAAAAACTACATGCTCATCACAAGATTATTAAAAACAACTGATCAAAAATGTCCTTCTCGGACAAATTACTAATTTTGCTGGTGTTATAAAATGAGCGTTAGTGTTTCTTGAGTCACAATATTTGTTTTATCAATCTATATACGACTTAGTTCACTAACAAAGAAAGGATATCAAATAAATACGAATGAAAAGAAATAAAATACTGATTGTAGGGCTGATAGTATTCACAGTAGTAATAGTATCTTTTTCCTTTTATGCCTACCAGATGTTTATGTCGCCCAACATACTGGTAGATAAGTCAGAAAGAGAAGTGCTCATACCGACCGGCTCCACTTTTGACGAGGTGCGTGATATGCTATATGAGGAAGGCTATGTGAATGATCTGCTGTCATTTAGTGTGCTTTCCAAACTCATGAAGTACGACCAGTACGTAAAACCAGGCCGTTACATTCTGAGTCCTGATATGTCTAACCTGGAAGCTATCCGATATTTACGTTCCGGCAAACAAGTGCCGGTGGACGTAACTTTTAACAATGTACGACTTAAGCCTGAGCTCGCTGAAAAGCTTACTTCCAACCTGGAAGCAGATGCCGACGAGTTTTTAAGACTTATACAGGACTCTTCTGTAATCGCGCAATATGGCTTTTCGGAAGAAAACATCATGACAATGTTTCTGCCCAATACGTATGAGATGTTTTGGACAACGCAGGAGCAGGAACTTTTAGAACGCATGCACCAGGAGTATCAGCGGTTCTGGAGCGAGGAGCGCCTCGCCAAAGCCAAAGCGCTCAATATGACGCCTGTGGAAGTTTCTATACTAGCGTCAATTGTAGAATCAGAAACCAACAAAATGGATGAAGCACCTATAGTCGCTGGTTTGTACCTAAACCGCTTGGACCGCAATATCGCCCTACAGGCTGATCCTACTCTTGTATTTGCCGCTCAGGATTTTACCATTCGCCGGGTTCTGGACAAGCATAAAGAAATTGACTCTCCTTACAATACTTACAAATATACCGGCCTCCCTCCCGGCCCTATACGTGCGCCCTCTATTCAGGCGATCAACGCTGTACTTAACCATAAAGAACACAACTACTTATATATGTGTGCAAAAGAGGACTTTTCCGGTTATCATAATTTTGCCACTAACCTCCAAACCCATTTGGCAAATGCCCGACGCTATCAGCGTGCCCTGAGTCAGGCAGGTATTTACAATTAAGCTATGTACAAGCACACTACGCAGATCAGAGTTCGCTACGGGGAAACCGATCAAATGGCTTATGTCTATTATGGCAATTATGCTTCCTACTTTGAAGTAGCACGTGTAGAGGCATTAAGGCAACTGGGCATGAGCTATAAAGAGTTGGAAGACGAGGGCATTATGATGCCTGTATTAGAAAATCACTCTTACTATCATCACCCCGCTGTATACGATGATTTACTCAGCATAGAAGTCAGTATCAAAGACATGCCATCCGTAAGGATAAGTTTTTCTTATCGTATTGTTAATGAAGCAGGTAAACTCGTGCACTCAGGCGACACCAAGCTTGCTTTCATGAGAGCAGATACCAAGCGTCCTTGCAGGCCTCCGGAAAAGATGCTGGCTTTACTCAGGCCTTTTTTTGAATAATCTTCCCTAAAATTAAAAATTCTCCCTTATAGCGTTTGTCATTAAAATGAAAAACTTTACATTTGCATTCTCGTTCACCAAAGCGTATATCTACACAGAGAGTTGGCGGAGTGGTCGAACGCGCCGGTCTTGAAAACCGGAGACCTTCACGGGTCCGGGGGTTCGAATCCCTCACTCTCTGCAGGGTCCTGAACCTAAAGCGCATCTTACAGCAAAGCCCTTTAAATCATATGATTTTGAGGGCTTTTTTTTTCTTCAGGATATCAAATAAAACCAAACAAACACAAATCATTCGGTGACCTTTTTTAGTTTTTTATTCCTATAAATTGTAGTTCATTGATTTGTATTGGCAGATGTCAAAATAAAGCAAATTAATGAAATTTGATCATCTGATCATGAGGCTATGTACTTTGGAATAAGCTTATTTCTTTCCATTACCGATAGAAGCTTCTTGAAAATCACAGTTTTTTATTCTCAACCTTTGACTCTCAGATACAGTATGCGCTGGGGTATCAACTGAAGAATCCTACGCTGATGAAAGCTGAGTGGATGAAGAGTTAAATGAGGAGTTTATGCAATGAATCAAGACAAAATCTTTGAACTTTAGGCTTACAAGTATTCAATCAGGTTTGAGATGATTCACTGATTTCATACGTCCTTTAACATAAACTGAAATTATTGTACTTGAAATTTTTATGTTTTTAGCTGTGTATTTTATATTAATTAACCATCCTTGCTCTCCCCTGCTTTATGATTGCCACCTTGAGCAATCAATTTTCCACTATGTATACTCATCTAAATAATTCAAGTTGCTACCTATGAAGGAAAGTGTTACCGTATGGCAGAAGATCGTATTTTTGAGGTTACCACACTTCAAGCCATCGATACTTATGCTCAACGATAACACTGTTGCAATATAGGTGATTCTGGATGGCATTCTTCAAACGATTGACCCTCATGAAGATGCTCAACGCCAAGTGAATGATGCTTTGATTCTGACTACTGCCCTGATTGCTGCCTGGTATTTTGGCCGTAATTGGACCACAGCCCTGAGTTACATACGTGCTCATCACTGCTCTTACATGTTAAGTTCATCCCGATTCAATCGGCGCTTACATAGTATCGCCTTAGTGGCAGAATACTGCTTCCGCTTGTTGGGATGGGTTTTTAAAGCAGCTAATTTTAGGCAACGCTATCTGTTAGATACTTTTCCGGTACGCGTATGTCATAACATCCGCATTGCTCGTTGTCGGTTATTGCAAGGAGAGGATTATCGGGGCAAGAATACTTCCAAACGTGAATATTTTTATGGCTATAAAGTAGCTTTATTAACAAACGAAGAAGGCTTACCTGTAGAATTAGCTTTCTTACCAGGTGCTTACAGCGACCATTCTGCCTTAGCCCGCTTAGATTTTGACCTTCCTCATGGTAGTATTGTTTGGCAAGATGCTGGATTTACTGATTATGTATGGCCGGCACCGGTGGGAAGATTTTTACCAACAAGAAGAACATATTGAGTTTGCTACACAGCGTAAAAAAAACTCTCAACGTGGCGATAGTTTTGTAGATGCCATAGCTAAAAAATACAACCGGAAAAAGATAGAAACCGGGCCACGGCGGCTATCTTTAGTGAAATCACGGCTCGATTTGCCAAGAAACTACATGCTGTAACCATAGAAGGCTTTCAATACAAAGTATTTTTAACAATTATGGCTTATAGCTTGGTCAAATATATTCAATTATAAGTAGCAACTTAGATTAATTAGCATAAGCTAAAACTCTTGGAGTTCTCTACACCCAAGGAGTTTTTAATGAAAGCAGTACCAGTGCACGTATGGCTGCTGCTCAAGCACCCTGTGACATTTTATTCCTTGATTTAGGTCCACTTTCCCTGGATTTGCTTGGGCTGACTGTAGATTTATCAGAAATTGTGCTGGATATCAATGCCGTTTCTGGTTCTGGAAATTTACTGGATAATTTACTTTGTGCAGTGGCTGGCCTATTGGATGCTGGAGGGCTCCTTTCAGATCTCATTGGTAGTCTTACTGGCCTTCTCGATATTCTCAATCAGATAAATGATAATTTCTAGAAGGCGAGATTTAACCTAAATCTCGCCTTTTTTATTGTCACGATCGCTTACTACTCTTCACCTCTTCATCACAATCTGCTATTCAATCCTACTTTCTTCATTTACATTTCATTCTTCAGATTTTGATAGTCCTTTTCAGGGTATTTACAAGATCCATCTTTTGCTGATCCAACTGCCCTTTATTTAGGGATTTTACAAGAACCTTTTACTGAAAACCCGGTTATTTTGATTCAGCATTTTTAGCGTTGATCCATTGATGGGGATAGAATTTTTTGATATTAAATTTTAATGGAAAGCTATATAATCAGCATCACAGTCATTGGTACTGCCGCATTGGGTATGACATGGATACCTAGCTTAACTAAAAAGTTAAACATATCCTACTCTATTATCTTTCTCTTATTTGGCGTCATCATTTACAGTGTTATAGATAATTTACCATGGCCGAACCCTTATCGGGAGCAGGATTACACCGTACACCTTACAGAGTTGATAGTCATTGTGGCATTAATGGGAACAGGGCTAAAGATAGATCATCCTTTTTCATTCAAAGAGTGGAAAATTCCTTTTCGTCTGGTAACCATCACTATGCTGTTTTGTATAGCCAGCATGGTAGTATTGGGTGTATGGGGCTTAGGATTTGATCTTGCATCAGCAGTATTATTAGGAGCTGTACTTGCTCCCACTGACCCTGTTTTAGCTTCAGACGTTCAGGTAGGTCCACCCAATGAAGGAGAAAATGATGTGGTGCGATTTTCATTGACGGCTGAGGCAGGGCTTAATGACGGAATGGCTTTTCCTTTTACCTGGCTGGCTATTATACTTGCTATAGTGTCACAGACCGGCGAACCTTGGTTAGGAGAGTGGCTATGGAGAGATGTATTATATCGACTCTTTGCAGGAGTAGGGCTAGGTTTTTTACTGGCAAGGCTGATCACCTATCTTTTTTTTCATCTGCCGGACAAATATAAAATGCTACATGTGAGAGATGGTTTAGTAGCTGTTTCTGCTACTCTATTTATTTATGGGGTTACAGAACTAGCACATGGGTATGGTTTCATGGCTGTATTTGTAGCTGCTGTCACGATCAGAAATTATGAGATAAAACATGAGTATCATCAAACTTTACATTCTTTCACCGACCAGATAGAGCGTATCTTACTGGCTGTGCTTTTAACTTTGTTTGGAGGTAGTTTGGTAGCAGGAATTTTAAATAATCTTAGCTGGAATATGGCACTCATAGGTTTAGGTTTCGTACTCATCATACGTCCTTTGGGGGGATTAATAGGTATGCTGGGCATACCCATTAAAATGAGAGAGAAAATAGCAATTGGTTTTTTTGGGATCAAGGGGATTGGTTCTTTCTTTTACCTTGCATTTGCCTTGAATGAAACAGATTTCGTACATCAAGGAGAGCTATGGTCTATGACCGCCTTTATTGTACTTATCTCTATTTTGTTGCATGGCCTCACAGCTTCCATTACTATGAAAAAACTTAAGCTCAGGTATATCACTGAACAAGAAAGTGAGAAGCAGAAAGAGCATAAAAGTAAAAAGGAATTTTATTCCTAAACATGAAAACTGTAACAATGCAAAAGACATAAGTGACTACAATTGATCAATATTATCTTATACATTTTTCAATTTACGGCAGCAGATAATTATTCAAATTTTTTTTGTCTTGTCCTGTGTTAAAAAGGTCCCTTTTCATACTAAAGGTTGTTAAAGGACGACTCAGGCATTAAAGTAAAGTTTAAATTCTGTCCCTTCTACATGCCTGTGGAAACGTTTAAACATAGTAAACAACTTTGCCTGGTGAGCGATACTTGATAGCATTACTTAGCAGATTATATAGGATACTTCTCAGGTTTACCTTGGCAAAGGTCAGTTCTCGCACCTGCAAATCTTCACTAATCTTGACTTTAGTACTCGTAACTAAGTGGCGTATCTCTTCTTTTGCTTCCTCTAGCACCTCTTTGAAAGAAACGACCTCCTCTACTTCCTCCATATTCCTCTGAGCCTTGGTCATTTCAATAAGGCTCTCTATGGTATTTTGTAGCCTTAATCCCGAAGTACTCATCTTCTCAACAATTTGATTTTCAGCCTCATTGAGCTTCGGACTTATAATTCTTTCTACCAAAGAAAGTAATCCTTCCAAATTGCTAATAGGAGCTCTGAGATCGTGTGAGGCTGTATAAACAAAGTTGTCCAGGTCTGTATTTACTTTGTGCAACTCCCTCATCAGTGCTTCATTACTGACACGTTCACTTAAATCCGTGTGATTTTTGTATAACCTATATGCTGGTTTTGATGATTATATATGGTAGTAATAATCTCATTAGCCCAGAATTGGGCTACCATCTTTTCTCACTCTCCATCCTTCTTCCTCAAACTTACCTTCCTTTCTGGCTACTTTTAGTTCATATGCAGGATGATTTCGCTTCATCGCCTCTTCAGGATAGAATATAGAAAAGTGTTGATCGATGATTTCTTCTTTGCTATAACCTTTCAGGTTTTCTACTCCAGTATTCCAGGTGGAAATATATCCTTGAGGATTCAGCATAAAAACGGCATAATTTTTCACACTATTGATCAATAGGCTATACCTGGCTTCGCTTTCTTCTAAAAGCTTTTTGGCTCTTATAGAAGGCGGCTTACTCACGGCTCATCTTTTAACATCTAATCCATAGATAAAAAATTAAGCAAGTAATCTTTATGAAGACAAAGATAGGAAATATATTCCTTTTTGATTTGTCCTCCCCAATATGTGTTTGATAGCCAGTAGATCAGATCAGTTCATCCCATTCAAACTGCTACTTACAAATGCAAGGAGGAAATATAGACTAGACAATGCTTAACATTTTTTCTTTGGTTAGAGGTTTATTAAGCACCTCTTTAATACCTAAGGTGGCTAATCTTTGTAGATCCCTGCTATGCTTTGATGAGGTGAGAACAATTATTCTGTATTTAGAAGCTTTACCAACATCCAACTGCTGAAATGCTTCTATAAAATCAAAACCATCCAAATGAGGCATGTTCAAGTCTAGTAAGATCAAATCAGAACCTTTATCCTGAGAACTTTCGTTCTTAATGAGGGATAGTGCATTTTCTGCCTCTGTGAATATTTCCACCTGATGTGCCACTTTTAACTCAGTAATGATATGCTCATTAACAAAATTTGTGATGGGATCATCATCGATAAGAAAGATTCTTTCAAGCATATTAACCTCAGTATTTTCTGTAAATTCTTTCTTCTATAGCAAGTTATAAAAACAGAATTACAATAAATTTGCCTTTCTGCATAAGAATAAGATTATAAGGAGAATTCTGGGTGGTTTTGAGTACTTATTGCTACACCCTCATCCGATCAGGCTACACAAGCCTACCAATTAAACATATTAGATTGATTGCAATACTCACTTATTTTAAACACTACTTTCCATGAAATGCATTACATAAAAAGCTTTTTAAACTATTCTTTGCTTAAGTGTACCACCTCTACTGGCCAGGTAAAACAGAATCTTGAGCCAGTATTCCATTGAATAGCATCCTCTATCCATATATTTCCCCCTTTTTCATTGACTATTTTTTTTACGATAGCCAGACCAATACCTGTACTATCCACGTCTTTTTTCTTTTGCAGGATAGTAAACATATTAAATACGGCTTCACGTTTATTTAAAGGAATTCCCATTCCATTATCCTCTACAAAATATATGAGCTCTCCTTCCGCTGTTTCTTCAAAACCTACCTTTACTCTTCCTTCTTCTTTATCATTATATTTGATAGCATTGGATAAAAGATTACTCAACACCTGGTCTATAAAAACCTCTTCCGTAAAAAGAATCGGAAGGTCGTCTGCAATTTCAACAAGAAAGTTTTCCGGCTTTACCAGATTTTCTGCCACACTAACTAAAAGCTTCTTTAGATCAACACTTGTTTTATCTACTTTCTCATGTCCTGCTCTACTATAAGCTAAAATACATTCTATAAGATTTTCCATCTTCTCTAACTGTCTTTTGAAGATAGAAAGCATTTTTTCCTGGTCATTTATGTCTCCATCCTCAACGAGTTGTACTACCCCTTTAAGATTTAAAATTGGAGCCTTCAGGTCATGAGAGACAATATGGGCAAATTGATCTAACTCTTTGTTTCTTTTGAATAGAAGCTCATTTTGTATAGCATATTCGTTAGAAAGCTCCTTTATTTTTACATAATTATGCTCTAGCTCATTATTAAGAGATTGAATTTCCTCTAACTGTTCTTTGGTTTGTGACTCTTTAACCCTTAACTCTTCTAAAGTCTTTAACAGTAGATGATTTTGCCGTTTTAGTTCGTCATAAGGTGAAATAGGTGCTACCTGAGTAAAATGATTACGCCAGCCGGAAAGAATCAAACGATTAATGGGTGGATGGCCTACTGGAAGACGCATGGCGATTTTGACACATGTTCCGGTTTCTACATCGCTATCTATGTCAAACTTATCTGATAGCCGCTTACAGTTTATAATTCCTGTGTGTTGCCCATTGATTTGAGTATCTAATTTTTGCAGCAAAGCATCAAGGTTTCTTATTCCCGGCCCCTGATCTGTGACTATCGCTTGTACATAGTAGCTGCTACCTTCTTGAACAATAAAAAAAGTAACCTCTCCTTTACGGGCATAGGCTAGTGCATTTCTTGAAATTTCTGAAACAGCAGTGGCGAATTTGGTCTGGTCAGTAAAATTTAGCCCGGAGATTTCAGCAAGTCTCATAGCTTTTTTATAGGCGATCACCAGATCCAGTTCTCTGTCCAGTGATACTTCAATGATCGGCTTTTGATCCTTTTCCATCTGTACTGGGATGTTTACATATTATAATAGTTGTATCATCATTTCCCCGGCTATAATCCCGGTAGAGACATGCCGCCAGAATTACTGGATCATATTTTTGTATCTGAAGATACTTTGCAATGTCACAACGAGAGATAAGGCCGTCTGAATGAACAAGTAGGAGCCTTCCTCTTTCCCAGGGTATTTCCTGATCATGAATGCGAGATGACATCACATGTCCGACAATTCCGTTGAAAGAAGGTAAGTGTTTAGTAGTATTGCAACTAATTGTTTTTCCAATAATATTTCCTATTCCGCAAAAAGAAAGTACTTCTTCTTTGAAGTGGTATTTTATCGCCATGGCTACCGCTCCCCTGGTTTTTTTAATCTGGTTGTGAATCTCTCTTAATACCACTTCAGGAGAATCTTTAGGCAAAGTCGCGTATACTTCTATGCCAGCCTGGGAAGCTTCGTAAGCTCCTGCACCATGCCCTAAACCATCCAGTAGCAGTAGGTTTAATACCTGGCTTTTCGGTGCATACTCAATATAATACCCATCACCACAAACCTTTTCATCAGGCTTGGCTATCGAAAGGGCAGCAAAATGAAAAGCTTGTATTTTATGATAAAGCTCTTCTGAGATAAAAAAGCGTGATAGTACTACTGTTCCCTGTCCAGGCTGTGAATAAATCTCAAAAAAGTCAGACTGCCTTTGGATAGCTCCCAAACCTTCTCCTGCTGTACCAGAAGTAGAAAAACCATCTTCCAAAGCTTGTGCAACACTACCAATGCCGGGGCCTTTATCCAGTGTCAATATTTCTATACCTTTCTCTTCTTGTTGCTGCACACTTTTCCAGAGCAACTCTCTGCTTCGCTCTCCAAATTTCAATAAATTAGTTGCCAGTTCGGCAACTACAATCTGAAGTTTAGCGATCTTTTCTGAAGGAAAGCCTAATCTTTCAGCTTCTTTGGTAATATCTTTTTTTATGATGGAAAAATAGCTTCTGTCCTCAATTCTGTATCTGACATAAGCTCCTGTACTACCTTTTCCACCGAATGATGGTAACTGTTGTTCCATGCCCCACTTTTGATTGAACGTCAAAAAAATTTACCAGGCGTTTTGCACCGGGTAAGCCTAAACCCAAGCTTTTTCCTGTTGAGAAACCGTCTTGCATTGCTTTGTTTACATCTGCTATGCCTGGTCCAGAGTCTTCAAAAATCACTTTTATTCCTGTCTGCAGTCGCTCAGATACAACCTCTATGGTTGCTTTTCCTTCTCCTGCATAGGCTAATATATTTCGAGCAAGCTCACTAGAAGCCGTAATCAATTTGGTCTGATTGACAACACTCATGCCTATCTTTTGAGCATACTCCCGCAACCGCTGCCGAAACAACACCATATCCTGTTCAGACTTTATTTTAATGGTGTCTTTACTCAAGCTGATCATTATTCTCCCAGTCAGCTCCCTGCTCATCTATATCCGAATTAGCTTCTCTTATTTTGACGTGAAGGAGGGCCATTCCCTTTTCTACATTTAGAGCAGTATGTACTCCAGTAAGGGGTAAACCCAATTCAACAAGGGTAATCGCTACCGCAGGTTGCATTCCCACTACCACTGTCTCTGCATCAAGTATTTTAGACATAGTAGCAATGTTGCCAATGATTCGTCCCATAAAGGAATCTACAATGGAAACTGCTGAAATATCTATGAGTACACCCTTTGATTCATGTTTTTGAACCATTTGAACCAGGTCATTTTCAAGGTTGAGAGCGAGTCTGTCGTACATATCTACCTGGATGGTAACTAACAGGAACGCTCCCATTTTTAATATAGGAATCCTATCCATTTGCTAAATCATTAAAGCTTATCCCAATTTCTTCTTTGTTACAACTAAATTCATTTTATTAAAAGCCTGTTTTAATGCTGAGGCAAGTGTGGCTTTTGTTTGTACACCTTCCAGGTTAATACCTAAATGAACAATGGTCTGGGCTATTTCAGGTTTGATACCACTGATAATACATTCTGCTCCCATAAGGCGAGTGGCATTGACGGTTTTGATCAAATGCTGAGCTACCAGTGTGTCTACAGCAGGTACTCCGGAAATATCCAAAATAGCAATACCGCTTCCCGTATCCACAATCTCCTGTAGCAGGTTTTCCATCACTACTTGAGTCCTTTCACTGTCTAGTGTTCCAATAATGGGTAATGCGAGGACTCCTTCCCATACTCTAATGACCGGTGTGGAAACCTCATTCATTTCATTACTCTGCCGCTGGATTACCTCTTCTCTTCCTTTAACATAAGTTTCAAAAGTCATTAGGCTTAAGCTATCCAGAAGATTGGAAATGTTTAAAATCTCATTCACAAGTTCATCAGGTTCGCCTTTTAGCTCTTCCTGGAGTACACGAATAATTGCTTTTTTCAGGCTCAACACATAAATAGCTGTTTCCCGGGGAGTAAACCCACCATGTGCCCGTGATAAAGATATTCCACTTAATATCTCAATAATGGAATTATACTCCTGTCGCGATATATCTTCATAGTTTTCATATTTAATGACCTGTAAGAAGGCATCAAGCAATTCTTCCGATTGATTTCGCATCTCTTCATTACTCATTAAATCTTCACGTAGCGCGGGATCTTCAATCTGATAATTTATCCAAGTCTGTAAAATATCACTTTTTCTTTTGTTGAGGAGAGTTGGGGTAGTGTTATTGGCCATTAATCAATGCTATTTTAGTAGGGTTAGTCTTTTTTATAATAATGATACCACTGAAGGTAAGGTATTGAACAAATATAGAACTTAATCTATGTTTTCTAGGCTTTCCTCTTTCTTTTTGATGCGGTTATTCCAAATCTACACTCACCAATCTTGCATAGTTTTACGCAAAAAATATTTTGTTCAACCTATTATCAAACGAAGGTTCATTTTTTAGTATTTTGACTTGTCTGTCAGGAAAAGGTCCTACTTTGCTACTGATATCTCATTTTTTTCCATGGTTGTCTTTGATCGCTAAAGGTTAGTTTGCCTCTCAGCAACCAGAAACCCATAACGACCTGTTTTAGGCTAATCACTATTGCTGTGCAGCAATAGTAACGGATTGGCTGGTCTTCTGTCCCAATATTTTCAGCATTCTAATATGGGATTGCAGTGCATGCCCAAAAGTAGGTTTAATGTTGTAGGGCAAATGGAATTCATCAGCCGTTTTTTCCACAATCTGAGCTATTTTTCTATAGTGTACATGACAAATATTTGGAAATAAGTGGTGTTCTATCTGGAAATTTAAGCCGCCAATATACCAATTGAGTACACGGCTATTTTTGGAAAAATTTGCTGTCGTTTCCAACTGATGAATCGCCCATGCATTTTCAATGTTTCCTACTGCATTAGGCAAAGGCTGATGTGCCCCTTCTACAATATGAGCCATTTGAAAGATGGTACTTAGGATCACTCCTGCAGTGAGGTGCATTAACACAAAACCTATCATTACCTGCCACCATAATAGAGAAGTAATCAGTATAGGAAGACCGATTGTCAAAAATAGATAAATCAGTTTGAATCCTGTCAGGCGGAAGTATTCTTTTCCTGCATGGGATTTAAGCTTTTTTATGATTCCCAAACGATGATAGTTGATAAGCTTCATACCATCATCGACGATCATGCGTAGAGTAAGGAAGCCATACAGAAAAAATACATAAATGTGCTGAAAACGGTGAAAGCTTCTAATAGGTGCATGTTTAGACAAGCGTATCACTACTTTAGTGTTGATATCTTCATCCAATCCATGAATATTAGTATAGGTATGGTGAAGCATATTATGTTGTACCTTCCAAACAAAAGCATTGACTCCTACCATATAGATCGTATTGCCCATAAGTTTATTGGTCTGAGCATTTTTAGAGTAAGAGCCATGCAGGGCATCATGCATGACTGACATGCCTATACCTGCTTTAGCAATGCCCATCAGCAGTGCCAGGGGCAGAAAGAGCCACGCATTCAGGGGAAGCGTTATAACAGCTAGATAAGATAAAAGATACAGGCTAATCAACACCACCGATTTGGTGACCATTTCCTGATTGCCATACCGAGAAATGTTATTGTCTTTAAAATACTGATTTACTCTGCTTCGTAAGGTAGGAAAAAATTTAGATTGTTCTTGATTGATAAATTTAACAGAGGACTTCATAGGAAACAGGCTACAGAGGTGATAAAAAATTTAGTGTTTATAACCCCGCTAGTTATTAAAAGGTTTTCCTGCCTTTTTGATTTCTATAGATTTGATGTGTCTTGCCTCTCCTAAAAAGGTCCGTTTCAAACACCTCCCCTCCTACTCTATTATTGGTAGCTGTTTCAAAAAAAATTCAGCTATTTAGTGTGCAAACACAGTATAAGATTCATAGTGCTAAAAGCTATGAATGTACCTGAATATGGATACCTTAGTTTATCTACCTTCCACAAACCTGAACTATACCTGATCAAGTTGACCTATCTAATAGATTTTAACTACGATAACACGACATTTGCTTATTATATTAAACATTTTAAGTATAAATGTCGTATATTTAGACATGCAAGTAGAAATATCCAATGTTACCACTTTACTTGGTTTTGAATTTGACAAGAGCAAGATGCTAGGTCTTGATCCTCACATCTCCATTGCACAGCAAGGTTTGCCTCGTAAAGCAATTGATCATTTGAAACAGAATACAGGCCTAAGTTACAGCTTCTTAGCAGATTGCCTTCATATTAATCTTCGTACTCTTCAACGCTATACACCTGAGCAGCTTTTTTCTCAGACTGTCTCGGAAAGAGCACTTATGATTGCTGATGTATATGCCAAAGGATATGAAGTTTTTGAGGATAAAGCTGCTTTCCAAAAATGGATGAAAACCCCAGTACCTGCTCTATCTGAGCAGGAGCCTCAGCAGCTATTACCCAGTACTTATGGCATTAATCTTTTGCTCATGGAACTGGGAAGAATTGAACATGGGATATTTGCCTGATCTGTTTACCCATGCCTTTCGCCTATCGCATTACCAAAAGTAAATACGCCAGAGACTTATCGGGTACCGGAGCATATCTGAATGGTGGCCGATGGAACTATCCTGGTACTTATATGCTCTACACAGCCAGCAGTGTTGCATTGGCTACTTTAGAAACACTTGCTCACATCAGGAAAGGAATTACTCCTAAAGGTTTTGTATTGGTAACGCTTTATCTACCTGATAGGGAGGTTCCTAAGCTAGAAGATCACCTTCACCTCAAAGAGCAATGGCATAAGCTACCTCCCTATGAAGCATTTACTAAAGAGATTGGGGATACTGATATTTTTAAGAACCATTTTTTTATCAGTGTTCCTTCAGCAGTAACGCTTAAAGACAGAAACTTCCTGATCAATCCATTACATCAGGATATCAACTCAGTAAGGATTGTAGATACTGAACCTTACGATTTTGATCAAAGGTTACTTTGATTATAGCCTAGTAGCTTCAAATAATAAATAATGGCTAAGGTAATCACACACCGTTAAGTCTATACTCGCATTTACTTAAGACTCTAAACAAATACCTTCAAGATCATAGCTTGTCAGTTTGATAAGTAAAAGATTATAAAATAAACCTCGTTTAATTGGTAATGATAATTTAATGAAAATCACTTACTTTAAAGTGTTTATTATTATAAATAATGCGAATCAAGAGTTAATAAACATTAAAAAAGAGGCAGCTGCTAGTTTACCAAATACATGGACATACAAACCAGTTGAAAAGTGATTCAATAGGTTGTCTGACTGTGGAGACTGCTTTTGAAAATAAATCATCAGCCGCCTTGTTGTGCTGTCTTTCTTGTTCAGATTGACCTTTAACAAGCTTTACAGGGGTATAAATGAATGTATTCTGTTGCTTTTCTAAGTTTTTGTTGAGTGGCTGATCTGCATAAATTTTATCGCCAAATAGGGCTTTTCCTGCAAGTTTAGGCAAGATTGGTCTTACAGCAGTTAGATCATGTGTTGAAGCTGGAGTCAATCCAACAAATTCTGGAACAGGTAAAGTGTATGGAGCATGTTTGGCTACAACATGAAGTTTTACACCGTAGTAGTGAGAGTTTTTAGTAGAGCAAAACCCTTTATCAGACAATGCTCTGGCTACCGCCCGGCGGCCGGTTTTGCTTATCTTTTTGCACTACAAAGCATGATTGGCAGCGAATCCATCAGACTGATTTCTTCTGAGGTCTCTCTGCCAACTTTGGATAAAAAATATTCTGCTAAGCCTGGAAGGACATCAGAGAGCCTATTTAGGCGAGCATTAAAGGCTTGGTAACTAGGCAAAGCAGGAAACCAAGACCTTAAGTAAGCAGAAGCATGCCTCCAGATGGATTTAATTTTATACTTTTCTTCAAAAAGCATGACGTATATATAAATGGTCAACAGTTCTTTATCAGTAAATTTAGGTTCCGAGGAATTATGGCTATGCCGTTGACAGCACCATCTTAATTGTTTATCATAACAATCGCAGATGTGGTAGTATAGGGCTATTAATTGTAATTTGTGCATACACAATCAATGGCTTAGCTATCACATCTGTTCCTTTTACCTCTTTACCCTTGATTCGCATGATATACAAATACTTAAATTAAATATTCAGGAACCTCACTCTCTGCAGGGTCCTGAACCTAAAGCGCATCTTACAGCAAAGCCCTTTAAATCATATGATTTTGAGGGCTTTTTTTTTAAGCTGTGTCTCGTCCTAAAATAAGTTGACAGAAGCTTGACTTATTTATGAAAAGACATCAAAATGCAGAAGAATCTCAAAAAAAGCGCACGCAACGGGACTATACACTGGGCTTTAAATTATCGGTATTAGATCAGGTAGAAAAAGGCGAACTGAGCTATAAACAAGCCCAGCAGAGATATGGTATTCAGGGAAGGAGCACAGTTTTAGTTTGGTTAAGAAAGCATGGGAAGCTAGATTGGAGTAAACCTTCACACAACATGCATCCTATGCCTAAATCCAAAGAAACTCCTGCCCAGCAGATTAAGCGTTTAGAGAAGGAGTTGGCCGATGAGAAGGCCAGAAACCTGATTCTGAATAGGATGATCGACATCTCTGATAAAGAATATGGGACGGCGATCCGAAAAAAGTTTTCCCCCGGGCAACAAGAGAACTCCAGCAAGAGCGCCAAGTAAGCCTGGCATCCTCTTGTAGTTTGTTCGGGGTAAGCCGTCAGGCTATCTATCAGGGAGAGAGACGATATACCCGGCGTACATCAGTACTGCTGAAGGTAAAAGAATTAGTAGTTGATACGCGTAGACGTATGCCTCGCATAGGTACCAGGAAACTGTACCTTGCTTTCCGGTGCGTTTGATACTATGGGCGTCAAGATTGGTAGAGATGGGCTGTTTTCTTACTTGCGCCAAGAGCGTTTGTTGATAAAACCCAGGAAGAAGTATACCAAAACCACTGACTCCAAACATTGGCTCAAAAAATACCCTAACTTGTATCAGGACAAGGTGTTTATCAAGCCGGAGCGTTGTTTTGTCAGTGATATAACCTATGTGAAGTCATCGGAAGGGATACATTACTTATCGCTGGTCACCGACGTCTATTCAAGAAAAATTATGGGGTATCATCTCAGCAAGGACATGAGTAGTGAAAATGTAGTAAAAGCTCTTCAAAAGGCTGTCAGTAACAAAATGAGTGATCAGAATACTATCCACCATTCAGACAGGGGGCTACAGTATTGCTCAGAAGTATACCAGAAGGAACTACGAAAAAACAAAATGATACCCTCAATGACAGAAGGATATGATTGTTATCAGAACGCACTGGCTGAAAGAGTGAATGGAATTTTAAAAGATGAGTTCTTACTTCATAAGTGTAACACCTTCAATGAACTCTCCCAAGTCATAGACGAATCCATAAAAACGTATAATCATGAAAGACCACACTTAAGTTTAGGGTATCAAACACCTGAATTTGTACATCAAAATGCCATTGAAGAATATCTCCAGTGGTCTTAATTTTAACACTAAAAAGTGTCAACCTATTTTAGGACTAGTCAAGGATATCAAATAAAACCAAACAAACACAAATCATTCGGTGACCTTTTTTAGTTTTTTATTCCTATAAATTGTGGTTCATTGATTTGTATTGGCAGATGTCAAAATAAAGCAAATTAATGCAATTTGATCATCTGATCATGAGGCTATGTACTTTGGAATAAGCTTATTTCTTTCCATTACCGATAGAAGCTTCTTGAAAATCACAGTTTTTTATTCTCAATCTTTGACTCTCAGATACAGTATGCGCTGGGGTATCAACTGAAGAATCCTACGCTGATGAAAGCTGAGTGGATGAAGAGTTTATGCAGGTCAGAGTAGATAAAATGTTTGAAGAGCAGTCTTTTACTTTTATGGTTAGGTTTGAGGTGATACATTGATGAAAATTTAGCATTTTAATATAAACCGAAATTCTGAATCAATACGATAAGCCAGTAACTGTCTATTGATGTATAATACAATTTACACTTTTCCTTTACTGTCCGGAAGATTTTCACCGTGCAGATTGGTATAACCTTCGGTATTCAGTTGAAAAGCTACCCATTATTGAAATTGTCAGTAGCAATCTCTCGGATGTAATAATACTATTGATATGCAGTACCGTTTTCTTCATCACTCTTTGAAACACGATCTCATGCATCTTTTTAAGCTTTTCTCGGCCTACAACAATTTGAACCATTATGTAAACTCTGCATGATGTATAACAAACCTGCCCGTCCTAGTTCAATGAATACTGTTTAGGTATTTCTCCAACATGGTATAACCATCTTCTGCAACCTTATTCCTGTCATCGGGGTTATCCAAATCCAGTCCGTTCTTCCTTTCCCATTCGTCAGGCATGCCGTCATGATCGGTATCTTTTGGAGCGGGGGCGCTTTCAAGAACCGGCCAACTGCCTACATCACTTTGCGAGTCAATGATTCCGCTTGCATTTGAAGGATCGGCAACGCTATGTTCCTTTTTATAAATTTCACCTTCATAGGTAGCATAACCACCACGGACTTCTTCGATAATGCGAGTATCTATTGCATCTCTTTTAGGTAAAATTACCCCAGCATTATCAAGAACAGTTTCATATGCTTCTTCTGCTGTTTGAAGATTTATTGGCATGGATGGCCATGGTTTTGTAAGTCTTAAATATGAAGTATCTTCAACGCCGTCTTGAGGTTGTACACCGCCCCCCCAATTATTAGCTGTGACCTCAGGATTGCCCGACATATAATTGTCTGCTATATACCATTTTCCATAATCTGTTTTTACATCACGATACCAGGGATTTGCGATGCGATATGATACTTCGCCTGATTCTGTTGCCGGACCAGGCTTGTAATAGTTGGCAACAATATTGAATTCTGAGAAATTGAACTTATCATTTCCAACTTGCTGTTTTTCTCCACCATAAAGACTATTGTATCCCCAATTATAAATCACATTGTTTCTATAATCGGTAAATCCGGCCCCTGAAGCCATTCGGGGATTGCGACTGCTATGATGAGCCAGTAGATTATGGTGGTAGGTGCTATGATTTGAACCCCAGATACCGCCAAACCCGTGTGAACCTTTTACATGATTCGATCCATACAAGCTTTCTGAAATAATAGACCACTGCACGGTAATGCTGTCACCATGATAAACAGACATGGTTTCATCAATACTCCAGCTTGCTGATAGGTGATCCAATATGATGTGCTTTTTGTACCTGCTGGAAACCGCATCGTAATCATTGCCCGATACATCACCGGGACGGACTCTGATATACCGAACTATCACATGGTCTGCATCAATGCTAAGGGGATGGTTCTTAAGCGTAATTCCATCGCCAGGCGCTGTCTGGCCTGCAATGGTAATATAGGGGCTCCTAATTGCTATCGGACTATTAAGCTCTATATTCCCCGACACCCTAAAAACCACAGTTCGAGGAACGGAGGCTTCTACAGCGGCTCTCAGACTGCCTTCTCCACTATCATTTAAATTTGTTACCTCGTAAACAACTCCACCTCGTCCACCTTTAGAATATTTTCCATAACCTTCTGCTGCCGGAAAGGCCAATTGTTGAGACCATAAATTATAGATCGTCAATATTGAACACAGTCCTGTTAAGATTATTTTTCGCATTTTATCAGTTTTTTTGGCTTAAAATTGAAAATAACTACCTTTAAATCCCTTCTTTCTGTATCTCTATTTTAGCTAGATTCACCAAACATATTTATTGTACTTGTTATGTTTCATTTACCTAATCCTCACTTTTCTTTCTGTAGTATAAATTCTATGTTGCTTTTCCATCTGGCCCGGGCAAATCCATAGCCGTCTCCCTCCGGCACAAGGACCATTGGAATGGGGCAGGAATTCCACCTGTATCCTGCTTCCCTTCTCGATGGAAACATTTTCCACTACTTCTTCATGAGGGGAATATTCTTCTATGCCTTTCCCATGAATTCTAGGATTTTGGAATTCCATTACCTTATTGCCTCCCATTCTCATGATGTAGGTACATTCTCCATCCGATTCCAATAGCGAAGTAAAACGAATGGTGTAGCTACCAGTAGGGAGTTCAAACAAAGATGAGGCAGCACCCCATTGGTCGGTGGGTTGGTCTACAGTGTTAATGGCAATGGCTTCCCTAACCTTATCATAATATGCAGGAGAAAATCCTTCTACCTGCAAATTCCAATGATCCGGCTCAGGTAGCTTGGCCGATAAGCTAAAAGTACTTTCCGGAACAGACGGATGACCTTCTTTATGCCCTGTCACCTTGTCCTGAAATAAGGGCTGCAAATAAGATACGGCTTCCTGTACCCTATTACTATGGTGACTGATGGCCCATGAAGCTCCAATCATGAGCGAATAAGCAATAATTAATTTTAGGTTTATGGAATTCATTGATTAAGTTTTCAGAGATTTTTGCTATCGAGCTACCTTGAAAATGAATTAAAATTTACCACCTGTTATCTCTTTGACCAGACTAAAAAACCCTTTTTTCCTTTCGGAATTGATCCCCCAGTCAACCGGCACACTTTGGTAACCTTCTTCATAGGCTTCTCCATCCCTTCGGTAATCAAAATATCCCCAGGAGACATAATTTTCCACCGCGACACTGAAGTTGTTTTTAGCATTATCAAAATCATAATTGTCATCCTCATTCACTACCACCGGCATGGGCCGGTATCCATCCACCTTGCGGGTATTCCTGATCAGGTTTTCCATTTTTTCAGTAGTATCTACTCCGTTTCCATGAATTAAAATATAATCTGAAGCTTTGACTACATTAGACAGAGGAATTGTATTCCCTCCATAGCTGGTGCTGACCAACAGCCGGTGCCCATTGTGCTCAATACTCTTTACCAGTTCAATGAGTTCATCTACCCGATCTGGTTTCAATATATCATGCTCATATGCCTTGATGTTGCATTCATTATTGACTTCAATCAATACATTCTGGTAGCCTTCCTTCAACACCCAGTTTACCGTATTATTGACAGCATTGATCACTGCTTGTTCATCTTCTAAATTCTGATCCTGTCCGAAGTAGAAAATGCCCATCATGACCACCATTTCCAGGGCATCTGCTTTATCCAACACTAATTTCAGGCGATTCATATATTCCGGTCGGAGCTGTCCGTCAGCATAAAAGGGGGAATTGTACCATTCCTTATTTCCGTAGCCGGTCGGACTTCCGCCCTGCATATTGATAGTAAAGGAATTCAGTCCATGAGCTTTCCATTCATCCATGGCGTCCACAAACTCGGCAGTATTTCTATTGGGATCCCACTCACCGGTATCCGGATAGCCAAACAACTTTCGGGTTTCTGGGTTCAGATCATCAAAAATACCCTGAACCATTCGGGAGTTCATCAGCAAACCCTCTATTTTCTTACCTTTCCAGCTTCTGCCCTGGTAGGTAGGCTTCCCGTTGACATAAAAGGCTTCACCCTGGATGGTAACCACTGTCTTTTTTGGAGCAGGCAGGAAAGCGGATGACACGATCCATGAAAGGACAAATAGTAAAAGAATTAAATAATTGTTTTTTTTCATGACGATATAGGTTTGAAGGAAACAGATAAGCATCAGGGCTGTACAGACATAATCTTCAGCTTCTGTTTCCTTTTGTAGAATGAATTAATGGTATAAAAAGCCTATTTTTTCCTTACAAGTATTACCCAATCTTCCTTGACATCCCCAGGAGGCATACCCAGGTTAATCCAACCGGGCCCGGTCACCTCAGTTACGTTTCCTCCCTGAACCCTTGGTTTTTTGATGTTAGGTAGGGCAGAAAGCACAGAAGCTGGTTCTCTAGCGTAGGTCTGTTCAACCTGCATTTCTTTTCCCTTTTGAAGATTACCTCCAGTCCTGGGATTGTACCAATCCACTGTGTAGGTACCGGTATTATTTTGTAAATTCAGGGCAGCTCCACCTCCAGATGGCAGATAAATCACATAGAGCTCCCCATTGTTGGCGTAGACAAAATCCTTTTCACTACGGGTCATATTATTGGCATTTTCCATTTCCCAGAATGGAATATCGTTGTTTTTGTAAAAATCCATGGCATGGCGGGTATAGTCCCACAGGGCATCCCGGCTTCGCCAATCCTCCATATTGAGGTCATTTTGTTCTTCGGAATAACCAAAATACCATTCCACCCCATCGCCTCCGGCGGCAATGGTGGCCCAGTAAGTACCCCGGGCTTCGTCCTGGTTATAATTATCGTCATAGTCGTCCGTAGTAACGCCTAATCCTCCGGTTCCGGCTTCGTCTAAAGATACATTCCATTTTCTTTCCGACCGGTCTGAAGCATTCACCCAATAAGAAATGACGTCGAAATTGTGCCAGGGACGCATGCTGTTGGTCTGAATAGAAGGTCCTTCAAAATATTCATACCCAAGTAAGGGGGTATAACTCTGTTGGTATTGATTGGGAAAGGTGTGGGTAACCACAGGGTGATCATAAGGATCCAGATTATGGATATATTGTGCGTCTGCTTTAGCATTTAGTTGCTCCGCATCATCTAACTCATCCCAAAGGTCGTGCTCTTCTCCCAAATTCCAGTTGAGTGCAGGATGGTGGGCAAACCTGGCAATCAATTCTCTGTAGTATAGTTTTCGTTCCGGACCCAATTTTCCACCGTTTAAGAGCTGGTCATTTTCATTTTCATGGGTTTTGAAATGAAGGAACATGCCCAATTGATCTCCATGGGTAAATACCTTTTCCCATTGAGCGAGTTTGGAAACATCATAGCGGTCCACCTCATTATGACTAATCCATGGCCAGATATTTTTTCCATCTCCACCCGCTGACAAGGTCAAAAAAGAAAAAGCATTCATCCCCTTGGAAGATAGGTAGTTCAGCGCTCCAATCAAGCCTTTCCCCTTACCGTCTTTCCATTCCGGGTCTCCATCCTTCCAATCCTGCACATGTGCCTCGTACTTTTTTAGAGGAGTGGCACCACGTCCGTCTTTGTGTTGGGTACTTCCCCATAGCAAAACGTCACCGTAATTTTTTGAAGTCGAGGCATGCGTATAAGTACCGTCAAAATCAGCATATGCCAGTAAGGTCTCCGGAGCATCTGCCCCTCCTTTCATGAACCACTCGCCATTATCGAATCTGAGATAATGTTCTCCGACATACCGCAGTATTCCCTTTCCCCGCAGATCCGAACCGCTTTTGTCAGTTTCTGAAATATTGATTGTACCGGTCGCGCCATCAAAAGCGGCTGATTCACCGGCGGTGGAACTAAGGTTAACAGCAATATCTTCTCCCCTGCGAAAGGAAGCCGTATAGGTCCACTGGCCGGTCCTATCGGGTGTGAAATGTACGCGCCACTTGTTCCCAGAAGTGGCGCTGGTTTCAGCAGCATTTCCATCTGCTGCAAAATAACCAGGTACTTCGTAGGCTGACTGACCACTCTCATGTCGAAATTTGACATTTAGCCGATAACCCATAAAAGGATTATATGCATCGGTTTCACTTACTTCAGGTCCCTCAAAAGTAATGGTGACTGGGTGCCATTTTCTTAATTCTCCATCCACAGTGCCTTCGGATTGAGCAAGCAGAAAATCAGGATTAGTAGTTAGCGTAAATATCAGGGTTATTAAAAAAGTTAATTTCCTCATGATTTTTCGTTTTAATGGTTGTTTGAGTGTTTCTTTCAGGTTTATGTAGTTATTGCTTCACCTATCTTTTGAATAAATTGACTATTGATTAGGTCGGTTATTTCCTTGTCGCTTTGATCCAGGCCCAATCTGACCACCACCATGTTCCATTCAGGAATGATGAAAAGATGGTTATTGTTATGGCCCCATGCCGCATAGGTACCTACTGGAGCAGCAGCGCCATTTTCTCTCACCATTTGGCTGGATTCCGTTTACCCACCAGTTAAATCCATAAACCCCACTTCCCTGCAACCCACTTCCCGTATGCCCCAGGGGAAGCGTAGCAGGAACCTGAACCGAGCTGGCTTGTTGCACCCATTCTTTGGGAATTAATTGTTTGCCATCCCAGTTGCCCTGATTTAAAAATAAATGACCGATACGTGCTATTTCCCTTGCCGAAATAAAAATATGGTTGCTGTTATTGCCTGCACCACCATTGATTTTATATTCTCCGAATTCACCAAAATCACCCCAATGCCACTGATCAGGTTTCACACCTATCGGATCAAGTAATCGACGTTTGAGAAGATCCCCTAAGGGTTCCTCTGCAATTTTGGTTAAAATATAGGCAAACTGATTCATGGCTGAATCCCAGTAAGCATATTTTGAACCCGGAGGTCTAAACAAGGGGGTGCTGGGTAGAAAGGGAGTAGTACTCGGACCATGTGTATAGTTTCCCCGAGGCTCATCTCCTTGTGCCCGGTAGCCGGATGTCATGGTAGTGAAGTGCCTTAGCTTCAGATTGGGATAATTTTCAGTCATTTCAGGTACCACTTCTTTTGCAAGCGTGTTGAGGCTGGCCTTCCCGTCGGCAATCAGTAAACCCAAAACCGTACTGGTAAAAGATTTGGTTACCGACCAGACTCCATGAACTTTGTCCACGTTCTCACCTTCCCAAATGAGGTAGCCATTCCGAATAATCATCACCTCTTTAACCCCATCAAATCCTGAATTTTCCTCTAGAAATTGAATTGCCTCTTTTAACCTGGATGAATTAACTCCCTGCGATTCCGGCGAGGCCACTACCCAATCCTTTCCCGGGAAAATGATTTCTTCACCATTTCTTAAAGTATCTTCAGATATGACATGTTTATCCTGGCCAAAACTATTGCCAATACTGACCTTTTCGTACAAAGAACCCGTATCTAAAAAAAGCATGTTAAATATGAGCAGATATTTAATACAAAAAATATTCACAGTCCCCATGTCTATTCAACCGGCTTGAAAGGGTCATCAAGACGAGCTTTGATAAAATTGCTGATTTCTTCATGCCCCATCTTTTTATCTAAAAACCCAAAAACGGCTACAGCATTGGTATTGCTCAAAGCATGTTTATCATCATCTCTTCCAAAGCTAAAAATGGCCATATTATCAGGTTGTACCCATCCCTCATCTCCCCCTTCACTTACCCCGGTAGCTCCTATGTACACAATCTGTTCGGCATCGTCATCTACGAAATAAAAGAAGGGTGAGGGAAAGTTATTTCCAAATTTCGGGTTGAGATAGCCTAAACCTTTACCGTGCTCAAATTTACGTTCCATTCCATCCTCTAATACATAATGTTGTTTTTCAATATTCATCTTCCCTCCAACAGGTCCTTCCCACAGGAAGGCAAATAAATCCTCAGCTTCCAATACCTCAATGGCAGCATGGCTCGAGAAGAAATGATAGCGAATTTTATATTTTTCATTGCTTGACTCCAACCTCAGGTGTGATCCATAAAGTGTATCAGCAAAATCAATTTGTTTACCCTCTTCACCAATCCAGTGGGATGCCCCCCCTCCTCCACGGCAAGGATGTCCAAATCCGTCTGACGCAAAATTGGGCCATCCTCTCCACTCTCGGTTATCCACACAGTTATTGCTAATCCAATCTAGTCCTTGTTTGTCTATCGCTGAATTGAATCCAGTTGAAGTTTCTTCTGTTTCGGCATGTTCTTTCTCAAAATGCCAGGTGCCATTGGCTGCTTTAATTTTCCAGGTTAAATAATCAAACCGCTTCTCTTCAGTCACTACAACATTTTCTATCCTACTTGTTAGAGCTTTGTTTTGATTCTCTCTTTGTTCACATGCAGTAAATAAAAGCAAAAGAAACATGCTCGTTTTTAAAATTGGAATTTTCATGAAACCTGGATCATATAAATTAAAATTGTTGAAGTAGTGCACCTTTAATCTATAGCAAACCCCTCAGAAGGCACTCTGTGTATCGTTTTATGTATCATATGGCTTAACTCCACCCCTTCAGCGGTAGAAATCTGGTAACTTATGGACATGACCAGTCCTAAGGAAGCCTCTTTCATTTCTGGTAAATCTTCCAGCGTACCGATTGAGGTGTGTACGATTCCGGGTTCTAATGCCGGAATTGTCAGAAAAATGGTTTTACCATCATCAGACAACCTAATGGATTCTACCTTTACCGGATCTGGTTTGGTTTCTCCAGGATTGTCCACAGAATACAGTTTTCCACGTGTACCGTACTGACTCGTCCAGGGATACGTCCACTTTTGCAACTGATAGTTTTCAATATTTGTAGCCGTCTGGGGATCCACTTTTTGAGTAAACTCGAGCTCAAGTCCGCCAGCTTTGGTATTAATTTCCACAGGTAGATTCAAAGGGGCTCCAGTATACCGCACTCTGTGGAAAGAGCCCCAATCTTGGCCTATGGATTGCCAGCTGGTCATCCCGGCTAGATAAAGATGCCCATCTTCGTGAAAGCGGCCACGTTCAAGACCTGACTTGAACATGAGTGGAAGGTTCAGATGAGCGCCCTGCCATACGCCATCCACCTCTTCCTTTAAAATCAAGGAAAGGTTTGCACGACCATAGGAGGCTAATAAAATATCATCCTGCAATTCCTCTGGCCACTGATCGCTAGTGATAAACATGGGTTTGGCGGGAGAATTGTCCATATAATGAGGTGTCCAAATAATAGGGGACTCAAACGAAGTAGGCATAGATGGTTGGTGTGCAGATGGGATAAATCCATGAAATCCATCTTCTTTGATTCTATGTACTTTACTGGTAGGGACCCAGTTCCCTTCATTGTCCGCATAAATCATTTCTCCGTCGGGTCCGACTGACAATCCGTTGGGATTACGAAGACCTTTTGCGATAATATCCAGCTTTTTCCCGTCTGGTGATAACTTGAAGAGCACACCATGATGTGGTGTAATTTCTGCATTTTTTGGCGGTCCTTCTCCTCGAACATAGGGTGGCCAGGGGGTAGATTTGGCAAAGTAGAAATTCCCCTGTGAGTCCGTTTCTAAGTTCATGGTAAATGCATGAAAATTAATAGAGGCCATGATTTCGTTATTAAAATTCTCATAGAAATCTGCATAGCCATCATCATTAATATCATGTAAACGTGTAATCTGGTCACGCCCGGTAACATACACCTGATCATTGACAACCTTAACCCCATTTGGTTGAAAAAGCCCAGTGGCATACCGATGCCAACGAAGGGTCTCCAGATTTTCTTTGATACCTTCAACCAACCACACATCTCCACTTAGCGAGCTAACAACCGCACGACCATCTGAGAAAAAATCCACATCTGTTAACCGCATGAAGGAATTCCATGGATTAGGAACAGGCAAAGTAAGCTCATCTACCGTAAACGGTCCGTCTTCATCACCCATGACTGCTTCCGTTTCCACCATTTCCATCATATCGGGTCCTGGCTCCTTAAATTCTGAAAGATCTGGTACCTCTGAAGAATTTGTAAGATAAGATGCTAAATAGTCTGTTTCCCCGCCGGATAAAATGGGACCAATAGCAAGTTTAAGTCGAACCGTTTCCGTTGTCTCGGGGAAATCCAGAATAAGATGACGTTTTGTTATCCTCCACTCAGCTCCATCAGGAATCCCCTGGGCACCAACAACCCGTGTTTGATCTCCGATTTGTATGACCATATACTCGCTGGATTGAGAGACTGACTGTATTTCAATTTTAGCGCTGTCTGGTACTTGTAGCACGCGCAATGACAAGTTTTCTTGAGTAGGGCTTATGTTTAACGTACGAGTAAAAACAGGTCTGGATTCAATAAGGTCAAACCCAGGCAATTCAAGGATGTCACTACTGCCGAAAGTATAGGAAAACAGTACCTGTTCTCCATGCCTATAAAGCCCCTTATACTGTCCCTGCTCTTTGGGAATAGGACCGTAAGGCCATGTTCTCGGATCGTTAAAATCTCCATCTATGGACCAGCCCGGGGTATTACCCGTCTCAAAATGGGTGATACCTGCAGGGGTCGGCCAATCTTCAAGCCCATCTCGCTCCAGGTACCACTGAAGGAAGCCACCGGTCCAGGCACTCGCCACACGTAATAGATCAGTGTCAAAAGTCATTACTGCCTGTTGTTCATTTCCGACTTTGACAGCAATTCCTTTATACACAAATATACTGCTGGCAGTAAGTGGGTCATGGGTAATTGTAGAGGTAACAAATGAACCATGATCCATTGGATTCATATTATCAGAAGGTTGAAGCTGAGCTTTTGCCGGTATATATGAGCTTAAACTTGCTGTTAAGGCAAATACTGAACTAAGTAATAACTGCTTTAATAAATTTGTCATATGTGCTGTGGTAATCTTCCTTAAATCAAATACTTTACATTTTCAGTTATAGAGCACTTTTTAGACTTTTCTTTTCAGTCAATCAGAAAACCGAGCCCTTTAGTTAAGCGGACAAAAATGCAGGCCCATGGATTGAGTTAATTTAGTTAAAAAAAAGTGCATGGGGAAAGCTCTATGGTTGTTAATCAAGGACAGATTTATTCTCCAAAAATATTACATAAGCTTTACCACCCAGCGCGTTATTATCTGATGGGCTCCACGGCTTTCCTACTATATCAAGTTTACCATCGTCTGTAACATCTCCAAATACAATCTCGTGGCCACCCAGATTAACATCAGCAATTACATGCTCTTTCCACTCAACTGTTGGATTATTAGACCAGGATGGACCCACTCCGAGGTTTTCCCAAAGGAAATAGCGTGGGTTCTCCTCTCCATTTGCTCCCGGACGAGCTCGCTGCCAGTCCTGTTCAGCTGAGATAACATCCAGATTGCCATCGCCGGTAAAATCCGCGACCCCGAGGGAGTGCAATCCGCCCAATATGCGATCCCCTCCTGCTATTTCATGTCGGTGCCATTGAATAGTGTTGTCTTCATCGGGTCCAAGATTTTCCATCCACCAGATTCTTCCTCCTCTCATTTCTTCCACGGTCTGCACTACATCAGGTCGTCCGTCATTATTTAAATCAGCGACCCAGGATCTGGCAGCATTGGCCGCCCAGCTTGGCTCACCTTCCGGAAGCGGCATGAATGGGCCCAAATCATGTTGTTCCCACGCTGTCCCGTCACCATCTACATTTTCAAACCAGACATCAGTCCGTACAACATCGATATCTCCATCATCATCGATATCCCCGTATCCTTTAGGAGCCACACCTCCGTGAACGGCTTCGCCTATATCATGCCTTTTCCAAGGATTTTGTGGATTGCTTGGGATTTCATACCAGCGAAGATTATGTTTATCGGACATGGTAATCACATCCATTTTGCCATCTCCATTGATATCAGCCACTACCTGATCATGAATAGACCCGTCTGTGATATCGTCATCAAAGACAAATTGCTCGTAAGGCGAATCAAGGTCTCCGGAATTCCTGTACCATGCTCCCCCTACAAGGTAGTCGGGTAGCCCATCACCGTCTACATCCAGTACAGCACCACCAGCATCTGTAGGTGGATTTTCGCCAACGATATATTTGGACCAATGGCCAGGCTCATGAAATTTATAAACATAAATCTTATCCGTGCCCCTTGAACTCATGATATACTCCAGTTTACCATCACCGTCCATATCTGCCAGAGCAGTATTGGAGAAAGCGCCTCCTATGAGAGAGTCATCAATTACATGGGTCCTGAATTGAATTTTTTTCTTGCTTCCCTGTGCTATAGCATCAACAGCTGAACCCACTATGAGCAATAAAAAGAAAGCAATTATAGGATTTAGGTACCCATTTTTGGTGTGCATTATATATTTTTTTAAAGCCATGATTTGAATATTTATTGTTGATTATGATTATTCATTGTCAATTCTATGAAACTGCTGCTCATAAAGTATTTATTCCGTTGAGATCAACCTACCCTGCATTTGCGTCCAGTGAGCAGAGTAGGTACAAATGTAGGGATAGGTTCCCGGAGGCGGCACTTCCAGCGTAAGCTCTACTGTTTCCCCGGGATAGGCCAGCGCGCTGTGGGCGATGATACGTTCCTTTTCTTTTTCAGGAACCCAGTCACTACCCATAGCCTGAAGCGCCGCGATACCTACCGGACGTATATCCGCTTCTTCTCTGACCAATACGATGTTATGGTTCATATCGCTTTCATTCTTATATCGGATAAGCAGGATATCGCCAGCTTTGGCACGTATCTCTGTCACAGAATAGCTCAGTTCAATCCCCTCAGATTTCATCTCAACGACAGTCGTATCTGCGTATTCGGTAAGAGGGCTGCCCTCTTTTGATGACAGGTTTGCCATGGTTGATGCACACCAACTGTTTATTTCTGTCATACCTACACCTGGTAGAATTATAAATAAAGAAAAGATGAATAAACTGACACATGATAAAGTGGTAACTCGCATAAAGTCCTATTTATTATAGATTATGATTACTGGTTATAATTATTATCGTTGATCTACCTTGTTTAATATTTCATTCCCTGATTGCACCCTGTCCTTTTGAACATCTTCATACATTTGAATAAGTTCTTTTTTCATTTCAGCGTATAATTCAGGCTCAAAAGCTGATAACTCCACTTTTTCCAAAGGATCTTTATCCACATTGTACAACTGAAATATGGAGGGCTGCTTAAACTGTTCTTCCCTACCCTCTGTATATCCTCTGAGAATGTAAGAACCTCTAGCGGTAACCACCTTTGGTACCGGCAAATCAATGGGCCCGGGTCCAACATATCTTTGGTCATAACCTTTGCCTGCAATCTGCCACTCCTGGCCTGCAAGTTCATTTTGCCAATATAAAGGCTTTTCCCTGCTTATGCTTTTGTTGTTTACTAAAAGTGGCACTAAACTCTTTCCATCCAGCCTGATATTTTCAGGTAATTCTGCCCCAGTCAATGCAGCCAAAGTTGGCAATACATCTACATGGGAATTGGGTTCTTGGGTTATGCCCGGTTGAATTGTTCCCGGCCAACGAACCATACCGGGCACTCGGATTCCACCCTCATAAAGTTGTCGCTTCTGACCAAACAAGGGATAGGAAGTACCATAAGATCTATGAGCTCCCCAATATACATCTCGGACCTCTGGTCCATTATCACTAGAAAAAAAGATGACCGTATTTTCAACAATACCTTTTTCTATCTCATTGAGTTGATCCAAATAATCTATCAGCCTCCCTATATGGTGATCCAGAAAGGTTACACTGGCATAGTATTTATTTTTTTCAACATTTCCTGTATTATAAAGAGCAGTGAAGGCGGGAGGATTCTGTATTTTTTCGTGAACGGCATCATAGGTAAGTAACAAGAAAAACGGCTTGTCTGGATTCCTTTTTTGACTTATCCAGCTAATTGCCCTGTCAGTAAGTATCTGGGTTGAATAGCCCTTGGTTACACCCACAGCATGACCGGTCACGTCATCATCAGCTAAATAAAAATCACCGGGATTCTGCATCGCATTCGTTTGCAACAGAGGTGTTCTATGCGGATTTTCTTTTGAAACGAATGCATAGTCAAAACCCTGCTGGTTAGGAAAAGAACCAGTCCATCCTGTCCAGTGATCGGGTTCTGTCCAGTCAGCACCATTCAAATGCCATTTGCCCACGATAGCAGTCTGATACCCCTCTTGTTTTAAAACTTCGGCAATAGTTACCTCTTTACCTCTTAAGAAAAATTTATCGTCTTCCTGCAAGTCGTTTATCCAGCGGTTAATATTATGTCTTGTAGGCGTTTTTCCAGTCAACAAACCTGCACGGGAAGGCGAACAGGTAGGGGCTGCTGCATAATGCCGAGTAAAAACCATTGACTCTTTGGCAAATCTTGATAGATTAGGAGTTGTTATAAATGGATTGCTAAATTCGTCAATCCCATCTAATTCTAGGTTTATATCTCCATAACCTAAATCATCGACTAAAATATAAATAACATTCACTCCGTTACCCATTTCTGAGTTTGCCTGAGCAAAAGTATTTTCTATAGCAAGATTTGAAAAAATCAAAAGCAAGGTACATAAATTGCAAAAGTCTGAATGTTTTCTCATTAGATACTAAATGGTAGTTTAGGGTAAGCTTGGATTTTGTTTGTAAGTTGTGTTATGGTTTCTGTAATCTAACTTGATTCATCATAATTTAAAACATAGTAATTCTGGAACTCTCGCTTCATCAAATAAATGAACCTTCAGTATTCTAAGCTTTTTTGCATCTGAGGAACATGGTCTGCCACTGTTGCACACCAAATGTGGCAGCGAGAATAGAGTTCTTGTAGAGAATAAAACCTGTAACAGGTTTTATTCTCTATATCATTTTTTATCTGAAAATGAATTAGGGAGCTTCTATCACAATTGGAATGCTATGATTCCAATCAGTAGTCTGATCGGATCTTGCCGCAATGCGTACATGCAAATTACCCCCTCCTCTTTCCTGTGCCATGCTCAAGAGCTCAGCATCAAGCTCAACCGTTGCTGTTCCTGAGTTACTATCAAGCGTCAGCTCCCGGGTTTGCCACCTGGGGCCATTTCCTGTGTTGACTCCCACCTTTGCGACAGTACTCACTAACACAACTCTTTCTTCTGCTACATATCCCTGACTAGGATTTATCTCATAATTGACTTCAAGTTCACCCCCAGAAATGTTAGCTGTAGGCTGAGGAATCACCAAATAAGGTGTGACTGTAATATTCTGTTCTACGGGAGCACCTGTGAGATTCACAACCAGTTCACCCTGACCAGGACCATTAACCGGCCCCTCAACCCAAACGTTATAAGACTGTGGATACAAATGTAGATTGGCATAAGTACCATCCCCATTCACTCTTAATTCAAGAGGTACTCGGTCCTCTTCTCCCAAAACAAATACAGTAAAAGCTGGGTTTGAGGCATCGCCGGATACCGGATTTCCGTTTTGATCCAGAATCATTCCGCTGATCTGCCCATCAAAACCAAAATCTGTAACCGTCTCTTCGCAAGCTGTCAATGCAGTTATATATACCGTCATCAATGCCAGGATCGGAATTTTTTTTATTGTTATAGCATTCATTCTCATCGTAATTAAATGTTTATTTTTTTTTAAGAGGTTAGAACAACCATTTCTCTAATATCCAGGATTCTCTACCAAGTCTCCATTAGTTTCAATTCTCTCCTGGGTAATAGGATTGTAATAATGCTCTGGACGAAACTCACGTTGAGTAGCTTCACCATTAATTTCAAGAAAATAGTATTGCCCTGAATCATCATGATAAATCACCCGAAGACCGTGTACAATTTGTCCATCTAACACATCTAAAGCAGTTCTCCATCTACGCAGATCATCCCAGCGATGACCTTCATAGATCAACTCACTCGTCCTTTCAATTCTCACACGATCACGAGTGATGGTTCCTGAATTCAAGGGCATTAACCCAACCCGTTCACGTGTGTAGTTAAGGTACATAGCCGCATCTGCCAGATTGCCAAGCTCGAATTCACTCTCGGCTGCAATTAGATACATCTCTGCCAATCTCAACTCTTTCCAATTATACCGTTCTGTATCATCAGGTATCAGTGGAGTTTCGGCTACTAATTTCTTTAGCAGAAATCCCGTGGAAGGGAAAAATTGATTTGCCTGTCTTCGGCTGGCACTTCCTACAGAAGGCTTCCCGTTATGAGAAACACCAACTTCTGAAATGACCGCATCCGGATTAGTTCCACCCACAGTTGGATCTATACCTTCATATAATTCCACCACATTACCTGCATACAAGGAACCTTCAAAGAATACTGTCGCATGCAGTCTGGGGTCTTTGTTATCCCAGGGTGCAGAACCGGTAGGATACAAATTATCAGGTCCTAATGCAGGCGTACTAAACGTACCGTCCAGATTCTCAAAGTGATTTACCAATTCCAGGGTAGGGTTCAGTTGTGAACCTTGCCCTTCTGAGTAGGGTGTTGGTTGGTTTTGGTGAGCAAAGGCATGATTGATTTCAACACCATTGTAAATCTTTTCAAAGATGGTTTCAGCATTTGAATCCTCAACGCCAATATTAAAAAATGTTTGGACTGGATCTGAACCTTGAAGCAGTGAATAATTACCTGAATTAATTACTTGTCTGGCTGCCGCACTTGCTTTCTCATAAAACTCATCTGCTCTGGATGATGGGATTCCCGTTAGCCGGTTATCTGCCAAAGTTCCAAAATTTGCAATAGAAGCAGACCAAAGATTTGCCCTAGCTTTATAGGCATAGGCAGTCCAGCGATTCACCCGGCCGGTTTGTTCTGAATCTTCGGACAACATACCAGCCGCTGTTTCCAATTCAGTATCTATAAAGTCAGCAATAGCTTCTTCGGTGCTTCTTACTGTATATTCCTCCGGGACCTCTTCAAAGGGATCGAGTACAACATCAACCAGGGGCACGCCTCCGTAGCGCTTTTGCATTTTGTAATATAAAGCCGCCCTCAAAACTTTGACTTCACCTTCCATCTGTGTCTTAAAGTTTTCAGAAAGAGGAGATTCCCGGATATTTTCAATAAAAAAATTCAGCTCTCTTATATATTCATAATCCCATAAACCTTCACAATCTGTGTTGATATTCATCCCACCATGTGTTCTGCAGCCGGTAAAGCTTCCACCTCGCTGAGTGCCTAAATCATGATGCCCAAGCGATCCGGCAAAATTATGGCCACCATTGGGGGTTGAAAAACTCGTAAAGGGAAATTTTGCGTATAAGTCTGCAGCTAATGCTTCTGCAAAAGCCTCATCCTGAAATACCTGCTCACCACTTACCCGATCTCGGGGAACCTCGTTGAGGTTTAAAACGTCTTCACAGGAAGCTAACAACACCAAAAGTAAAGTTATAAACGGTGTTAAGATTTTATATATTTGTTTTATGTTTTTCATACCTAAAAAAATTATTTTCATAATTGATATAGTTTCGATTTAGAAATCAATTTCAATCCCAAAATTGATCACACGCGTCTGGGGATGGTAGTTGCCAAAAAACTGTGCTGGATCTTCATCAATTTCAGGATCTAAAAAATCAAGATCTGAGAACGTCAATAAATTAGTACCTCCTGCGTACACTTTCACCCTTCTTAACCCAATCATATCAATTAAATTTGTAGGAAGGGTATAACCTAACTGTAGCTGTTTGAGGCGTAAGTAGGACCCATCTATCAAAAACATATCATAATCATTATCGAACCTTCCTGATGCTCGCGGCCACCTTGCAGCTGCTGCACTTACCGTTGGTAGACCAAATTCATTTTCAGGTATATATGCATCATTTATGTCTTTTTGCAGGGCAACTCCATTAGATGGGAATGGTGCCTCAAACTCACTCCATGTCAAATTCCAACCGAACCTAGACGCACCCTGCCAGAATGAGACAAGCTCAAGGCCCTTCCATGATACACGTGTTTGAAATCCGAAAGTCATTCTTGGCTGGGTACCAGAGGTAGCAATATACTTATCAGCGTCGGTGATCCTGCCATCCCCATTCCTGTCTATGACTCTTGCATCCCCTATCTGTATAGACCGGTTTCCACTACCGTCTATATCTGCCCAATTATCAATTTCTTCCTGAGAAGTGAAAAGGCCGTCGGTTTCTAAATAGAATATATCTACATTATTTCGCCCACCAGTAATTACCCGTCGGCCAATCTGTTTTTCGCGCCGCTCGACTTCTTTATTGATAAAATCAGGCTCATCGGTATGTTCTACTATTTCCTCGTAGATCCCAAAATTACCACCGATAGAATAATTCCAATTACTATTTATTGTGTTGCTATGCTGTAAACTTAATTCCAGCCCTTGGTTTTCAAACTCCTGGAAATTTTGTTGAGGTAATACTGCTCCTACGACAGGCGGAACTTCTAATATGCGTTGACCCAACACATCAAAACGATGCCTTCTGAATACATCAAATGTAGCTTCTAACTTACCCTCCCAGAAGGATGCGTCTAAACCAAAATTGATAATATCCATTTTTTCCCAGGTAATATTAGGATTAGGAAGCCCGTCAGTACTGATAGTTCTCCTAAGGGTTTTGTCCTGAAAGATGTAAAAGTCGTCAAAAGAGAATGTTGACAAAAATTGAAAGTCACCAGCAGCATCAAATCCAAGTCGCCCCCAAGAACCTCGAAGTTTCAAAAATGTCAGGAAATTCAACGCCCCAATGTCCTGCATAAATGATTCTTCTGTAACATTCCATGCTCCGGAAACGGATGGAAAAAAGCCCCATCGGGAATCTTCCGGAAACCTCATGGATCCATCATATCTTGCACTTACCTCCAGAGAATATTTATCGGCATAATTGTAACTAATTCTGCCAATATGGCCCATCCTTTTGTTTCTGCTGATTACATCATTGTTAAATTGTTGGCTGGGAGGCCCAGCGCTCAATTGTGCAATCGGGAATTCGTATAGGATACGACTTGCATCAATTCTTTCAAAATCTTGCTGGATGAATTCAAACACATACATACTGGTTAATGTATGATCCTCTCCGAATGAAAAATCTCCGTTTAAAAAATATTGAAAGTTTATATTTTCGGTTTGACTATTTCTTCGTTCTACCCTGGTATCGGCATTCAGAGCACGGACAAACTCATGCTGTTCTGTATCTGCATTGTAGCGATATTCAGGACCTCTTTTTTGAAACATCTTTTCCTGCAAGTTGGTACCTTGATAATTTATTGTAGCACTTGTGCTTAATCCCGGAAGAAGTTGATACTTGCCTCCCAGTTTAAAATCAATAAAGCCTCTCTGAAACTCCTGAGAACCACCGATATCTGCGCTTGCTAAATTCAAAGGGTTTACTGTTTGCCCTTCGGGCGCACCTCTGGGGAATTCAAGATGCCCACCGGGTAACTCTTCAATCGAGTGAAACGGGCGCCAACGTCCGCTACGAGCAAAAATCCCCTGGCCTTGCGACCAATTTGTACCTTCAAAAGCATTTCTGGGCCCGTAAAAATTCTGCAGGTTATAACTCATATCAAGGTTAAAATCGAACTTCTCAGAAACATTTACATCTACATTTCCGCGAATATTATACCTTTTAAATTTTGTATCTGTATCTCCAAAAACATTGCGTTCCAGGCCGGTTTGATCAAACATATTTCCGGATATAAAATAGCGGACACGTTCACTTCCTCCCCTGAGCGATAGATCGTGCGTTATCATTGGCGCTGTTTTACGAGGGATCAATTCAAACATATCTACACTTGGAAAATTTTCGGGATCTGATCCATCATTATGCGCTCTGAAGTCCGCAACGGTCGCGGGTGACCAACGAAGACCAATACCTTGATCGAGGTTTCTCATGTTAAACAATGCCATGTATTCCCAGGAGTCAATGGCGTCTGGTACCATTGTCAATCCCTGAAGTCCCACATCTCCTCTGTAAGAAAATTGAATATCACCAGCAGTCCCTCGTTTTGTTGTAACGAGGACAACACCATTTCCGGCTCTTGCTCCATAAACTGCTGCCGATGCTGCGTCTTTCAGCACATTGAGTTCTGCAATATCATTTGGGTTCAAATTTGAAAAAACCGCCTCATCAACAGGCAAGCCATCAACAATGTAAAGAGGTTCGCCAAATCCGCGTATATTGATTGCAGTCTTATTCTGCCCGGGTTGACCATTCTGGTTTTTAATAAAAACTCCCGGAACTCGCCCCTGCAATGCCTGACCTACAGTCGGAGTTGACACCCTTGCCATATCTTCCGGATCCGCTCTTGCGATACTTCCCGTTACCCTAGATTCTATTTGAGTACCATAACCAATCACAACTACTTCTGAAAGTGATTTAATATCCGTGGTTAAAACAACATTAATAGTACTTCTTCCATTAATTGCTACTTCTTGGGAAAGATACCCGATTGAGGAGAATACTACTGTTTCGATATCATCATCGACGGTTAATCTGTATTTGCCATCAATACCAGTAACTGTTCCTGTGGTAGTCCCTTTGGCCAAAACATTGACACCAGGCAGTGGCTCCCCACTTTCTTCATCAGTGACCGTACCGCTTATGGTTTGTTCTAAATTTTGTTTAACTCTCCCTGGCGGAATGGATTGATAAAGGAAGTTATTACCATTTAGCCTGTGCTCTAGACTTGCCTCTTGGAGAGATTCTTTGGAAACTTTTTTTATTTTATCACCCTTATTGTTCCCTCTAATAATAACATAGTGCACATCATCAATTTTCTTATAATCAAGTTGGAAAGGCTTCAGCAAGGAATTGAGTGCGTCTTCAAGGGTGGCATCAGGAAGTTTTCCTTTTTCAACAAACCTGTTTTCAACAACTTCTTTGTCAAAACTGAAACGCACCTGATGCTTTTTCCCAATTTCAAGCAAGGCATTACTTAGTGCCTCTTTGTCATCCTGATTTGTAGCTCTATCAGATTTGGATTGAAGTGCAAGGCTTTGGCCGTAAGCATTTCCTAATGCTGCTGATAGAAACAGAAAAAATAAAATTTTGAACAGATACTTTAAATAATTGTTCATAGTCCGTAGTTTTAGGTTTACTTTATTGTTTCCTGTCAGTCAAGTTAGCCGCCAAGCAAGGTGACTGGCAGGATTTTCTATATTTTTCTAACAATTAATTCATTGCCCTGCTTTTTTATATCCAGCATAAAAGATTGAGCTATAATCTCAATAATGAGATCAATGTCTTTGGAGGAGATTTCTGCCTCAAATATTTTATTTTCTATGCCACTATCTTTCACTGTCACATTGTACCCATACATATCCTGAATCATATTAAATACTTCTTTTAGCGGAACAGAATCAAATACAAGAACATCTTTTGTCCAGAGAGCGTATTTTTCGGGGTTTACAACTCTTTTAGTTACTTTCTGATCTTTTTCAGAAATTTCTACCAGTTCTCCTGGTTCCATATTTAATATTGTCTCAGCAGAATGTTTATCAAGCTCAGTATTTAGGTTTAACTTTACTTTTCCGGATTGAAGTACCACCTGGGTTTTGCCTCTCCTGTTATTTACATTGAATTCTGTACCCAAAACTTCTATAGCTACACCATTAGAATGTACGATAAACTTCTGGTCATTTTCAGTATGTACTACTGAAAAAAATGCTTCTCCCTTCAAATCTATCTCCCGATCATGCTCCCCTTGCCATTTCTGTTCATAACTGATGCTAGAGTTAGCGCTTAATACTACTTCTGAGCCATCAGGAAGGTTAAAGGTTTTAGTCTCTCCAAAATTTGTTGAATAAAAAACTTGCTGAGTATTAGAAATTACCAGCCATATTCCCATCATGACTATTAAGCTTACAGAAGCTGCAATAGCTGCTTTATGCCACCTCTTGATAATTGAATGTTGAGTAGGTAGAGAATAAATAAGCTTTTCACCTATTTCATCATCTTCATGAAATTCCTTACTTTCTTTTAGGATATTTAATTCCTCTGTAAGTGTTTCCGTATTGATAACAGCTTTAATGTTTTGTAGAATCTTTTCCTTGTTGAATTCATCAATATTACTTTCTTCAAAATCTACATCCAGAATAATGGCTCTAGCTTTCTGGATTACAGGTACTTTATCAGGGTTATCTCTTACCCAATTTTCCCAAAATTTTTGCGATTCTAGTGTTGGATTCAATACCCACTCCTGAAAAGCTTCATCCATCATAAAATCTATCAGGTCAAAATTTTGGTAATTCATAGACTAAAGCATTTTATTATAAGGGGAGCAAGTTTTTAAATCGTCATCAAAAAAAATCAATTATTTTTTATTTTTTTAATTGCTACATTTCATTATAATTATTTTTAATAAAATGTTAAAAAACACATTATATTGATAGAAATATCGTATTAGACAAGAAGGCAAATAATGACTTGTATTTAGTTAAATTTTGCTTTCATTTGGATCTATTTACCAAAAAGAGTATAAAGGAATAAAAGATGACTAAAAGCTATTGGTGGGGATCAGGAAATTATCAATGCACAAAGTAGCAATGCAAATTTTATCATTTCTTTCTTAATTGTGAGCATAGCTCGGTAAATAAGGTTTCGTACTGATCTGATATCCATAGAAAGCAAGCCTGCAACCTCCTGATTAGTCAAGCCATCATAAAATCTTAATGTAATAGCTTCCTTCTGTCTTCTTGTAAGGGAGTTAAGGGCATTGAGTAGCTTCCTTTGTTGATATTCAGAAAATTGTTGTGAGATCAGTTCTGACTCTTTTGAAAAAACAATGGTAAAATTATACTTTTCCAGCACATTGAATTCCAAAGAAGCTTTTCTTTGGTCAACCAGCTTTTTGATGATTTTTCTTTTGAGACGCTTATATAAATAATACTTAACTGTGTGTAGAGTTGGAAGGTCTCTTCTGCTCTTCCAGATTTCTACAAAAAGGTCTTGAAGACTGTCCTCAACTAATTCTTTATCGTCAGTAATTCTTTTTCCATAGCGACACAAATCATCAAAGTACAGATTATAAATATGAGTAAATGCGTGATCGTTTCCCTCCTTCATTTTAACCCATAGTAAGGCGCCTTCTGTATGTTCTGATTTTCTGGAAGATCTATTTTGTAATGAGTTATCCAAAACAAATATTCTTTAAAGAATTGTTAATAAAATAGGTTAATTTTAAATAATATTAGCAAATTTAAATTTATCAGTCAACTAGCTTATTTTTAATGAAATATTTGAAAAATGATGAATGTCAGCACTTTGCTCTTGGATTTAAATAGGATTATGAACTAACAGATTTGATTCTTTTCCTGTTCTTTTTTCAGATAAGCCCAACGTACACAATCGGTCAGAACAACATTTTTTTAGCTTTTCCCTCCTACCCACCTCTTCTTCATTAAGCCCATACAATTTGTACAATTCTAACAATACTTGCTTAACAAGATTTTTTTTTCATTTCATCAAAACTCGGTCGCTTTTAGCCGGGATTTATCGCTAATACCGCTATGAAAAAAATGAAAGCCCCCTAATGCACTCATTTCAAACCTTTGCATCAAAAAAGGTTCTATTCCAATTCCTCTTTTCATTGTGAGGTCAAAAAAACTTTCTAATTTCAATAAAAAATATTCTCTTAAATCATCAATTCTCTTAAAAACAGTCAAATTTAAAATGATAAATATTTAATTTTTCAAATATCTCTAAATTGAAGAACCTAAATGAGATGGGATCAAATTTTTGGGTTTTTACCGCCTGTTTCGGGTAATCATCATGATCTGTATGAATTAGAAACACGATTAGAAGATCAGATTGCCGACTTGAAAAAAAGCGATATTGACGTAGATGGACTATTTCTCAACGCTGATGCTGGGTTTGACAGCAATAGCTTTCGCCATACCTGTTTCAGGCACGGTATTCAACTAAATGCACTGCTTAACACACGTAACATCAACAATTTAGCTGATTGCGATTACTATTTTGATGAACTCATTTACAAGGAACGCTACGTTATTGAAAGAACTAATGGCTGGATGGATGCATGGCGCAGTTTCCTAAATCGTTTTGACAAAACTTTAGTGAGTGGGAGGGCTTGGCATCATATCTATGCCTTGTGCAGTTGGTGTCTCTATCTTCAAAAAGTTTAAACCGTTTCGTTGCTTAATTTTTAAGTTGTCCAAAACATTTAGAATAAAGAAGGATCTTATTGACCTTCTTTACTCTCTCTTTTCAATTCCTGGTTAATAGGCTGAGACTGCAGGTCCATGGAAGGATTTTCCAGTATGCCTATGAATTCATCCAGATGTTGCTGATATACTCCCTGGGGATTGGTATTGTTTTTCTGGCTACATATGCTGCATAGCCTACCGCTTCTCCCATCATACTACAGGTACGCATCTCCCGGGTACTTCCGAAAGCTACATGGGTTGTGCTGATGACACGTCCGGCCATGAAAAGGTTTTCAATATTGCGTGAATAAAGGCAGCGGTAAGGAATGGTATATGGCTTTACTCTGATGTGTTTGGTAGCCGCAAAAATTCCTCTCCGGGAAGGTACCGTGAATTTTCTTCATCCGGGAAATGCAGGTCAATGGTCCAGGTAGCGGTAACTGTAGCATCAGGATACACCTCACCCTCCTGAATGTCCATTTGCGTGAGGATATGGTCACCCAATAACCTTCTGGATTCTCTCTTTCCGCCGATATAGGCTACCCAGGCTAGTTCGTAATTGGCATATTTATCTTTCTTCTCATTTTTTAAATAAGACCAGTTTCCATAAATGGCTCTCAGGCTATGGTCCCTGATCTCTTCGGCTTCTGTGATCGTATTGAAATTACCGATAGTTTTATATGAAGGGAACGAGAAAGATGAAGACTCAAAACCAATTATTGTACTTGAAATGTTTATATTTTTAGTAATTTAATTTATATGATTGCTTCTTCAACATTAAGCAGATAATAACCAGGATAGCTACTATTACTAATCATAACATCAAGGAAGCATCCAATCCGCACGTTTAGCGAAATCTTCTTGGATATCTTCTAGCCATTTAGTAATACTTTTTGCTCCCGGTCCGTCATACCAATGATTCTTGGTGGTGTCTGGCTGCACGTATTGTCCTCCCCAGCTTTCCTCCTTGGGATTATCAGGATCATTCACTCCTCGTATAGCACTTATTAAATGAAGGAATGTAGGCGTATCTCCTTCCTGCATCCCCGGACTATCAGGATTGAAACCTGATGGCGGATATATAGCCCCTAATGGCCCATGGTTTTTACGAATGTTCGTATTAAGCCACTCAAGATTTCCTAGAGGGGAATCCTGGGCAAACATGCCGGAATAAGTTTTCTGAGAGACAATCATGAACAAATCTGGAAAATTATCAAGTAGCCACTGACCTGAACCGTCCTGCCCTGGCTTATCGCCCAAACCTATCATAAAAATCCTCAGCTTACTTAAAAATGCATCCAATTCTTCTTTGCTTCTTGTCTTCTTTACCTTCCAAATCGCCTGTGCTACCTCTTGTGGTCCTCCCCAAATTGCTACCCAAATCGGGCGAGGGTCAGCCTGGTCTACCACGCTAATAAATGTTTCCGAAGCTTCACTGTCCTTTCCTTCACCTATGATCTCATCAACTGGTTTACCCCAATTGCCTGATCTGCCTTCCCAAGTCACTGATTTAAGGTAGTCGGCTGTAGGATAATTGGAGTCGTGTTGGCGCAGGTTTTCATCTACCTTATCATACAAATCCAGTATGTCCAATATATTTTGCTTGTCCGCAATGTTGGCAAATGTACCGGAGGATGCTATCAGACCTTCTACCTCTAAATCATTCGTGTACAAAAGAAGCCGAACCATAGATTGTATATCATCAGGGTCGCTACGCTTCTCTGCAGGGCCATAGCCAGCTCCTCCAGGGATTACGTCTAAGGGTGGGAAATCACTTGAAATAATAATGCGATAGGCTTTACCTGAATCAGATTCTTGTTTTACACCTTGGCCAAGAGCTACCGTAGTAAATAGCGCAAGAACATTTATCAAATAGAGTCTCATAGTATGATTTTTATATTTAGACTACTGCACATTTACAATCATGCGACGATAGGCATATAGATTGGGAGCACCATTATCATAAACTTCCAATACCATATGGATATTCTTACTACTTGCGTCCTTTGGAACTTCCAATGTAGCAGTAGAAGAAGAGCTATTCTGAATCGTCACAGCCCCGTCATAGGAACTGGACTCATCGTAGAAAGTCCAGGAGTAGGTTAGTGCATTACCATCAGGGTCGCTGGAACCTGCTGCACTGAGATCCAAACTGGAACCGGCAGTGGCAGTCATTTCTAAAACCTGCCTGGTATGGTCACCATTCAGTACGGCAATAGGATGGTGGTTTGCATCAGTATACTTGCTGGTAATACTCCAGTCCATACGAGCCGCAAAGTCATTGTTATACCCTTCGCTCCAGCGATTTATTGCTTTGGAGCCCTCTAAAGTATTTCCGTACATATAGTAAGGGTCATACTGTGGTTCGGCCTCTTTATTGATTTTGGCCACTTCAGACATGCTTCTTATTCCTTCTTTCTTGTTGAAGCTAAAGCGACCACCCCAGCCGCCCTGGTCAATTTGGTCAGGATCATTAAGTCCGGTAGGATACACATGCATGAACGCAGGAGAATCACCTTCAGTAGCCCATTTCCGATCCGGGTAAACCGCTCCCAGCGGGCCATGGCTTTGTATATGTTCATCTATATATTCATCAGAAGGTGCCCATCCATACACTTCAGTAGCACGGATATAGAAAACCTCTGGGAAGTTTTTGGCAATCCAGGCACCAGCATCATCCTGTCCCAGGATATCAAATAGACGTAACTTGCTCAAGAATGCTTTTAACTCGGCCGGTGATCGGGTTTCACGCACTTTCCAGATAGCCTGGGCGACGTTGTTCATGCCTCCCCAACCCATCACCCACACCGGGCGTGGGTCATCCTTATCTACTGAAGCAATAATCAATTCAGAACCGTGACTATCTTTACCCGTACCCACATCACTCATGCCGTAGCCATCTTGCCCCATGACTGAGATAGATTTTAAGTAATCAGGAGTGGGATACCCATCAGCATGCACTTTGAGATTGGAATAAACTTTTCCGTATGCGTCTACAATTTTGTCGAGCATATTGGTGTTACTTTGCGACTTCTTCCAACAACCGGTGGCGACAATTAAGCCTTCAATATCAAACTCGTTGGCGCTAACCAGCTGGCGCACCATGGATTGTTCATCGTCCGGGTCGGCCCCCAGATCCGTGGTATTAATGACCCGAGGTTTGTAAGTTATTTCGCTACTTTCCTTTTGCTGCGCCTGTAACGACATAGAAGGCATCAACAAGAAAAAGAGGGCTAGATTGATCAACAAAATATTGGTTTTCATACTACTGCTTGTTTTTATGGACTAATTATTCTTTTGTAACGGTTCACAAACTAGCGGAGTCCATTTCAATGAATACTGTTCAGGTATTGCTCCAACATGGTATAACCCTCAGCTGTAATCTGGTTTCTGTCATTGGCATCATTGGGATTTAGGTCATTTTTCTTTTCCCAATCATCGGGCATACCATCACGATCAGAATCCTGTGGGGTTGGCTTACTTTTTAGCTCAGGCCATCCCTCAACATCCTCCTGGCTCTTAATGATTCTGCCAGTGCGATTCCTAACGTCATTTACAATACGAAGGTCTACCTGATCTCGTCCTGGCAGACTGGCTCCACCATTTACGAGCACTTGCTCGTAGGCAGATTTTGCATCTTCCTCTTTTACCGGGCCGGTTTCAAAAGGTTCGTTCTGCTTATAAGCTCGGATTTCTTCAGCTGTCCAATCATCGCGAAACCTGACCAACGCCCACTGGTTCTTTGGGAGTGTATCACTGTAATAATTATCCTCAAAGTAAGAGCGGTTATGAGGCGATGAACCGGTGTAGTAGGCAATACCCGTTGGCTTGGAACCTTGTCCTGGGATTAGATAGTTGCTCACGTAGTTAAGGCGTGTAACACTTTTAGAGTCGTTGTTATAACCTGCATGTCCGCCCCCCCAGTTGTAGATTACATTATTCCTGAAATCTAAAAGTAAACCTTCTGGATCTTCTTCATAAGGATTGGAGTCGTAGTTTCCGGGGCGAGGATTACGCCCATGATTATGAGCGTACAGGTTGTGTAAGTAACTGTATCTTGCCCCTCCGGTTCCACGAATCAGAGATCCGAAACCGTGCCCGTCAACATTTAATCCTTCAGTAATAAAACACCACTGTACAGTTACATTGGTTAGCGTAGGTTCATCGGTGGAAGAAGATAATACTTCATCCAGACTCCAGCTGGCAGAACAATGATCAACAATTATATGCTCCCCCATAGATATATCAATAGCATCCTTACCCTGTTTGGAACCCTCACCATGTTTGCCATCACCTAAACGTACTCTTATGTAACGAATAATGACGTGATTCGCCCTTACACGTAGTGTCTCACCTTTTAAGCAGATTCCATCCCCCGGTGCGGTTTGTCCAGCAATTGTTAGATAAGGGTTAACGATATCCAGTCTTTCCTTAAGCTCAATTGTACCAGATACGCTAAATACAATTGTACGAGGACCTTTCTGCTCTACTGCCCAGCGTAAGCTCCCCTGGCCGCCATCATTGAGGTTTGTTACATAAAATACCTTTCCTCCTCGCCCACCTTTAGCATACGCTCCAAACCCTTCGGCTCCTGGAAAGGCTAGTTGGCTATGTGCAAAATTGGTTACAGACGTGAGAACATAAAGTATGAGAAGTATAGTCTTAGAATTGTTGTTTTTCATATTTTTTTAGAATTTACCCTTCTACTTAGATCCTCTTATTGTAAAGCTACGCTCTTAAGCCTAACTCTTTTTAAACCTTATCATGTCCTCAGCTCCAAAGATTTTTTCATATCTATAGTATATATAATTGATCTGAAATCGTAAATTTAACATCGTATATATATCTAAACTACCTGTTATTAAAGCTAAACATATTGAATTCCGATATTTTAAATACTTTTAATGAAAGTCGGCAAGAGTTTGAGCCCTATGGCTTAACATGTGAACTGTGGGCACCTAACCTAATGAGAAAGCCAGACCGACATAATGAGATCGAAATCAACTATTTTACTGAAGGGTCCATCACTTATCTCTTTAAAGACCAAAGAATCACTATTCCAGCAAAAAGGCTTACACTATTTTGGGGGCTTATCCCTCATCAAATTGTTCACCATGAAGGTAGTTCTCCATATTTTGTTAGCACCATTCCTCTTTCTCAATTTCTAGCGTGGAAGCTTCCTGCCTCTTTTGTTGATAAGGTTTTAAAGGGAGAACTTTTACTGGAGGCTTCTGATCAACATTCTGGGTATGATGAGTTTTTGTTTAAAAATTGGATAAAGGATCTTCAAAGTAATCGTTCTGCTGAAGTGGCTTTACTAGAAATGCAGGCCCGATTAAGTAGAATGGCAGATAGTTACCTGGCAAGTAAGCAGCATAAGCATTCTCCTATTCATATAAATGAAGTAAGTCCGGTTGAAAAAATTGCCAGTTACATAGCTCAAAATTATCACAAACCAATTAAAGTTTCTGATATAGGAGAGGCCGTTGGGTTTCATCCAGATTATGCCAACGCTATTTTCAAAAAAGCTTTTGGCAGCACATTGAGTGAATACATTACCGAAGAAAGAATTTCTCATGCACAAAGAAAACTAATAGTAACAGCTACAAGCATTACTGAAGTTGCTTTTGAATGCGGATTTAATTCAATCAGTCGTTTTAATGCTGCTTTTCAAAAGTTAAACCGCTGTACTCCACGAGACTTTAGAAAAAAATATCAGTGACATGACCCGTGTGAAAAAGGGATGTTTTTCACACCCCCTACTCTGCCCTATTTCTGCTTTTTCTAAAAGTGCTTATACGCTCTTCAAAGCCAATTTTTGCTTTTATCCCCTTGTGAATAACTCGGTTTATAAATCAAAGTATTATAAGCTAGTTATAAAGCAGGCTTTTCGTACTTTTCAGATCTATTCTATGTATCTTGCCAGGGTAAACAAATAAAAACCTTAAGACCTCAATTTTATATGCTTATTGGATATACTCGTGTCTCCACCGTGGATCAGAACCTGAACCTGCAAAAAGATGCTTTACAAAAAGCAGGGTGCGAACGCATCTTTGAAGATACCATCTAAGGAGCCCGAGCTGAAAGGCATCTCTTTTAAGAGTTTGCAGAAATCTAGTGATACTATGGGGTCGTCCAGACTACTTCCGGAGGGAAGCTCATCTTTCAGGGGACGCCTAGTCCATGTTCGGAGCCCTTACAGAATTTGAGCGTAGTCCTCCAGACCGGACCTGATCCGGGAAAGAACTCAAGCTGGCTTATTGTCTGCAAGAGCTCGGGGTAGAATGGGTGGCCGCCCTCCTGCCCTGGATAAAAACAAACAGAAGTTATTGATCAAGCTCTATCATGATAAGGATCACAGCATTGCTGAGATCCTGGAGACGTTCCATATCTCCAAGTCTACCCTTTACAAGATCGTTCGTGAAAACCCACCTGAAAAGAAAGTTTCATGATAATAGCCTACCTGGAACGAGACAATGACGAGAAGAACATGCATCGCTTATATCGTCTCTCCCTCTCTCCTACTCTTTTTGGTGAGTACGCATCAATAAGGGAATGGGGCAGATGCTCTTCTAAGCCTACCATTGGAAAAAGAGGGCAGGTAAGGAAGATTGATTTTTAGAAGCTGAATTACAACAGCTTCTTAGGTTCTTATTTCCGTGCACTTAGTCTGAAAAAACTGACGGTCACAGGATATGCTAAAATCAGCTAAAGGTGTGATGTTTCGAAAGATTCATCACACCAATAACATGAGCTTGCTAATGATCATGCTCTCTTTTAGATAAATATGCATCTACATCCTTACTTGTAATAGCTGTTTTTCCTGGATATTGATCAACCCAAGCCCTAAAGTCATCTTTAATTTTTTCTGACCAGTCTCCATGTATCTCTCCGGTTAAGTATTTATTCTCTTGCAATCTTACCCTCTCAAACTCATCGCGCAAAGCTGTCATTTCAGATGAGGTGACCAGATCTACTACCAGGTGTGCAGGAATAAATACTGTTCCGTATTTATTTGCCAGTACCACATCGCCGGGAAAAACTGTTACTGATCCTATTCTAATGGGTGCGTTTATCGAGGTGGGTGTCATATCTTTTATAGCGGAAGGGTGCTGCCCTTTTACCCAGCCGTTGAATCCTTTTGTATCGGTGAGTTCTTCCATATCCCTGACTGAGCCGTAGAATATTACCCCTTTGCCTGTTTTACCATATATAGCGTTACCCAGACTTGAACCTATCAAGGTGCCATCTTTCACTTTGCCATACCCATCAGCAACATACACGTCGCCTTCTGACAGCACATCGATGGGCCAGGTATTGATTCCCCCTTTCTGGGAACGTCCCTCATCCTTACCCTGAGCTCTTACCAGACTATCTAAATCTGGTCTTGTAGGCATAAATTGAGCGGTTACTACACGGCCAGTCATGACCTGATCAGGCTGTATGATTATCCAATCTCCCTCAACCTGATTTTTATACCCTTTTCTTTGGAGGTACCCCCATGCTTGTTCAAGAGTGACATTTTGTAAACGTTCCAGGATTTCGTCAGAAACATTTGGACGTCCATCCGCTAGCCTTTCTCCTTTCCAGTGCGATGTTAATGCTTTAACATACTCAGGAGAAGAACCAATTTGCTGTGCTTGTACACAATAGCTTGTAATTAAAATGATGAAGATTAAAGGCAGGACTGTGTTTTTCATGGTTTCAGGTTTTGTATTAGTTTAATAGTATGACTCATTCTTATCCCATTGAAACCAAAATGATTTCAATAAAATAAATGCTTAACTACTTGATCTAATTTTAATGATTATCTTCTTTACTACATCATATCCGTCCACTTTGATACCAGCTCGATGAACGTCTTCTCAGAAAATATAAAGAAGGTTTCAGGTTCTGGCAAGTAGCATTGGCCTTCTGTATCATAAATGATACATACTTTTTACTATCATAAGGCTCAATCATACTAGCTGATGAAACTGGAAAGATTCCCATTTTTACTTTTCCCCTTATGGTATATTGTAAATCATTAAAATTTTTATGCGCCTCCCATTTGATACTATCAATATCTAGAGCAAATGTTTCACTCACAGAGGCAAATATGTTACCCTCTTCTATGACATATCGTCCTGGAGCTAATAACACTAGATTATTACTTTTAAGGAAACTAAAGGCGTTGTCCCACCATTCTTTATTGGTTTGATACTGCTTTACAAATTCATCTTGGTTTATAGAGGAATGAGGAATAAATTGTAAACCATTCCCTACTAACATACCAAAGTTCAACTCCTTCTTTATTCCGATTATTCTGATTTATTTGAGCACAAACTCCTTTTTTAACCAGAAAAACAAGAGTAACAATTAAGCTGATATTCTGTTTATTGAATTGATTTGACATATCCTATACATTCTTAAGTATTAAAAAATTAGATACCTTACTACCTAGTATCCTGGATTCTGTTGAAACTCTTCTCTGTTTGTTAATCTATCAATCATATTACTAGGGATAGGCCGTAATAGGTGTTTTTCAGTTATATTAGCACGCCCAGTTGGATTATACATCTTAACTCTTTCTAAGAGCATACCTGTGCGTTTCAAATCTGCCCAACGTAATCTTTCCCCACCTAATTCTAATGCTCTTTCATTTAAAATGAAATCAAGGGTTAGATTACTTTCACTGATCTTCATATTTTCTTCCATTCCTGGCCATGCGGCACGCAGACGCACCTCATTTATTAACCCTACTCCCTCTGAAAGCTTACCCTGCTTCATTACAGCTTCAGCCGCAATAAGATACATTTCAGCTAAACGCAACTCAATCACATTCTTGGTTCCAACTCCGCTATTGATAGCGGGACGCAATGGATCTTTATACTTCCGCATCTGTGGAAAAAGCTCAAGAGATCCAATTGTATTTTCTCCGTCATACAAATCATTGATATCAAAAATGCCATATTCATTTTTCTTAGCTTCTTTTACTTCTTCCGGAACTTCATAAGGCACATAGATGAAGGCGGTATCACCAATTTGCATTTCAGGAAGTAGCGTATTTTCATTATTGGCATACCAAACTTCTTTCCAGGATTTATCATATCTTGAGTCTCTCCAACGATTGGACTGTAACAGGTCAAGGTAAAAACGAGAAGCTAAAAAACGAGGCCAGGGACGATCATTTTCTAAGGCTCGTTTCATACCTGGCTGCAGATCATATCGTGGAGTAAAGAACAAAAAGTAAGAATTTCCCAGTCCATTCAACCTCTCGTCTTGAGAGAACTGAATTGACCAAATTACTTCAGAATTTTCTCTGTTGGCAACATCCCAAAGATCAGCATAGTCATTGAGTAATGAGAAATTATAATCGTTAATTACTTTTTTCGCATAAGTAGCTGCCATCTCATTTTGTTCACGGGTAAGATAAACCCTTGCAAGTAAAGCCTGTGCAGCTGGTTTTGTGGCACGACCGAAATCTGACTGCTCAGTTGGAAGAAACTGTTCAGCAAAAAGTAGATCTTCAATTATTTGTTCATACACTTCATCTTCACTAGCCCGAGTTGCTGTTGTTTCTACTTCTGTAACTTCTTCTACTTTCAGGGGGACACCTCCAAAATGCATCACAAGAATATGATAATACCAAGCTCGTAAAAAATAGGCCTCAGCAACTTTACTGTTAACTTCATCCTCAGTCATACCATTTACTTCGCTTGAGCGGGAAATAGCTGTATTGCATACTGCTATTCCCTGATAAAAATTGGACCACAGTTCCCATAGTACCGGATTAGCTGGTTCTATTGCAGAATTATAGGCGTTGAACTCGATGAATGATGCATCCGATCCGTTTGTCCAAAGATCTGTTCCAAAAAACACTAATGGAGCATAGTTATTTCCCCCAGCAAACAAAGAACGAGAGAAAGTATAGGTTGTGTTTACTAATCCTTTGTATCCATCAGCAGTTTTATAATAAGTGCTTACTGGAGGTGAAACTATTTGTTCTTCTTCAAGTAAATCAGAGCAACTTTGAAGTAAAGAAGAACCTATTACTATAAGTAGAATTGAAAATATTATCGTTTTCATATTGTTAAGTGTAAAAATTAGAAGGAAAGATTAACGCCAACAATAAATGTTCTTATGGCTGGATAAGGTGTGATGTCTTCTGAAAAATCAGGCTTCATATTAAATTCCCGTAGTTCTGATTTAGTCCAATACAGGAGATTATCTCCCAATAAATAGATCCTTGCATTGGAAATAGGTAAGATATTCAATAAGCCTTCAGGAAGGGTATAACCAAGCGATAGTTGTCGGAGACTTATAATACTAGCATCCCGATATGTTAATGTGTTTCCATTCAATCCAGAGCCTTCATACAATTGATTTGGTCTTGGATAGTCATTGGTTGGATTAGTTGGCGTCCAATAATCGAACACCATCTTGTTATATCTTTTTTTAGCGAATGGTGCAAATGAACTTACCGAAGTCATCCCTCCCCACCTCATATAGGTATTGATAGAAACATCCCAGTTTTTATAGGAAAATCTATTAACCAGATTTGCGATAAAATCAGGTTCACGGCTTCCCAGGACTAATCGATCATTATCAGTAATTGAGCCATCTTCATCAAAATCTATCACTTTTATCTGACCTGGCTCACGACCATAAGACTTTGCTTCGGCTACTTCATTTAGTTGCCAAATACCTACTTTCTGGAAATCGTAATAGACATTTATTGGCTGACCTATAAACCATCTATTACCAATATCATCTTCTTTGCCATTATATAGCTCTTCTATTCTTGTGCGATTTCTGAAAAAAGTAAAATCACTGCTCCAAGTAAAACTTGGAATATTGAGATTTACAGTACTTAAGCTTAACTCAAAGCCTTTATTATTTGTGCTACCAACATTTTGCAAAACTTGATTGTAGCCAGAAGTAATTGGAAGGTTTCTAAACATCAATAAATCATAGGTATTAGTATTATATATATCCAGATTACCCTGAATTCTTCCTTCTAAAAATTCTACATCTACTCCCAAATTGTAAACTTCTGTTGACTCCCACCTTAAATCTTGATTTGATAGTTCTGTAGGCCTATATCCAAACCCTGGAGACTCATTCCAAGAATAGGCATCAATCGTCAATTTGCCTTGTGTTTGATATGGGTTTATAGCTTGATTACCAGTTATACCATAACTTAATCGTAGCTTAAGTCCTGACAGCCAATCTTTAGTACCTTGCATAAATTCTTCTTCAGTTACATTATAGGCTACGGCCACTGATGGAAAATATCCCCATTTGTGGTTAGATGAAAATTGTGAAGCCCCATCAGCTCGCATGGATATGGTTAACATGTATTTGTTATCATATCCATAGAATAAACGTCCTGCATATGATATAAGGGCTGTTTCTTCCAGATTTGAGCCTACTGCATTAATATTACTTGCACTTCCAAGATTATAAGCACGGGAAGGCTCGTAGGGCAAATCACTTACTCCAACTAAACTGTTATCAATCGAGGAAACTTGGATTCCATGTACACCAGTTACAGTTACATGATGCTTTTCACTATAATTTTTATCATAGGTAATAATACTTTCGTACATTTTTAAGTTGTCAATCATGTTATCTATTTGAGCTGTAGGCGTCCCTAGATTTCTTATCAGTGAATAATATCCAGCAGATTCTTTCGTGTTACCAAAGGTGAGATTAGTACCTAGGTTAAGTCGATAAGTCAAACCAGGAATAATTTCTACTTGAGCAAAGGTATTAACAAATGCACCCCACCTTTTATTATCCCATCTGTATGAGTCCCAGATATAGTCAGCTAATGGATTTAGTACCAACCCATCTGTTGTAGCTGTAAATCGTGGAGAGCCATCATCTTCATAAAGTTTACCCAGTGGGCTCGACTGAAAAGTCTGGTTTAGGGCTCCATTTGTCTTGCGCTGATTCAAAGTATAGTTAAGTAGAATAGAGGCTCCAGCGGTTATTTTAGAAGAAAGTGTAAAATCAAGATTAGATCTTAAGTTGAAGCGGCTAAAAGTTTCACCTGGTATGATTCCTTCCTCATTGAAATAACTACCAGAAAAATTATACTTAACTGCTTCAGAACCACCTATCACACTTAATTGGTGCTTTTGCTGATGGCCACTTTGGAAAAGCAGATCCTGATAATCCAATCCTGCTCCACCTTTTTTGATTGCTTCCATCTCAATTGCATCAAATATTCTTTCATCATCTTCAAGTGAGGTTTCTGATTCCGGATAGCCTCCCATAGCTCTATAAGCTTCCCTACCTATTTCTGCATATTGCTCTCCATTGGCAAAAGGTAACCTTCCATACCTTAGTTGTGGTCCAGCAAAACTCTCTATCCTGAATTTAGGAGAACCTGAAGTTCCACGCTTGGTAGTGATAATAATAACACCATTAGCTCCACGAGCTCCATAAATAGCCGTAGAAGAAGCATCTTTTAAAACATTGACGTTTTTTATGTCATAAGGGTTGATATCATTCAATGTACCATAATAAGGTGAGCCATCTAAAATTATTAAGGGATCATTAGAAGCTGTAAATGAACGTTGGCCGCGAAGCAAAATTTTATTTTCTGCGCCAGGACCTGCACCCGAAGAAACAATATCCAAACCAGGAATACGTCCTGCCAATCCAGTACTGATATTTGCCATAGGTATATCCGATATGTCTTCTGCTGAAATTGAAGCTACTGAACCTGTCACATCTGACCTTTTCTGCGTTCCATAACCTACAACTACTACTTCCTCCAAACTTTGCACATCCTCAGCCATTGCTAAGTCAATTACTCCCCTTCCATTCACTGCAACTTCTTGGGTAAGATATCCAATAGATGAAAAAATCAAAATATCGTTTTCATTAGCTACGGTAATGTTATACTGGCCTTCAACGTCAGTAACTGTCCCAACCAACGAATTTTTTACAAGAACATTAACCCCTGGTAATGCTTCTCCACTCTCTATATCCGTTACTTTTCCTGAAACAGTGATATCCATTGTTTTTACAATTGTAACACTCTTATGAGAAAAGGATTTTGCTAGGGAGAATGACTGAGATGAAGCTGCCTTTCCAGGCTCTTCCTTTTCGATCTTAAGAGGTAAATCCTCTTTTATTGCTTCGTTAACAATTAAATAAAAACTCTTATCAACTTTCTGGTACTTTAAATTCAAAGGGGTGAGTATGTTTTCTAAAATTAGTTCTAACTTAACTTCTTTTAGCCTTTCAACATTGACATACTTATCTTTAACAGTGTGGTCTGTATAACCAAAGTTTATAGAAAATGACTTTTCCAGTTTAAGCAAAGCTGATGAAAGGCTTATTTGTTCTTGAGACTGCTTATCTGAATATACATCTGCAGCTACTTGCGGACTTGATATTGGCGCATAATTTTGGGCGGATACGGCTGAGAATATGAAGAGGCTATAGCAAGATAGCATGAAAGCCTTCTTCAAGAAGGATGAAAGTTGTTTCATAGTAATAGGTGTTGCGTATTAAAAAATTTGTGGTCTTAATTACTCAATGTGAAAATGATAATGTCTTCTTCTTCTTCCACTTCAATCTGATAAGCAATACTCAAAGTCTCAAGAAGCAAATCTAGCTTGACGTTTGGTAAGGTTGCAGTAAAGGTAATTGTATCCATAGAATCAGGGATAACTACCTTTTTTTTGTACCTGTCCTCAATCCATTCGGCTATTACAGATAATGGGGTTTGATCAAATTTCAAGTTATTGTTTGTCCATGAAGTGTAAAGCTCTGGATCAACTTTTTTCTTTCTTATAAAGGATGCGTTTGCTTCAACCTCTGCAAATTCTCCAGGCTCAAGATACACCTGCTTATCATTTGTAGTAGTTATTTTGACTTTTCCATGCGTCAACACAACCATTGTCTTACTTGTATCTTCATAAAGATTAAAAGCCGTTCCAAGTACTTCAATTGATGCGTTGTCCGTATGAACTGTAAATGAAGATGGGTTAAAATGACCTTCTGGCATCCAGTTTTTTACCTCAAAGTACCCTTCTCCTTCCAACCATAGTTCTCTGTCTTTATTTTTATTTAGCCGATATTTTAATTCAGATCCCTTATTAAGTATGATAGTACTGCTATCGGGCAAAATATAAGTAGAAGTAACATGAGATGAGCTATATATTTGGTATACATCTTCTTTTTTATTCATCCAAACAGCCAGAACTCCTGCTATCAGAAGAAAGCCAAAACAGGCAGCAGCTGCAAAATGATAATTCTGTTTTCTTTGCTTACTAATTGTGCTACTATAAATATTTTGCCATACACTAATGAAAGCTGTATTTTTTTCAAAGTCAGCATCAAATTCTAACGCGTGGATCAATTCAATAGCCTGTTGCACTTCACCTTCCTTTCCAGGATGATCAAGTAGCCACTTTGACCAATATGCATGCGCATCCTGATCTTGCTCCAGCACCCACTTTTGAAAAAAGGCATCCTGTGCAAAATCAGCAGCTGTGTAATGCTGATATTTCATTATAATAATCTTCTATACCCTAAAGCAGAAAATGATGAAAACCTCATCATTTTTTTTGAATAAATTTAAATATTTACACACATAGCAATTTTTCCTGATAATCATTGAAAATATATTAAAGAACGGAGGACTAATTTGGTGCCAGGACTGTTATTATAGGCGAATATTAATTGCTAAAGAAATCGAAGTAAAAAAGCTAAAATTGAAACTTGAGATATGTGCTTTTTTAGTAGAGTTAGAGCTTTAGATACAAGATTATAAGCAGATTCTACTTTCATAGATAATTTCTGGGCAATTTCATCACTTTTCAAGTTTTGAAAATACTTAAGTCGGATTACTTCTTGTTGCCTTTTGCTTAGCTTTTTCATTGCTGCACTAATTCTCTTTTTTTGCTCATCAGTCACCTCTTCAGAAATGATAATTTCTTCGGAATTAAGTTCAGAAATATGCAAGAGTTGATAAGCCGCGCCCGTTTCAAATACTATATTCTTTTGGAGTTCTTTTATGATTCTTCTCTTCAAGGCAGCAAACAGATAGTATTTGACAGAATCTGTTTCAGAGATATTAGCTCTTTGTTTCCAAATTTCAATAAAAACCTCTTGAATACAATCTTTGACTATTTCCTTATCACTACAGATTTTAGAACCATAATTATAAAGAACAGTGAAGAATTTTTGATAAATCACCATAAAAGAAGATTCATCCCCTAACCTCATATTATTCCATAGTTCAGATTCTGTATTATGTGTTTTGGATACCTTCCAACTATCTGGATGAGGTTTTATAGGGGAATCCTGCTGCATAAGAAAAATAGGTTGTCAAGTCAATGTATAAAAAAATGTCAATATTATTAACGATTAAATCGTTGTTTGTACATTTTTTTTATAAAAATCACCTTATATATGTTTTTCCATAATATTCCTTTTCAATTTATTAGTCCCATAAGCCAAATTAAACCAAGAATTATTGCTACTCACCTAAATGCTAGTCAGCATTCTTAATTAAAATCTTCCAATCGCCTTCTACGGCAGTATGAAGTTAAAGCTAGATCTTTGCTCAATATTGCCAGGGTATTTAACAGGACAAGACATAACAGGATTACATGACACTTGATGAGCCTGGATGCTAATCATCATGAACTGGGATGGTCATTATTCAAGAGTAGAATGAAGTGTCTATCTAAAAAGTATGAAGTCCATCTTTTTCTAGTACGTTCTACCTCTTTGAGATTAAACTATTTCTTGCAAGTCACACATTTTGATTTTTTTGCTTAACACATTCATTTACACAGGCTTATAAGGGATAAAATTACGGTATATGGAGGCTAAAACTGATGTATAAACTTAATATATGCTAAGAAAAAAAGTAAACGCTAAAATAGACTTATATATTGGCTCAAGGTATTGCAATTCCTGGCAAGCTTTTCTTGCTGTAAATTGCTACTAAAGCTACAGAAATTGCAGTGTATAAGAGTATGAAATACTACACTTTCTCTCACTACTGCTCAAATAGCAAATCGTATTATAAGGGTTTATTTACCAAAATTTGAAATTCTCGAAACCTGAGGCTATTTTCTAAAAAAGCTCCATACAGCCTATAGCTATTGAAGCTTTTCCTGTGCATCATCTTGCTTACAATAAAATTTATATAAAGTATCCTAATACATATTTTCTAAGGTCTGATAGGAGTACCATCGAACTTGCGTACTCTCCCAAAACCTGGAAATGACTCTGCAATTGGCCACTTAGCGGCAGCGTCCTCGTTGATATCTACGCCAAGTCCAGGAGCCTCGTTGATATGTGCATATCCATCTCCACTGTAGGGAGCACCCGGAAAAACTTCCTGTATTTCGTCACTTACGGTCCTGTGCATTTCCAAAATGCCAAAGTTCCATACCGCCAGAGAAATATGAGTATTGGCGGCATGTCCTACGGGAGAGGTATCACCTGGGCCATGCCATGCTGTTTTCACATTAAACCATTCTCCGAGCCGGGCTACTTTCATGGCAGGGGTAATTCCTCCAATTTGTGAAATATGAATTCTTATGAAATCATACCACCTTTTGCTCATGGGCTCCACCCATTCATGCGGGCTATTGAATAATTCTCCCATCGCCAATGGCACACTGCTTTGCCCACGTAATTGTTCAAAATAGGCAATGTTTTCAGGGGAAAAAGGATCTTCAATAAAAAAAGGGCGGTATTGTTCTAATTCTTTACAAAGGTTAATAGCATCATTGGGCTGAATCCGTTCGTGAACATCATGACAGAGTTCAACCCGCTCCCCACAAGCTTTTCGTACTGCTTCAAACATTTTAGGAACACCCTTTAAATAAGCATATTGGTCCATAAAGTTATCTGTTTCATGACCAAAGCCTACTTTTTTAAAATCCGGTTCCAAATCACTCACACCACTGTACCCTCCCATCTGGATTCGGACATGTTTATATCCTAAATCCATGTATTCCTGTACTTTGTCAGCCACTTCTTCAGGACTATTACCACTCGCATGGGTATAGGTAGGAGGTGCGATACGAACTTTTCCTCCTAATAGTTCATAAACAGGCATGTTGGCGCGTTTACCTTTGATATCCCAAAGTGCCTGGTCTAACCCACTCAGAGCATTATTTAGAACAGGACCGTTTCTCCAGTAAGAACTGTGGTAAGTTGACTGCCACATGTCTTCAATATTATCAGCACTTTTACCAGTACAAAAATCGTTTAAATATTTGTCAACTGCTGTAATAACGGCATGTGCCCGCTGAGTGAAAGTAGCACACCCAAGCCCATACAATCCAGGTTCGCTGGTCTCAACTTTGACTACAACTAAATTAGAACCAGAACCGCTCGGTCGTGTGGAAATTGCTTTGACGTTGGTTATTTTTATTGGAGGTAAACCATTGGTTGCCTTCTGGTATTTTGCAGCTTCAAAACCTTGGGCCATAGCTTTTTCAGTCAGGCCCAAGGCTCCTATGGTACCACTAGCTAACCCTAACCCTAAATTTTTGATGACATTTCTTCTATCCATTTTTGGAGTATATTTAAGTAAAAACTGAAAGCTTAATCTTACTGATCCCACCAAACTCTGGTATCTAACTTATCGGGCCCTTGTCTATTTATGGCAGTGTTAATATTTTCCAAATTATTAGTGTATTCACTGGTATGATAGGTCAGGCGACGAATAAAGTCTCCAGAAATTGAGCTTTGAGGATATGGATTGGGTACTAATGCCGGATAACCTGAGCGACGGAAGTTTGCAAATGCCTCCTGGGAATTAAAAAGACTGGCTACCCAGTATTGGGTGTTAATTTGTTCTAGCTCACTGCCAGCCTCTAATGGATGCGCTCGTATATATGCATTGATAGCAGTTTCTTCAATAGCTAAGTTGGAATCATGAATTTCTAATTGCTCCATATGCCCTCGGATACCGTTTGCAAAATAGTCAGCAGCCTCACCATCAGCCCATCCCCTAACAGCAGCTTCTGCTAACAAAAACTGCGTCTGTGCATACGTAAGTATAAAAAAGGGAGCTGTCTGTTTTCCGATCGTATTTCTGTCAAACTGGGTATAGCTATAGAAACTGCCTATTCCGTCAGCTTCAGCCCTAACACCTATAGTATTGTTATCGTATCCCATAGGTAAGCCTATTTGATCGTTAGAATCACGGGTAGCTACGGCTTCGGTTTGCCCACTACCACTGGTAGCTCCCACATAGCGGACAGCCATAACACCCAGCCTTGGATCATCATTGGACTGAAAAAAATCTACTAAAGGTTTTGTCATGTAAAAGTTAGCCGCTTCTGATCCATTCAGTTCTCCGCCCAAGAAATTTGTAAAATTAGATGAATGACGAACCATAGCATTATCATCATTCGATTCCATAACGCCACCGCTCACTGCTTTTCCTACATACTCCTGCGCCAAGGCAGGATTTACTTTAGTAAGCCTCATGGCTGCACGTAACATTAATGAATAACCGAAGCGCTTCCATTGGATAATGTCTCCAGCATATAAAATATCACCACTCTCTATCCGGCTATCTGAACTTAATGATGCAGTAGCTTCTTCCAGCTCACTTAATATACTCATATAAATGGATTCCTGCGAATCGTATACAGGAGCATCATTTCTTTCAATAAACCCTAATCCAGCATTTATGTAGGGGACATCTCCGTAAGTGTCAGTCAACACCATACCCCCATATACCCGGATGATTCTTGCCATATTATAGATATTAGAGCGATTGGTATCATCTTTATATTTTGATATTATATCAACGCTATTCCTAATGATATTTTCATAATGGTTTTCCCAGGTATATTGTGCAATAGGAAAATTTTCCTGGTTGTAATTGCCCCCGGCTAATGAGGTACCAAAAGGGGTAACCATATGCTGCACTATAGCCATTTCATAGATCATGGTATGCCTGAAAAAATATGGAGATGATCTCCATACTGCGTGATTTAAGATAGGAACAGGGTCCAATTCATTGATTGCAATATCACTTGTATTTAGCTCTTCGAATCCTTCATCGCAGCTTGTGTGTACTATGCTCAAGCTAAAAATTATCATCAGTAGAGAAATATTTATTTTCTTCATCTTAATGAGTGTTTATTTTCAAAATTTTGTTGACGAAAATTTATCAAGCCTTAAAACTGAACTCTCAGATTAAGTCCATAGCTACGTACCATAGGAAGCGCAATATCCTGAGTACCGTTGATCTGATGTACCTGTTCAGGATCCATGTTTTCAGTCCATCTTTTAATAGTATACACGTTATTAGCAACTGCACTCAACGTAAGTCCTTGCACGGGTAAAAATTCGGTAAGCCCATTTAAATGTGTGAAATCATAGCCAATTGTGACCTGACGTAACTTCCAAAAACCTGCATTATAGACAAAATCCTCTCTGATGCGCGCATCAGCTTCATAATAGGTCTGTACGTCAACCTGGGTAGTATTAGAATTACCATCAGGCGTAACGCCTACTCCAATAACATACCCTTCTGCTCGTCCAACCAAAGTCTTTTTATGTTTCCCATGTCGTACATAATCAAATTCGGCAGAGGAGATTAAATCATGACCCAATTTGAAATCAACCAGGGCAGATACACTTAAACCTTTATAATTAAGCGTATTGGTAATGCCCCCTACCCATTTGGGAATAGCGCTGCCCAGGTGAATTTCTTCAGCTGTTGTTTCAGGCAATCCATTATTTGGATTGAATATTTTTCTACCCTGATCATCCCGTAGGTACCCTCTATTGTATATTTGCCCTAAAGGCAATCCTACTACTTGGCGAATTGTCCCTCCGATTGAAACATCACTACCATCTAAACCTAATTTCAGTACCTCAGAAGTGTTATAAGCGCCGTTAAATGTAACATCCCAGGAGAATGCATCCTTTTGGATGGGAGTTACATTAAGTAGTATTTCCACTCCTTTGTTAACACTTTCTCCTACATTAATTAATTGTGAAGTAAAGCCAGACGTATTGGAGATGGCAGCCTGTAAAATTTGATCTATACTCAGTTTATTGTAATAAGTGATATCAAAGTTAATGCGGTCAAATAGCTGTACGTTAAGACCAAACTCATACTCTTTTACTCTCATAGGACGAAGGTTTGGATTTGGAACAACACTTGTACCGATCGCTCCCAAAGGTTGTACAGAGGTAGGCCCCTGAAACAAATTACTATTAATAGTGTAGCCTAGCATATGAGAAAAAGGCGCAACATCGGTGTCACTGCCAACTTCAGCATATGCAGCCCTGATCTTTCCTAAATTCATCCAGTTAGGTAAACCTGCGAAGGCCTGTGAGAAAACAAAACTACCGGAAACTGAAGGGTAAAGCACACACTTCTCTCTTCGGGAGAAAGGGTGGAAAACCAATCGTTTCGTCCCGTAACACTCAGAAACAGGTAGTCATTATAGGAAAATTCTGCTGCTCCGTACAAAGAATTGACCCGGCGTTCAGAATATTCATAAAGTGGATCTCTAACCCTTGTATTGGCGATTGTATATAACCATGGCACGATAAAATCCTGTCCGCGTATACTGTTACGATCAGAGCGCTGATACATGATATTTCCTCCAAGCGTAAGGCTAAGTCCAAACTTCTCATTAAATTCCTGCTCAGCACCTATCAAAAAATCTGAATTGATTTCTCTGAACCTCCGCTGATCTTGAGTAACAGCTCCATTTATAAAACCCGGAGGTGCCGGAGATGTGCCTGCCATTAAAGATGGAAAATTGAGTTCCTGTTCACGGGAGTAGTAATCCTGTCCGACTCTGCCTTGTACATAGAGCCAGTCAGCAAAGTTATACCGCATAGTAATGTTACCATAGATTCGGTCCCTTTGAACATTATTGAAATGATCATTTACGGAGAGATAAGGATTGGTTCTGTTACGAAATCTAGAATAAATGATCTCATTGCCATTTTCATCCCTTTGGTATTTTTCTAAAAGATATAAAGGCATAGTGTTCGCCAGAGTATATATCGTCTTCGTGGATGTCATATCCTGAGCTACGATTTGCGGAGGGTTAGTATGAATCTCTCTGCTATAATTGAGATTTCCAGAAATACTAAATTTTGATGCGATATTTTGTGTGAACCCCAGACTGGCATTATACCTTTCAAAACCTGAATTGGGAGTGATGCCATCGTTATTAAGTTGAGATAACGAAAGGTTAAAACCTCCATTTTCTCCTCCGGAAGCAATAGAAAGGGTATTAGTAAAAGTAGACCCTCCATCGTAAAAATCAGTAATCTGATTTCGCTGTGGCACATAAGGCACTTCTTCTCCATCAAATAATACCTGCGTCATTCCCGGTTCTATTTTTTCACCAAAGCTCCATACTCCTGAATCGGGAAAAGGTGAAGTAGGCCTTACTCCTCTTTCTCCCTGCCCATATTCATACTGAAAGTCTGTATCATCAACAGCCCTGTCTATGGTAAAATTACTATTCCAGGTTATCCCTAGCCCTCTCTTTCCTCTACGGTTTTTAGTGGTGATCATGATTACTCCATCTTTGGCCCTGGAGCCATATAAAGCTGCTGCAGCTCCTCCTTTCAACACTGACATAGACTCAATAATATCTGGGTTGATGCTGATTAAACCATCTCCTGTGTCCGAGTTGTTTGCACCTTGAGTGCCACTGTATTGGCGCGTATTGTTGATTGGTATTCCGTCTACGACAATCAAAGGCTGGTTATCCCCAGCAAAAGCAGACTGTCCCCTAATCCTTATAGTACTTGAACCTCCTGCACCGGTAGCCATACCGGCGATATTTACACCAGCTACTTTCCCTTGTAAAGACTGTATGAAGTTGGTTGTACGGTTCACCGTTACTTGTTCTGACTCAACAGTTGATACGGCGTATCCTAATTTTTTTGTTTCTTTCTTGATTCCTAATGCCGTTACCACGACTTCGTCCAAACTTTGAACATTCACATCCATAGACACATCAATTTCTGACCTTCCATTCAATGTTACCTCCTGTGTAATGTATCCAATAGTAGAAAAGACCAATACGTCATCCTCATTGGGCACATTGATTGTATAACTCCCCTCCCCATCCGTGACTGTACCAATTGTAGTATTTTTTACAAGTACATTCACTCCAGGTAGTGGCCCTCCATCCTCTTTGTCTCTTACTACTCCCTGAATGACTCTTTCAATTCCCTCATTCTTCATTCTCAAAAACACTTTAGGAATAGAATATGACGTATTATGAAAAGCAGACGAATTATTCAGCTGAAGGTGTGCTGGATTATACTGAAGCTTGCTTTCTTCCTTTTTAGGATAAATCAGGTAGGTATCATCCCCAAATTTTTTGACCTGTAGCTGGAGAGGCGATAATATTTTGTTCAGATACCAGTCCACATCAGTCGGATTTTCTTTTATGACTTTAGAAGGAACCTTCTTATCTTTTATCATTGTGTTTGCATAATCAAAGGATATACCTAGTTTATCTTCCAGCGCAGTCAGGACATCCACCAGCGCTATTTGCTGTTCTTGTGGTTTCTGTGCCGGATTAGTTGAAGATAGAGCGAGAGACTGGGATATTCCAGGCACAACCATACCTACCATGAGTAGTAGCATACCAGAATAGAGAAGGGAGTAAAATAATTGAGCCATAACTTTTACATTAAAAATATATAACTATTTAAGATCTGTTCCGACTACTTCAAATGGTTAGAAAAGGCCTTTTTACTTTTTTTCAAACCAAACTGTTTTGCCTTGCCTTTTCACCCGCATATCATATAGCGTGGCTAGTTTATCGAACAAAAGCTCTACCTGCTCTACTGGTACTGACCCTGTATAGTGCTCTTGTAGCCAAACTTTATTGTTTGTTTCAATTTTCCATCCATAGGTATCTTCCAGCCGACGAAAAATATCGGCAACTGTTTGATTGTCAAAGCTAAGTTTCTGTTCCTTCCAGGAAGTATAAACTTTATCATTAACCGACCGTTTTGCCAGACGAGGCTGTTGTTCATTGAATTCAACCATTTCTCCAGGTTCAAGCATGAGCGAGTCTTTGAACGTATCATGTACTAATACGCTACCTTCACTCAGCACCACTTGCGCCTGTTTCTTTCTGCTTCGCACATTAAACGCCGTACCCAATACCTCTACCTGTATGTGACTTGTATGTACCGTGAACTTTACAGGCACCCCGCTGACCTGAACGTTTTTCTTTTTTTGCTTAGTTACATGAAAAAAAGCCTCTCCATCAAGCCATACTTCTCTTGTTTCTGCTGCAGTGTCCCAAACTGTTGCATAACGCAGTTGTGTATTACCGTTGAGTACAACTTCAGAGCCATCTGGTAAAATAACACTTTGTTGTTTTCCATAAGGGGTCACAATATATTGCCAGTCATGACTTTCTGCCTGCCACCAGAAATAATATCCAAAACTTAGCAATAATAAAACAGAAGCAGCGATAGCACGCCTTGGTATGCTCCTTCGGTAAAATGAAACCGGTTTTGCATCACCCATACTTGCCTGAATTTGTTGCCAATCTTGTTCTAAATAATTAGCAACAGAAGCCGTTTCCTTTGAAATAAGCGCTATAATTATTTGTCTTGCCTCTTCTACTTCGGTTCTCTTTTCAGGATGCAAATACAACCAAGATTGCCAGAAACTCTCATGATGCACAGTTGGAGCAGTTACCCATTCATAGAAGAAGGCATCTTGTACAAACTCGTCAATAGTGAAACTTTTATATTCCTCTTCCAAGAGATCTTTAGTTTTACTATTATTAGGAAGGGAATAGCAAGAATCTAACGGTTGTTTCTTGAGTTTTTTTACTTTTTTTCATCCTCTACAATAAAAAACTGATATACTTATAGTTGTCATATCGTAAACAGGATTACGTTGCCAGTATGGCAATAAGATAAGACGCTATAGAAAAAATAGCATCAATAGAAAAAATTGATCAGTTGGTTTTTTTAGTAGCCGACGTAAGTTTGTCATGGCTAGGTAAGCTAAATTATACACGGTGTTGATATGGATATCCATACGTTCTGCTATACTCTGATTATCCATATTTTCATAAAAGCGAAGATAAACCACTTCCTGCTGTTTGTGGCTTAAACTCTGAATCGCATCTTGGATCTTCAACATTTGAAGACTTGTTTTTTCTGAGGCGATCAAATCATCTTCATGTGAAGACTGAATAGTAACAGCCAACATATTCTGAGTGTGTACTTCCCGTTGTGCATTCAGTTGCTTGACAAGCAGTCGACGCATTCCTTGATAAAGGTAGGGCCGTACTTGATTCGTATCTCCAAGATGCTCCCGCCTTCGCCATAAATCAACAAATAATGTCTGGACGGTATCTCTAATTGTTTCAGTATCAGTAGTAAAACGATATCCATAATGGTATATGGCAGTGTAGTGTAATCGGTACAGTCGCTCAAATGCCTGCCGGTCACCCTTACGAAATGCATTCCACAGGTTTACTTCATTTTTCAATTGAGATATTGATATTATTAATGAAATTGTAATAACAGCTCTTATTTAAACAAAATATTGGCGATATGAAAATTTACATTAATAAAATTATCTACGCGTGAAGTTATGTCTCCAGAAACTGGTATTAAAGAAAGTCGTAGCTACCTAGATAGTTGTTATTTAAACAAGCTTTAGTTTTCTTCTTTTCTGATAGCCTATCTCTGATTTAGTAATTTTAAATTGTTTGGACTGATTTTGAGGAAACTTTGTCTTACAGTTTTGACTTCTGGTAGTTGCTAAGCTAGTAGCAACCAAGTCTAGCAAAGGTTTGAATTATGCGCTCAGTTAGATCATAAGAACAAAACTTTTGGTTTGCTACTCAGCACAGTTGACGCAAACCCCGGGCTAGTAAGATGTGCTTTTTCGTCTTGCATCTACCTCTGCTATGTCTTCCCATAGCATGGCCACTTTTCCCCGGGTGCGCATGGCTTCAATATAACCTATGGCTTCTGGGATGTCTTTGTAAGAATAAGTCTTCTCTACGTATACTTGGACTTTTCCATTTTGAATTAAAGATGCTAGTGTCTCTAAATCTTTGGTGTTGGCTTTCGCTGTAAATTGCTGTAGTGGGAATTTACTTGTAGCTCTCTTCAAGAGCAAAGATATCATATGACCCAAGCTAGTAAAACCTACCATAACCCCTCGCTGGCCCATGCGTTTGTAGTCTGAATGAAAAAGATTGCCATGTGTGTCAATGATGAGGTCGTATTTCCCATTGTGATGATGGATATTTTCTTTATCATATGCAATCACTTGATCAGCACCTAAAGCCTTGACAAAGGCAATGTTTTTACTGGAACAAACAGCTGTTACTTTAGCCCCATAGGCTCTTGCAATTTGTACCGTAAAATGACCGACACCTCCTGAAGCGCCATTGATGAAAACTGACTCTCCCTCTTTAAGTTGTCCATGATTGACAAGTGCCTGCAAAGCTGTTAGTCCTGCGATAGGAACACAGGCCATTTCAGCAAAACCTGTTCCCTCAGGCATTTTGCTACATTCATTGGCTACTACAGGTGTATATTCAGCAAAAGCCCCGCCTTCAAGGGATTCTCCAAATACCCGATCGCCAACCTTAAAATGCTTTACATGTCTGCCTACTTCCTCCACGATGCCTGCAAAATCAGCCCCCAGGATTTTATTTGTGGGTTTGAACAATCCGAAAGAGAAGCGTGCAAAAAAGGGTTTTCCCCGAAGAATATGCCAGTCAGCGGGATTAGCTGAATTTGCTACAACTTTAACCAGGAATTGGTCATCTTTCAAAGAGGGCTTTTCTACCTCTTCCAGTTGAAGCACTTCAGGTCCTCCATACTTTGTCTTTGTAAAGGCTTTCATCCTGAATTGTTTTATCTGCTTTACGAATGGCTAATATTTTATACTCCGTTTTTAAGAAGATGCATTTGATAGACTGATGAGTGAACTCATCGTGATTATCTACAATATAATGCTTCACTATGGGCTTCACAATAAATTGTCTCAAGCAATTCGGTGACCTATTCCGTGACCAGGCCTATTTTTATTTCACAAATTGCTGGTTTTCAGTTGTTTGAAATTATTATTCAGAGCGATACACTCTGCATCTTTAATTCATTGACTCACAAAACCCTTCAAATTTTAAGATTTGAAGGGTTTCTTGTTGTTACGCCCTACATTTTATTCACCAATTCTTATTTCTTAGGTTACCTATTCGGTGAGCTTTTTGAGCAAATCACTCTCATAGATTGTATTTAAATGATATGTTTTAGCGCATACAAAACAGAATAACTAGCCCTACTTTTATACGCTAAACAATGCGTTCTTCGTCTAAAAAAAAAATTGTTGCTCAGTGGTATTGCCAGGTAGAAGCTTCACTAATAACACAACTTTTACTATTCTTTTTTCTCTCTCTTATTCATTCGGCCATCGCATACTCTTCAGAAAAGATGAAAGAGTTCTAGCTGATGAGAACCGAAGGATAAAAGAACTCAATGAGAAGTTCATGCAAGTGAAAGTGAGTAAATCTTTAAAGAGGAAGCTTACATTTATATAATCAGTTTTTAGTCACTTGTAAATCATTCTTTAGCGTATTAACATAAATCAAAATTATAGGCTGAAGGAAAATGAGCTACAAGTGACAGAATTGGAAATAATGTTAAATCAACAAAATCAAGCTCATAATTTTGTGCAATTATTCATATCATTTTATCTCCCTCCGGGTCGGTAATGTCATTCCCGGACTTTTCAGTTTCCAAATCAAATAATCTTTTATCATCTTATTTGCTGGACAGCTTTTTTTCCAGCGGATGTTCACGGAGTAATTCGTCAGGAGAATAGAAGCCTGTCTGTCCAGATACTTCCTCCCTCACCACTCTAACTTTTTCAGGATCAATGGCGGAGGACTGGTTACCGAAGGAGTTACGCACAAAGGTAAGTACCGCAGCTACTTCCTCATCATTTAGCATGCCGCCAAATGGTGTCATCGGTACCTGCCCGGGGTATTCTTTGCCTTTTACTTCAATAGGGCCCATCAGGCCTTTAAGCACAATTTTGATCAGCCGCTCTTCGCTTCCATTGACCCAGGGAGTTTGCGACAGCGGAGGAAAACCAGAAGCTGTCAGCCCTTTTCCATCCAGCTGATGGCAGGTACTGCAATATCCCTCACGATTATATATTTCTTTCCCTTTCAGAAAGAGTTCTCTTTCTTTACCCTTCAGCGAGGTTTTTACTGCTATTTCTTCTTTCTCCTGCCGAGGGTGTCCATTCAGATGCGCCAGCGCTGTTTCATAAGCATCAATGATCCAGTCATCCAAAGGTTGTTTACCCGCAGCTTCTACGATAGGCAGCCCCACCTCTTTGTCTAGCCAGGAGGCAGCAGTGATGGCCTCCAGCCTTACCCTGCCATGCTTGTCATTGGCTGCCTGCATCAAAAGTTCGGGCTGATCTTCTATCTGATGGGCGTTATAACGCAATACGCGCACCGCAGCTGCCCGCACATGGAAATCTTCTGACCGTAACAACTGGCGTAGCAGGGATTCATCCACTTTGTTGAACCCCCAGCTTACCCACAGGGCTTCCAGAAGGTGGTGTTCGTAGCGTGGATCATCCTGATCCAGGCGGTCTATCCAGTTGTAGAGGCTGGCCTGTACTTCTGAGGCGGCATAGCGGCGAAGCTCACGGCGGCTACGCGAGCGGGTTCTGTACTCCGGAAGCTTCAGGTTGTCCAGCAGCACTTCTATGCTGGCACCATCTACTTTGGCAGGCTCTATCAATGGGCGAGAAGGATAAGTGACTCTGTAGATACGTCCGTGTACATGATCACGGTAAGGGTCACGAGCATTATGCTGCATATGCCCGATAAGCACATTGTGCCAGTCTGCTATATACAGTGAGCCATCAGGGGCAAACTCCATATCTACCGGACGAAAGTTTTTATCTTCGCTCCAAATCAAGTCATAACGGTGTTCACTATGATAGCCAGTGCCATCATCTATCAGCTTATGTTGCTTGGTGCCCAAAAAGCCAATGGTATTATTGATTAGCAGATCGCCTTGCACCTCATCAGGAAAGTGACGGCTGGAGACAAACTCTAAGCCGGAAGTAGGGCGTACCCTATGGGCCTCTTCTATCAGATTTCTGGACTTGGGAGTCACTACCCCATACATAGGCTTAACGGTACCGGGCATCATCCAATGCACATCAGGGCCGGAAGTATCGGCAAAGAAATCCTGTCCCCACTCATCAAAAGCAATACCCCAGGGGTTAGGGATATAAAGCTGGGCGGCTCTTTCCAGTTTTTTACGGTTAGGATCATAGCGATAAAATCCACCATTGGTGCCTCTTACCGGGCCATAGGGGGTTTCTACACTTGTACGTAAAAATGTCCCCTCTCCCATATAAATCGCTCCAGAAGGATCGGTAGTATATGCACTGTGTGCATGATGCGTGTCATGATCATCAAAACCACTCAACAGAATTTCGTGGGTATCTGCACGATCATCTCCATCCAGGTCCTGATACAGCATCAGGTTAGTTCCCTGAGAGATGTATACGCCCTCAGCGGCTATGGTAAAACCCAGCGGTAAGTGAAGACTATCAGCAAAAGTAGTTTGCTGGTCGGCACGGCCGTCACCGTCCGTATCTTCCAGAATAATAAGTTTGTCGTTGGGCTTAGCGTCGCCGGGCTTATAGTGAGGGTAGCTGGGCATGGTAGCTACCCAGAGGCGCCCTTTATTGTCAAAAGCTATCTGCACAGGGTTGGCCAGGTCATCAAAGTCCTGTTCGGAGGCAAATAGCTCTATTTTGTAACCGGGAGGCGTGTGCAGTTTGTCTAAAGCATCCTGACCATAGAGGTATTCGGGATTGCCGTTTTTCTTACTGGGTTTGTAATTGGTTTTGATATCAGGCAGCTTTTTCGTTTTGGCATCTGCAGCAGCCAGATCCATTTTTTTGCCCTGGGCAGCCTGCCAGATGGCTTCATCACGTAGGGCGGTCATCTCTCGGATTTTCTCAATCTCAGCAGGATAATTTTCTGGCCCGAAAGGGTTGTAACGGCGCCCGTAGGCATGTACTCCGTTTGGTATTTTATAATCGTTGTGCCACATCCAGTTCTTCTCCATCACTGCGGCATGCACCAGCTCACGATGCGCTGCAGCTTCGGCCTCTTTCTCTCCGAAAAGTTTGTTGACCAAAGATTCAGAAAACTTCGCATAAGCTGCATCAGTAAGTTGAAAGCCATCTATGGTAAGAGGTGCTTCGCTCTCCTGATACCAGGATTTAGTAGGGGAATACATATCTACAAAATGAACCCCCTCATATTTTGCCGCTACCTCTTCCATCGCTTGAGCATACAAGGATAGATTAGCGTTTTCCTGCTGGCCATCAGGAAGATCAAACTGATCAGAAAGGTCTTCAAATGCAATAGGCGATACCAGGGCCAGTTGAGGAGCATGCTCACCATTGTACTGCTGGTCGAGCGTATGCTGCACAAACGCATCCAGCTCAGCCTTATAACTTTCTATTCCACTTTCTCCCTGAAATGACTCGCTATAACCAAAGAAAGCGATGATGATGTCAGCTTCCAGTCGCGTAAGCCATTGGTCTTCTGTTTCAAAATGACCTTTGCTGTCGGAGTTGAGTCCTTTGTCGGTAGTGGAGAAATGTCCGCTGCTATCAGGGTAGTTGGCCAGGGCAGTCTGGTATTTTTCTGCTCCGGGAAATGCCCAGGGAGAGTTTCGGCTGGCATGCGGCCTGAAGCCGGGGGTATTGCCGCCATCGCTCATGTTACGGATAAAAAGGAGGCTGTCTGGGTAGCGTAGCTGAAGTTCGGTCTCAAAGTAACCGTAGTTCATCATCCTTGAACTCAGGTTGTTACCGATCAGCAGGATGTGGTCACTTTTTGAAAGCTTTAGTTTTGGGGTTTCTGATGAGCTGCACCCCCATATGCAGGCAGCTATAATGCCCATGCATATAGTGTGGAAGAGTGTTCTGAAGCTGGTTGTCATGTATTAGTTGTTATCGTAGAGGGTATGCTTATCTGTTCAGCCTTGTAGGCGTTTGTATACTCAAAGCAGAGAAGATAAGTGAAGCTTGTCACCTATCCTCTCTTCAGTATATGAGAATTATAGCGTATGTGTCTGATTAATATCCTTCGTTTTGTACCAGATGTTCGTTGTTTCTAAGTTCATCTGTAGGAATAGGATAAAGAAGCTCTCTTTCAGTTAGCGTAGGGCCGTTGATGAACTGATAGCCTACATAATCTTCAAACTCCAGGGTGTTGAGGTTAAAGCCTTTTCTGATTCTCACCATATCAAACCAGGTTTTGTTTTCGTAGCTCAGCTCATGCCAAAGCTCTTTCCACACCGCTTCTCTAAACTCATCTTTACTCAGTCCGGAGAGCTCAGGCAGCTCTGCCCTTCTACGAATTTTATTCACTGCTTCATAAGCTTCAGCAGTAGGCCCTGAGACTTCGTTGGAAGCTTCTGCGTAAATGAGTAAAACTTCAGCATAGCGTATAAGAGGCCAGTTAAGGTCACTGCTAGCCGTATTAAGATTGGCTTCTACATCAAAATGCTTATACAGATAGTAGCCCCCCAGGTTGATAGTATCTGACCTATCGGCTTTAAGTGAATAGTAGTGGTAATAAAACTGTTTTTCTTCGGCTCTCTTATCGCCGGGCTCGTAAGACTCCACAAATTTTTCTTCTGCAAAAATAGCCCCTGTCTGTGCAGAATAGGCAGAGATGTTCTGGTTATAAGGGATAATAAGAGGCTGCCAGTTCGCTGGATCTACAAACGCAGCAAACTGTACCATAAAAATGTGCTCTCCTGTATTTTTCAAAGCCGGGTCATGCAAGTCGTCATAGCCAGGGAAGAGGGCAAACTCGCCTGAGTCAATCACTTCTTTGGCTTTATTCGCCGCTCTTTGATAGTACTCACTCCCTTTTTGCAAAGGATAGCCCGCCATGGTAAGGTATACACTAGACAACAAAGATTTTACAGCACCCAGCGTAGCTCTCCCATCGGGGTCGGTGTATGGAAGTCCAGACTGCTCTGCTTCTATCAGATCAGCTACAATCAGCTCATACACTTCTTCTACTGAAGACTGAGGGGGGTAAAGTATGGGCGAATTCAAATCCACAGGCTCGGTAATCAGCGGTATTTCACCAAAAATTCTTACCAAGTTATAATAATAGTATGCACGTAAAAACCTGGCTTCGCCCAGCAGCCTTTGCTTGAGGCCTTCATCCATAGTGATACCAGGGATATTAGCCAGGGCAATGTTGGCATTGGCTATTCCACGATAGCTGCTGTTCCAGTGGGTTACACCATACCCATTGTCCGAAGTATTAACCAGGTCACGAATGATCTGACTATCTTGGGCTTGCCCCAATTCGGTATTGGCTAGGCCGGTCTGAAACTCCAGCATCAGCCAGGGGCTTCCTCCGTAGCCTCCCCCCCTGATATCTTTCAGGCTGGCATAGATGGAAGTTATTGCACTTTCGGCATGCCCTTGTGTTTGAAAATAATTTTCAACAGTAAAATTAGACGGATCAGATTCATCCAGAAAATCAGTACAGGCAGTACCCATCATAGAAAGTAGTGCTACAAGGCACAAAGAGCAGTATGTATTTATATTAAATTTCATAGTATTATCGTTTTTCTGTCAGTCAGGAATTTTAGAAAGAGGCATTCAAACCGATCATAAATACTCTGGGCTTAGGGTATTCATTGTAGGAAATATAGCCCTGCCCAAAGGTATGCCCTGAAGTCTGAGACTCGGGATCATAGCCGGGAAATTCCGTACTGAGAAAGAAGTTCTGTACTGAGCCGTATACTCTGAGTCTTTTCAGCCTAAGCCTGTCAGTAATCTCTGGAGAGAAATTGTAGCCCAGCAAGATATTTCTGCCTCTGATGAATGAGCCATCATAGATTTTAGAGGCATCATCGTTGGTATCATAACCTGCCGCGATAGGGCGGATCTGGGCAATGCGCGTATCCTGATTGTCTGGCGTCCAGGCGTCGAGCACTGAGGCAAAACTGTTAGCAATTCCCTGGCGGTCTTCCAGTGAGTGTTGCGCTCTCCATAGTACTTCGTTTCCGTACTGAAACTGCAGGTCAATCAGCAGGTCAAAGTTTTTGTACTTAAACGTATTGCTAAATGTGCCGAAGCCATCGGGAATACCTTTACCCAGAATAGCGCGATCTGCCTGGTTGATTTTGCCATCCTCGTTAATATCCAGATACTTTACATCTCCGGGAAGGCGGTTGTACTGGGCGGCGGTTGATTCTTCATCGGTATTCCAGGTACCTACATGCACCAGCCCAAAGAAAGTACTCACCGGCTCACCCACTCGAATAATGTTAGCACCGTTGAAGATATCACTACCACCGGAGAGCGCGGTCACTTCATTTTTATTGATTGAGATATTAAAGTTGGTAGACCAGCTAAAGTCATTATTCTCTACATTGATCGTATGGATGGCGAACTCCACTCCCTTGTTTACCATGCTTCCGATGTTTTTGGTGACGGTAGTATATCCGCTACTTGCAGGTACCGGAGATTGTAAAAGCATGTCGGTCGTTAGCTTACGATACACATCGGCTTCCAGTGACAAACGACCATTGAACAGCCCCAACTCAACACCGGCGTCTATTTGTTTGGTTTTCTCCCATTGTAAACTTGGATTAGCCAGACGGTTGATACCAGTACCGGTATTCAAACTTCCTCCAAATATGTAATTGTAGTTTTGCATACCTGCCAGCGCCTGATAAGCTGCGATCTCTGAGTTTCCAGTTACTCCATAGCTGGTGCGTAACTTTAGATTGTAAATGGCGGGAATATTTTTGATAAACTCCTCTTCAGACACTCGCCAGGCCAGCGCCGCAGAAGGGAAAAACGCATAACGGTTAGCTTCACCAAATTTTGAAGAACCATCCATACGTCCGGTCACAGTTACCAGATACTTATCCAGCAGGCCGTAGTTTATTCTACCAAAATAGGAGTTAAGTCCGTAGCCATAAGCATTTGAGTTTGGTGCTACTACCACTGAGCCCGCCCCCAGATTGTTGAAGCTATAATAATCATCAGTAAAGTTCTGGGTTCTCGCATTGAAGCTAAAGCGGTCAATGTGCTGCCAGGAGACTCCTAAAAGCCCTGTGAATGTATGGTCTTCAATTTCTTTGGTATAGGTGAGATAGTTTTCCAACTGCCATGAGACATGCTGGTCCGTAGTTAAAGAGGCATCACCTTTCTGGTTGCTGGAGATAAAACTAAGCTCGCGCCCACCATAGGTACTGATTCTTTGTTCAATATTATTAACACCTACTGTAGTTCTCAGGTCCAGCCCTTCAGCTAAGGTGATGTTGGTAAATACATTACCCAGCACGGTATTGGTTTTCAGGTAGTTTTCGTATTCCTCACCAACCCTTACCGGATTAGGACCACCTTCCATACCCGGATAGTCAGAGTTGCCTCCCCAGCTTCCGTCAGGATATTTTACCGGTACTATAGGCAGATTTTCCACCATATTTCTTCCAACCCAAACGCCCTGTACATGTCTTTCATTCTGATTGTTGTAACTGAGGCTACCTCCTACCTTAAACCACTCACGAATCTGGGTATCAAAAACAAAGCGGGCAGAGTACCTTTTTAACCAGGACTCTCTCATCAGGCCTTCTTCATTCACATAGCCTAAAAATGCGCCATAGCTGCCTTTCTCATTTCCTCCGGTAAAAGATAGCTGATGGCTCTGACTAAAGGCTTTCTGAGTGACTTCATCCTGCCAGTCCGTATCGTAGATCGGATCACCGTTCTCATCAAATAACCTGGGGTCGGTTCTTTTTAGTGCAGGGTCCTGATATTTGCCGGCGGCAAAACCTACCGGATCATATTTTTCAGCATTCTGATAGGCAATGTCTTCTACCATCAGAAACTCTTCTGAGTTTAGTAAGGGAATTTTTTTAGGAAGTGTACCTAAGCTAAAATAATTATTATAGCTAACCTCTCCACCATTTTTATTTCCTCTCTTAGTGGTCACCATAATGACCCCGTTAGCACCTCTGGCACCATAGATCGCGGTAGCCGAAGCATCTTTAAGTACTTCTATAGAAGCAATGTCATTGGGGTTAAGATAGTCAATGGGTGAACTACTGTTGGCCAGGCCTGAAGCTACCAGTATAACGCCATCCACTACGTAAAGCGGATCATTGGCTACACTTACAGAAGTGTTTCCCCTGATTCTGATATTAGTTTTCCCACCTGGACGCCCGGAGTTGGTAGAAACATTCACGCCTGTCATCCTACCTGATAGTGCCTGGTTGAGGGTCGCAGAAGGCCTTTCCTGTAGCGTTTCGCCTTTTACCGTAGAAACAGCACCTGTCAAGTCACTCTTTTTCTGCGTACCGTAGCCGATCACCACTACTTCGGAAAGAGATTGAATGTCAGGCATCATCTCCAGGTCAATAGTGGTACGGCCATTGATAGCAACTTCTTCAGTTACATAACCGATAGAAGAAAAAACCAGGCTAGTGACATCATCTGCAACACTGAGCCGATATGCGCCATCAATGTCAGTGACTGTACCGGAAGTTGTACCCTTAGCCAGTACATTGACACCAGGCAGTACTTCTCCACTCTCCCCATCTTTTACCGTACCACTAATCTGCTGCTCTACTGGTTTGGTTGCCGCAAGCTTTTGAGGAGAGCTGGCACTTTTTTCGTCTGCCTTAAACTGATTGACACTATTTCTCCAACTGGAGCTTTCATAAATGACATAATGCCCCTGCTTCAGCTTTTCGTACCTGAGGTCCAGTGGCAGGAGCAACTGATCCAATAATTCTTCCAGCGCTGTTTCTTCATTGCCAATAGCACGTACAGTGACACTATCAATCGTCTTTCCGCTAATCAGCTCGGTATTGTAGTTGAAACGTATTTTGTACGCTTTTTCCAGATCACGAATTACATTGATAAGGGCTTTGCCCGATGGTTGTTTAGGATTAGCGTAATTGTTTGGCTTTGTTAGCGTAGCTAACTCCTGCGCATTGATGTTGGGTATGACGAGTCCTAGCAGAGCTATCAACATCATACTTCTGATCAGATAAGCTTTTTTCATAATTGTTTTGTATTAGGGTTGTATTAGTAATATTGCCAACGTTCGTTTACGAGTTAATTTCCTGCGCTGGCAGGGTATCTTTTTTGTACTTGACCAGCAGTACATTATCTCGTTTGTGTATATCCAGTTTGAATGACTTGCTAAGGGTCTGGAGCAGAAGCTTTGGGTCATCAGCAGCATTTGAACCCGAAAATCTCAAATCAGCTATGCCACTATCTTCAAATTGTACCTCGTAGCCGTAATTGTCTCTGATCAGGCCGAACACCTCATCAAGAGGAGTGTTTTCAAACTGAAGCCGGTTGTGTCGCCAGGAAGTATACAGCTCTGTATTGACTGCCTGCTGGTGCATCCCTTCCTGACTGAACTCGAGCATCTCTCCCGGCATCAGCAAGCGCTCTTCTTCATCAACCTCTGCGGGAGCCTTTACCTTTACTTTGCCTTCATTGAGCACTACCTGTATCCGTGCCTGCCGGTCATTCACATTAAATTTGGTTCCCAGGACCTCTACACTCAGCCCCTGACGGGTATGCACTACAAATTGCTGGTCTTCTTCAGTATGCAGCACGGAGAAAAAGCCTTCACCAGTCAGCCAGACCTCTCGGACTTCCTCCTCATCCCAGTCATCATGCAGACGTAGACTAGAGTTGGCATTAAGCATCACTTCTGAACCATCAGGAAGTTCAATGGTACGTACTTCACCGTATGCTGTGCTGTACTCCTGAGTAAGCTTGGCAAAAAAGAGCTGATAGCATACCCCCAGCAGAAGCAATACTCCTCCGATGGCCGCAGCCATCTGTAGCCTGCCCATGGGCTTAACTTTTTTCTTGGGAAGTACGACTTCTTCCTGCTCTGTATCCAGAATGTACTCAAGTATGTTGTCGGCACGTTTATTATTCAGGTCCGGCATGTCCTCTAGCCTGGCCTGTACTTCTTCTATACCGGGCAGGTTTTTTGAGTCTTCGGTCTTGTTGATGTAAGTCATCAGCATTTCAAGCTCTTCCCTACTGCACTTGCCTGCGATAAACTTTTCAAAAAGCGCCTTTATGTATTGGTCTTCTTTCAAGAGTTTAATTGATTAGTCTTTATATATAGTACACCTCCCAAAGACAGATAGACGATCGTGCATCAAATATTTTTTTAAATATTTAAACAAGGGAAGAAAACATGAGCCCAGAAACCACTGCTTGTTTAATGTATTGCGGCTCAAACATTTCCATTCTGTAGCAGAAGGAAGCATTTCAGAAAGGCCATATGGTAGAATTACTTTGCGTGTGACTTATCAATCTGAACTATTATAGATATCAATTAAATATTGATGAAAGAAATTAGAGGAGGGGAGAGGCAATCACTTCCTGAAGCTAAGGGGGGGGATATGCGATGAGGGTAAGTCTTTACCTGGAAATGTTCACAGAAAAAGATGATTACAACAGACCAGCAGCATTGCTACATCTGCATGGGTGCGAAAGTATTCTTTGAGCGTTTTGGTAGCTTTTACAATTTGATCCTTCACCGTATTTGTAGAAATACCCAATTGCTGGGCGATCTCTTTATGGCTCAGGCCCTGCATCCGACTCATACGAAATATCCGCTGCCTTTGCGTAGGGAGCATGGCTATAATTTCGTTTTGCAGCTTCTCCAATTCATGATATGCAATCTGGTTTTCAGTCGCATGACAGATGTAGTCCTGCTGATAATACACCTGTGCCTTTAGCTTTTCGTCATTGGTTGCTTTCCTCAGCAGATTGTAAACATGATGCTTAGTGACGGTAAACAAATAAGGTTTAAAGGAGCGGCCAGAATCAAGCTGCTTTCGGTTTTGCCATATTTTCATGAACACCTCCTGCACTGTCTCTTCTGCTGTCATTTGTGAACGAGTGACCAAATAGCCATACTTATAAACTGTATTTTTGTACTGTTCAAATAATACCTTGAAAGCATTTTTATCTCCAGCTTTTAACTGTTTGATTAACTTTTCTTCATTTTTTTTTCTTAATACACTCAATCTTATAAGATTAAAAATTATTCATTCCAGGATTATATTTCCTACTTTATATTTAATGACATTTTTTACATTTTCAAAATTTAACAAAAATTTAATGAATAACTAAAAATTAACCAAAGACGCATAATTGTGATTATGAATTTTTTAGTTTAAAAAATGTATTTGTTTTTAGCCAGACAAGCTGACAGGCTTTGAAATCGTAAGCTGCGTCTAAGAGATGTTCTCTCATTTGCGCTAAGCATAGATATCTATGAGGTCTGCTGACACGAAATACAACTTCCCAAAAAGCTCACTTTCAAACAGCTTTCTTCCTTCTCACTCTATTCATGGTATTGCTTTCTCCTGTATAAGCTGCTTCATGGATAGGACAAAAGGATATGCTCTCCAGTGAGCAAAAGGATAGACTCTTTATTGTTTTTGAAGAAAAGAAATGATGAATTGTGCTCTGTGGCTGGCTGATGTTTTGGGTAGCTCATACAAGCTGTAGCCTAATTCAATGTAAATTTCTCTAAGTTTATCTCCAAAAGCTTTTGCCTGGAGGTATGTCATTTTACGTTCATCATCGGTAGTATAAATCTCTGGCCAGTCTGGCGTAACAAAGACTGTGGCATGGTAAGGGTAGCGCTCAGCTGCCTGCTGATATACCTGTAGATCTAACCCAAACAAATCAGCATAACCGATCATATCAGCAATGCCTCTATCAAAGAGGATAGGATGCGTAACCTGTGCATGCTCACGATAGTGATAAATAGCCCTGGAAAGCATCAGGTCAGTAAAGTGTTGAGGATCTATTTCCGGTACGCCTCTGCCACCAAAGCTTCTTTGTTCGGCAAGGATCTGACGAGCTGGCTCGTGGATTACAGGAATATGAAGTTTTTCTAATTCCGTGCATAGCGTTGATTTACCACTGCCCATAGCGCCTGTGAGAATAAAGTAGTGTTGCATACTTATTTCTATTGGTATGTGAGGTATAATTGTAATGATACCATCTAAAACCCGCTTGATGATATGAAGTTCGGCTTTGTTCTTCCTACGCTAGCGTAATACATCTTCAGGCTATTGACCTAAATGTATACATAACCAGTACAAACCTAATTTAAGTGGGCTGTGTACCCAGCGTGTTTTTTCGCTAACATGTTTGCGTCCCTCCCTCACAACCCTCTGAATGATGAAGATCATGTCTGTCATATCCCACCTTCCCTCCTACTTTACTTCAATATCTTTTGGCAGTGAGTGGGATCAAGCAATGAATCTGGTGACTGTTAGCCTTAAGCATAGATGTTAGAAAGCCTGTATAGGAAGGAACTGATGTTTCTCATACCTCTGAACTGTGTGCGTATAGCTATTTTGCTATAGACGCTTGATCTTAATATTGCGGAAATAGACCTTATCATGATGGTCGGTAAGCATTATATGTCCACTTGGCACCTCACCATAATTAGTGTAATTTTTAAATTTGGTATTCATTTTCTTTTGAAGAAAATCCTGACTTCCTCTTTCATAACTGACCACCTTTACTCCATTCAGCCAGTGTTCTACCTGATTATTTTTAGATACGATGCTTCCCTGGTTCCATTGTCCGGGAGGTAAAAGCTTTTTGTTTTCAGGACTGTATAAAAGATAAAGCGCGGCAGTAGTTACTGTTTCGTCTTTACGATCCTGTATATCAGGATTATTCACGTCGTCAATAATCTGATATTCTGGGCCATTTATCGCTGTTTCACCATTTTTTTCGTTGGTAATCTCAGCCACATAATACTTAATCCCACTGTTAGCCCCTTCGGTGAGGTTAAACTCAAAGCTAAGATTAAAGTCACCATATTTCTCTTTGGTGACAATGTTCCCTCCCTCATGCAATACCAAAGCTCCATTTTCTATTTCCCAGCCGTTTTCAGGGAATTGATCGGTACCCAGTTCTACCCAATGGTCAGTACCACTTCCATCAAATAACATGGTCCAGCCTTCGGACTCACTACTGCTGAACTGCTCCTTATCTTCTTTTGTAGCATTTTCTTCCTGACTATTCTCCGTATGATTTCCCCGGGGGCTGGAACAGCCTAAGACAGCAGACAAAAAAGTAAATATTACTATTGATTTGATCATCATGTTTCAAGTTATGGTTTAGTAAAAGTGATTTATGTTATAAATTCTATGAAAATATTTTTTGACAGAAATCCTATATTTTAGCAAGAGGATCAGCAAATTTTACCAGATCCTGAATCTGTTTTCCTTCATGCTCAAATCTGGCGAGCATATAAATATGACCATCTTTACCTACTGCAATGGAATTCACATAGGTAGGCCTTGAGCCATCCTGATAAAAAACACGACCATGATCCTGGTATTTTTGCCGTTGGATATTGTAGGTTACCAAATGCAAATTCTCCAGCCCCTTTGCCGCTCCTTTTGCTATGGATTTCTTACCCTCAATCCGCTTTCCATTTTTGTAGATAGGTCCACCGGTAAGATAATAGATGGTTTCACCATCGGGTGCTAACTGAAATCCCAGATAACCATAACTAAACTGGTCATACATACCACTTTTTCTGGAGGGTGCAGAGGTAATCCGCTCTACCAGTTCTACTGTCTTTTTGGTTGGGTCAAAGCGGAATAGATAGCCTGAGTTACCATGAACTCCATAGGCAACTTCTTCCGGAGGATACCAGAAAATTTTTCTCCAGTTGTAGCCCATACTGCCGGGTCTGTCGGTATCATATACGCCAAAATAGTCTCGCCTTAAATTCACTTCTTCCAATTTCTGTATTGCCCCCCTTTCTGGACAAAAGAAAAATATATCACCTTCGGCAGAAGAGAAATAAACTTTACCATCACGGGGGTCCACACACAAAGAGCGACAAAGTACCCGATAGTCTTCTCCCGGCACACCGGCTTCTCCCATAGCGGAGACCAGGCCATAGCTGGTCAGTTTGTCTTGGCAGATATCATACCTAATAAAATTTCCTTTGGGCCAGGTGATTCCATAAAGCTGCTTTCGCTGCTTATCCATCGTCATTGTCAGGATACCTTCTCCCTCCGGTACGGTCGCTAAATCTATGTATTTCCCAGTCCTGAGGTCATAAGCCAGAAAATGGCCACCACCGTAGCGTTGATATCCCGGGGGAGGGTTTTCTGGCATACGATCCATACCATTAATTAGTTCATAATACCCGATATGCGTAGCAAAGTAGAGCCTTCCATCATTTTCTTCAAAATTGACATGACTTTTACCCTGAGGTATTCGCTTCATGTCTTTCTCACCACATATTTCAGTTAAATCAGCTAGAAAGCTGATCTGATCAGTTTTGGGATCATATACACACATTTGTCCCCCTACTTCTATAGAGTCTGAAGAAAGTATGTAATAAATTTTGCCATCACTGGCTAAAGAAATGGCATTGTAAGTATCGTGTGCTTTGTCAAATCCAGAGAAATAGGGTTTTGCAATAAGGTGATCATTCTCTATATCACTTATTGCGTTAAGGTTGTTAGCTTCAATCATTTTTAATGTATTTCCTTTTACTAAGGAAGAATGATATAATCTATCCTCCATCAGCAAAGTTTTTATTCGTTTATTAATTTTGATTCTACTTTTTTCACACCGGCCTGCTTTGCCAGCTCTATCATTCCATTGATAATATTAGATTCTATATCCGGGGACCAGGTAGAAGGCAGACCATATACAATTTGCGAACTTGCTCCTTCATAGCCCCCCTCACGTAGAATAGTAGTTGAGGGAATATAAGCCATGACATCGTTGGAATACCCCAGGACAAATATTTCATGGCCAAAAATCTGCTTGAGGAGTATGGAATATTCTACCACCAACTCACCGCCCAAACTGAATATAGGCTGATCGCCTAACTTCAATATCTGCAGCGGATAAGGGTAGGAGCTTTCAAAAGCTTCGTCATGCTCCAGCTTGCTCAACATCTTCTGTGCCCACCTTTTCTGATAAGAGGATGATTCATCTATCATTTTTGTCAATGTTTCCTTGGTCGGCGGGCTGTCCAGCGACAAAGCTATCTCGGTATAAGCCGTGGTGAGATGCGGAGCCAGCTCTTTCATTTCTTCACTTAACACCCTCACAACTGCCGCAGCCAATGTCTGTCCGTACTGCTTTGCCAATGCCACCGTTCTTCTGGGCAGTGGATTCTGATCCGCACCAGCACCCTGAAAGAACAATGCGGTAGCATCGGGGTATCTTTTCTCTAATTCCATCTGGGCGAAACCCGGATAATCTCCTGACCATTGATAAAAACTGAGTACCGTAGGATGACAGGCATATCCAAATGCAATTGCCATCATCTCTCCCCCTTCTTTCTGAACTTTCATGACTGGCACCGCATAATCATTAGGCCCATTTAGATCGGTCTGCATATGTAAAGTAGCAGCATTGTTATTTCTTCTATTCACTTGAAAGCGGCTTGTGCCATTCCCTGTGAAGATCTTTACAGGTTCTAATGAGGCAAAAGCCTCGCTTACCAAATGCACAATCTGATCTTCCAAAACTGCCGAATAACCAGCTACTTCATTCAGTTGAGCCTCATTCAGCGGATAGATATCGGATAAAGATTCCTCCAGTACAGGTCCTGAATGGGTATGAGAGCTATTCAGGAGAATCTGCGCCCTTGTCAAGTTCAGTTTTTCGTTCAAACGATCTCTGATGCGATCCGATAATTTTTTAGGGACGCCTAGCAAGTCTGTAGAAATTAATACCGCCCGTTGACCAGACGCATCTTCTATGACCAGTGCTTTAGCCCATAAATCATGTAGCTTCCCTTCAGCGGGATGATCTCTAGCCCCATATCCAGCCATCCAAAGGTTTTGTTGGGGGGTAATGATCACTTTAGCTACACCTGCTTTCCAGCCCTCGGATGAAGATTGCGCATATACTATATTGGCGAAGAAAGCTGATGCCAAAACCGTTAGTATTAGTATTTCTTTCATCCTGCCGCGATATAAGATTTGATTTTACCCGCATTCTGCTGGATTTTCGCAATAGCTGAAGCTATATCATCCATATCAGATTTACTGCTCAGCAACATGCTTTGCGATATCCATACTGCTTCTTCATTACATATGATGTCATTTTCAGGGCACTGGTTTCTTTCATGGTAAGCATCAATATCCAGCATTTCCGGAGAATACATCCTCTGGTAATTCTTTGTCTTAAATGCATTCCCCAGGTAAGGCATCTTATTCAGAGGGGCGTAACCTTTGTAGCAGGGTACTCCTTCTGCCTGTAGTGCTTTCAGGAAAGTTTCTCTGGGAAGGCCCTCAAAACCTTCTTTTTTATACCGGAATGGAAAAAGATGGAAGGCTGCCCGGGTCACGTTTTCATATAACTTATAAGGTACAATACCAGGAATATCTTTGATTTGTGCCCTAAGATATTCGGCATTCCGGCTGCGGATCTCTGTTTGTTCTTCCAAACGCTTTAACTGTGCCAGACCGATAGCCGCCTGATATTCAGTGATGCGTAGTTTCGTTCCCAGCATGATAGTTCCGGCACCCACTTCCCCTACTACTGTTCCATAAGGGTTTCCGTAGTTATGGTAAGCGTAACACCTATCCATAAATTCATCATCATCACTCACTATTGCCCCACCCTCACCTATGGGTAAGTTTTTAGAATTTTGAAAACTAAAGCATCCGGCATGGCCGAAGGTGCCCATTTTTTTGTGGTTAATTTCGGCAAGCCATGCCTGGCAAGCGTCTTCTACAACTACCAGCTTATGTTTGTTTGCAATTTGCATGATCCTCTCCATATTACTGGGTAGACCTAAAATGTGTACCGGCATAATTGCTTTGGTACGAGGAGTGATTTTAGCTTCAATTTTATCAGGATCTATCTGAAATGTTTCAGGATCTATATCTGCAAAAACGGGAATCGCACCGGTTGCCAGGATGGCCTGTGCAGAAGCGATAAATGTATAGGGGGGCAAGATCACCTCATCACCACCCCCTACATCCTGCTGTACCAAAGCCGCTATCAAAGCATTGGTGCCATTTACTACCGCGAGAGCCCGTTTAGCGCCTATAGTCTCAGCCCATTTATTTTCAAACTCTTTGGCGATGTCAGATCTTGACCATACACCACTGCGAAGCACCTCAATTACCTTATCTTCATCTTGCTGAGGATGCCACTGGGGCCACTCGGGCCACTCTTCTTTTCTTACTGCTTCTCCACCCATTAGCGCGGGTTTATTCTTATCGCTTATGATAGGGTTAAAATATTCGGCGTTCACACTTATTGGTAACATAGCCCCCAATCCTGTTAAGGTATTTTGCTTTATAAACCGACGTCTTGAATACTCATTATTTTTCATACCGCGTTCTAATTTATTTTCACACTTGTAAATAATTATTATAACATTTAGCGCTTTCTTAAAAGTTATTAGAAATTAATCCATACACTTTCAGATCATAATTACGATAAGTAGTATAGCGCCCTTTCAACCACAACAAAACCTCCCTTTGGTCACTACAGACAAGCATAGGGCGAATATTATCTTCATCTGAATTTTCAGTAACAGCCGTCCACTGCCAGCTAGCGCCCTGGTCTTTGGTGATGCCATGAAATATCTCATAACGCTGAGGGCCATTTTCCTGCAATGGACTTCCTGTCTCAGGATGTACGTCAGTAGAGATATAGACCACATCAGGGTCATTGGGATGCAGGCTGATGAGACCCGTGTATTCGTTTTCACCAGCATACAGCCGCGTGCCGGCATAGGCTATCTCATATGCATGCCACTGCTCTCCATCCCAGCGGGCATAATGATAGCGATGGTCAAAGCCTCCTTCTTCGGTATGCGTGGTCTCTCCCTGCCTGATGGGATCTTTGGTTACCGAAAAACCTACATATGGATAACCATTTTTATCTAATTCTATGTCACTGGTCCATGCTACATTTTTTCGGGTGCTAGAGTCACCATCATAGATGCAGGTAAAATCATATGGTTTGAGACGGCTATTTTCCTGCTTGCTTAGCCCGCCTGCTTTCTGCCCGTCAGAGCCAAATACTTCATCACCTTCAATATATCCGTGATAGATACTGTTATTATAATGCCTGGGATGTTCTTCAGTGGTGATAAAATGTATACGGTCCTTTTGATTCGTTGCATATCTCAGGTAAGGGCGCCCCGGAAAAGAAAATAGCTGCCTCCCATAGCTCCAGTTTTCTCCATCATCTTCTGAAACCATATAGTTCGGGTTATTGCCAATTCCCCGGTGAAAGTTATAGGTTTTGCCACTTTCTGAAAGTCTGAACACATTTGAATAGGTGGTTCTTCCTCCTGTCTCGGCAGTTTTTTCTTCACCCCACTCACTGATATCGCCAGGGTTGGTGGAGATACGGTAACGCATTTTCGTCTCTACCCCATGACCGGCATATACCGTCAGATATCTTCCGTCGGGGCGCTTGAGTAATGCTCCCACATTATGGTCATCTGCTTCAAAGGTTTGATCATTGATGACCACAGTCTGCTTCTCGCCCGTCTTCATGTTATAGCTGGTAACTGTATTCGCTCCTTCAGAAGTCACACCGGTAAAAAGTACCTGCTCCCCATCAATGAGGGCTCTGTCATCCTGAAACCAGCACCAACTGGAGTTATCATTTAATAAAACAGCCTGCTCTTGAATATCAGGTTTTTTATCAGTTCGCAAGGTATCCGAGAAAAGCGCAAAAACACTGGTGAATAAGTACAAGATGAAGGTGGTAAGTATATTCATAAGTAGGTTGTGATCAGTAATGAATAAAACCAAATGAAAATAGTCATTATTTTTTTATAGAGTATTAAGCTGTTATGGAACCTTTCCATTGCTCCGCTGGCTCCCTAACAGCTTAATATTAAAGTTATTCCACACCTGTACTCTCGTCTATCGTTTCAAGTGGGGGTGCGTTATTTTCAGCGCCTACATATCCTTCATTTTGATTGATCACTCCTTTGGTGTTGGCAGTGATAACATCCGCATCTATGGGCCAAAGCACATGATATGGTGCAATCCGTGGACTGTTCCCAATAATTACGGGCTGAATTTCATACATGATATTATGAGCCATCACCCGGTCGTACCACCAGTTGTTTTCGCTGAAGGCCTCCAGGCTGTATCCATCCATTCCCAAGCTCGCCATGATATAAGATACCCTTACTAATTCTGAATGCCGGGGGGATTCAATGAAAAGTTCTCTGGCTCGTTCATCAAAGATATAGTCAATGCTTACATCTCCTGCGGTGATCAGGTCGGCATTTGCACGTTCTCTTACAACATTGATGTCACTGGCTGCACTGGCAAAATCACCTTTCCAGTAATATGCCTCAGCCCTTAAAAGATACGTTTCTGCCAGCCGGAATATGTACCAATCACCATTTCCTCCCATAGGAACTGCATTTGGATCTTGTTGAGGCGCATAAGTTTTGTAAAAAGGAAAAGGAAAAAGAAGCTGCACCGAATCCTGCGGATCAGCATAATTCATAGGGTCAATAGGCTCACCAAAATCAGCAGATGCAGGATTGTTATAGACCAGTTCATGTTTATCTACCCAGTTAATATCACTTCTCCTCAGGTCGGGAGTATTTTGCCAGTTATAGGCATCTGTTTCCCAGATGTCGTAGTAGCCATAGGGCGTACTCACCAGGTCAGGATTGCCTCTCCCCAGCGTATCATACATAGGACCCGAATCCATGGTGCCTGCCAGGCCTTCACTATCGCGGTTTCTACTGTGCCACCAGGAGGAATGATAGTGTCTCATGGTATAAAGGCCAGTGGACTGTGCACCATTAGGGGCCTCAAAACGATCTACTGTCGCCAAGATAGTCTCTGTATTTTCAGGGCTATTCTTATTTTCCGGACGATGAAGGTCCCAGATGAGATTTCTCACCGGATCATCTGCACTTACGCCAAATCTTTCGGTCATTAATGCATAAGGTCCATTAATGACCCTTGTGGCAGCTTCTATCGCCTTGTCAAATTCAAGATTGGCAAGGTATATTTTGGTAAGTAAATGGTTGCCCGCACCTTGGGTAATCGCTCCCGGAACTGCCGATTCTGGTAAATATTGAACCGCAAATTCCATATCAGCCTGGATTTTGTCCAGTATAGCCCAGCGGCTGTGGGTGAAGTAGTCCAGCTTGGCTCCTTGTACCTCCTGCCCTACAAAAGGCACGTCTCCATAGGCGTTTACTAACCAGTAGTACCAATAAGCACGGTGCCAGTAACCTTCGGCCAGAATGGTATTTCTTTCTTCCGGGCTATCCCACTCAATCTCATCAATACGTCCGATGAGTACATTGGTGTTTTTGATAAATTCGTATGCCTCAGAGAATAAAGGAAGAAAAGTGTAGTAGCGGTCAAAATAGGGCGTAGTCTGGTACCAATCCATCTGAAAAGTGGGGACGCCTGCTTCGGACGCAGCCCACTCTCCAACCATATAATACCTTCTGCCACCTGTAACCCCTTCGGTCAACGCTTTTCTCATTGTTACCAGCGCAGCTTCAAAGCCCGCCTCATCATTGAAAACATTAGAAGGAGAAAAAAAGGATAGCGGCTTGGGTTCCAGCAAGTCATCTGAGCAGGAAACCTGCAACAGAAATACCAGGAACAGTACCAAATATCTATTGAATATACGTTTCATAGTTTAATTTTTTTACAGTGATAGCTCTACATTAAAGGGATATATTTACGCCTACACTAAATGTCTTGGGCATCGGCCCATCTGCTGTACCACTCAGCCCCGTCTCAGGATCCCAACCTGGCCAGTCTGTGAAGGTGAAAAGGTTGCGGGCAGAAACAAAAATGCGCAGGCTATTCACATTAATTCGCTCAGCAAAGGTCATTGGTATATTATAAGCCAACGAGATATCCTGCACCCTCACAAATGATCGGGGCTTGAAGATTCTCAGTCCTCCACCATAAGCTCCGTGGACTTCAGATGTCCGTGCGTATTCATTGTTTCCATTGGTAGGCGTCCAGTAGGGTATGTTCCAGATATTGATCCTGTCATAGGTGGAAGATTCGTGCACCGCATAGTCAAACGCTCCGATGTGCCCCAGGTCAGCACGTATGAATACTGAAGCAGTAAAATCTTTCAAAAAGCTAAAATCGTTTCTCAATCCCAGGCGATATCTGGGTTGTTCATAGCCTATGAACTGCTTATCTACCAAAGCATCATACGTTTTACTATCATCAACATCTACAGCTTTGTAGTCGCCAGGCACCATATTGTACTCAGCTGCTTCCGAGGCCTCATCCAGCTGCCATACACCCACAACATCATATTCCCAAACTACATCAATTGCTTCGTCCGGAAACCATAGGTTGGTATAATCAGGAATTTCTCTGGTGATGGTTTCACCGTTTACCTCTACCTCTTCATAATCGCCAAATAGACTTTCAATCTTGTTTCTGTTCAAAGAAAACACAAAGCTGGATTTCCAGGAAAGGTTCTGATTGCTAATGTTTACGGTATTGAGGCTTAATTCCATACCCCGATTGCTTAACTCACCCAGGTTTGAAATGATGCTGGTAAAACCGGTAATCTCAGGAAGTTTACGGCTCATGAGTAAGTCGGTCGTCCGCATGTCATATACATTGGCAGAAAGGTCAATGCGGTCATCTAACAGTCCCATATCAACGCCAATGTTGAAGGATTCAGTTCTTTCCCAGCGCAGGCCGGGGTTGGCCAGCGTATTATTATACAGTCCCATCTGGACGTTGGTACCATCGTAATATAATTCGGAACCGATTTGAGCCAATGCTGAATAAATTCCTATATCACGGTTGCCATTTACCCCCCACGACAACCTCAGTTTCAGACGATTGACAAGCTCACTATTGTAAAAGCTTTCATCAGAAATTTTCCAGGCAAGTGCCGCGGCTGGAAAAGTAGCAGTGGGGTGTTCCTGTCCAAATGCAGAATACCCATCACGCCTTACAGATGCCGTCAACAAATACCTATCCAGTAAAGTATAATTCAGGCGTGCCATCAACGCCTCCCCTCCTGCTTCTGTATCATTGGTACTTACCAGAGGCTTAGAACCAAACTGCAAGCCGTTGTAGCCAAGCTGCTGATTGGGTAAGAAAGTCTGGTTTTCTCCGTAAGAATTGTAGGTCTTGGTCTGTTCTGCATTGTAGAGCAAGGTTACATCAAAAGCATGGACACCGAATTGTTGATTCCAACTCAGAATATTGTCAATCATCCAGGCATTGAGCGTACCATCCTCGCGCGTGCCATAACCATCCAGATAAGTACGTCCTCCGACAATGGTTTCAGAGTCCCAAAAGTTATAGTCTTTGGCAAACTCCATGCGTGGCTGGAAAGACACCCGATAATTAAAGCCAAAGGGAAGGGCAACATCAGCAAACATCGCAGCAAACAGGCTGTGGGTCCTGTCGTATTTTTCCTGCCCATAATAATTAATAAGCGGATTGGTCACTATGGAATACCCATGAGGATACCATTCCAGCTTATTGTCTTCATCATATATACGGCTGTAAGGACTAATACTGCTGAAATTCATACTGGCAGGTACTGTACTTTGATCCCGATGCGTATACTGGGCATTGACACCCACATTCAGCCAATCGGTGACGGCGAAATCCACATTTAATCTCGTTCGTATCGCGGTAAAATCATCACCTGCAATCACTCCTTCATTATCTACATATCCTATTGACCAGTAGTAATTAAAGTTTTCAGCTCCCCCCCCCACACTGAGGTCATAGTTTTGCCTTAGCCCGGGCCGGATAATTTCATCAAACCAATTCACTGTTTCTCCTGCCAGGTACTGATCAATTTCAGTGTTAAAAAAGTTGAGTCTTCCCAGGTATTCCTGTGTGTCATCAGGATTTGGATTGGGGTTGGCATTTCGCCACTGCTCCAGCGTCACTCCACTTCTCAGGTCGTTGGGATCGTCCCAGTACCAGTCTTCTCTGTTGGCGATGCCTACCGTTCTGAAGTAATCTCTTCTGAAATCTTCATACTCAGCTGCATTTCGCGGCCTGAAATCGTAATTCGTAAGCAGGCTTACCCCAGTTTTAGCGGTAAAATTAATCGTAGGTTTTCCTCTTTCTCCCTTTTTGGTAGTGATAATCACTACTCCGGAGGCAGCTTTTGACCCGTATACTGCCGCCGAGCTGGCATCTTTCAAGACATCAATATGTTCAATATCATTCGGGTTGATATCAGCGATATTTCCATTAAATATCACTCCATCAAGTACAATCAGGGGGTCTGTACCTCCGGTAAGTGAGGTAGGACCTCTCACTTCCATAGCTCCCCCTCCAGCTGGAGAGGGGCTCTGATTCGCATAAATGCCGGCTACCTGTCCGGAGAGCATTTCAGTCACTTGTGTATAGCTTTTATTTTGGATGCTCTCACCATCCACCCGTGACACTGCCCCGGTCAGATCACTTTTTTTCTGTGTACCATAACCAATGACAACCACTTCATCTAACTGAGCCTGATCTGCCGAAAGGTTTACATCTATAGTGTTGGAATTGCCGACCGTTACTTCCTGTGAAATGTAGCCAACAAAAGAAAACACCAAGATAGATTTCGAAGAGGGTACTTCTAAGGAATACTCCCCATTGATATTGGTGACAGCACCCGTGCCAGTACCCTGTACAATGACGTTCACCCCTGGTAAAGGCATATTATCCTCTACCGATGTGACCGTACCAGAGACATTGATTCCCTGCCCTACAGCCGCATGAGCCAGGAGAGCAAAGAACAAGCAATAGAAAAATTGTTTCATGTTTAGTTTGTTAAAGTTGCGGTTTAGAATAATGCGCTTGAATGTTTAAGGTTGCCGGTCAAAGAAATTCCATTTGAACATCAGCTATTGACCACTCATACTTTTATTTTAAATGTATACTTTCGGTTTTTTTATCACTGGCTATCGCATCCAGCCAGTTCACCAGCATTTCCCTTTGGAAAGCATTTTGTGAAGTAGTGAATCCGCTAAACTCGTGAGGTGATTTAAATTCCAGATGGTCTTTTGCATCGTACAGCCGATATACTGTCGATGCCTCTTTGATACTTTCACGCACGTTATCAAAATCAGCATGTCGGTCTAGTTCCGGAGCAATGACCAATAAGGGTTTTGGCGCAATAGCTGAGATGATCTCATTATAGTCAACAGGTAATCTGTTTTCATTCCCCAGGAAAAACCCCAGGCGAGGCAGCAAGCCATACAGGTGTGAGTATGCTTTTATTCCCTCCAGCCCCTCATTACCTTCTCTATCTCTGAGTGGTGTATAAGCACTGACCACAGCCGTAGCGGTAACTCTGTCATCTAGTGCCGCAGTAAATAAACTTACGGTTCCACCCAGTGAGTAGCCCGCCAGGTAAACCTTATCCTGATCTACAAAATCCAGCGTTTCCAACGCATCAATGGCTGCCCTTGTGTCGCTCACCATTTTACCCAGTTTAGACCAATGCGGATAGCGCTGATAGAAGTAAGTCCCCTCCTCTATTCTTGTACCAAAGCCAATCATGTCCATCGCCAGAACCGCCATGCCACGGGATAAAATATTTTCAAACAAATCAGTCAGTTCAGCGTCAAAGCCAGTATTTGAATATTTGTGCAGGTAAATGACTACTGGGATTTTTCCATCAGCCCTGGTCTTCATTTCTCCCTGTTCATTGGTAGGGTAATACAGTGAGCCGTATAAATAATCGCCCAGCGCATTATAAGGGGCAATATTCATTTTCTCTCCGTTTTCAGGACTGGGACGGTTGATCAGGCTGGTGATATAATCTTCTCTTCTGCTGAGTTGACGGATGGGGCTGGCCGAAACTCCTGCCGGTTCATCTCCCAACACCCAGTTGATTTGCTTCTTTATGTCTTCCTTTTTCTCCTGCCACGCCTCTGCTGTTTTAATCTTCTCTCCCTTTTGGTTGGTGAGCACATCATAGCTTTCGGCAACTACAGGAAAAACCGTAGGGTCAATGTTTTCTCCACTTATATCCTTCCACTTGTCAAAAGAGTAATGATAAAAAAGCTTGTTTTCCCAGCGCATGTCTTTTCTCCCAAACTGTATATCCAGCCAATCCACATACGCCTCAATATCCCTGGAAGAAACACCATGCCCCCCATCTCTAAGGCGAATGCCTAATTTTTCTGGCACGCCCAGGAACTCATAGACACCTCTGAGGGAAAGGTACATTTGTTCTACTGCCCAGGCATCCCCCCCTCCTCCCTCCCGAATGGAAGAGCTTAACAATAAAGCATCAGGGGCAATCAAAGCCATCAGGGAGTTCTGGTCAATAGGCATTTTATGTTCTCTGCCAGTATAAAAGCGTATCCTGGGATGAAACCAATGGGTACGGCGAACATTGAGAAATTCAATAGATTCATTGGAATGTCTTTCATCGGTATAACGATAGGGAAACTCCCCCCCCGTGCCTCCGCTACTGGAGATGACTGCATCGATACGCTCATCAAATGCTGCTGCCAGAAGAGACTGCTTGCCATTGCGCGAGTGGCCGGTAATAGCAATTTTGGAAGTGTCTACGCTGGGCAGGGTGTACAAATAATCTACTGCCCGCTGTGCTCCCCAAGCCCTACGCATTAGCGTACTCCAGTCATGTTCCGGATAACGCTCAAGATAAGCCTGGGTATCATCTTTGGCATCCGCTCCTGCATAAACCACTCCTATATAACCTCGCCTGAGAGCGATCTGTGCCCAGCCTCTGTGGTTCCACTGCGTCATAAATACCGGGAAAGGCCCCTCCCCTGGAGGTGTCATGATCTCAAGGGTAAGCTTTATCTGATCATTTTTTCCAAACTTCAGCACTATCATTTCAACTTTTACTCCATTCTCAAATTTTTCATCCAGCACTGTAAGTTCAGTATGTTCAGGAGCTTCGGGAAAAGTACCGGAAATGATATGCTTTACCTGTTCTTTGATCCAGGCTCTTTTTTCTTTCCATTGTTCCTGGGTTTTAACCGGAATATTCTCACCTCCTTCGTCTAAAATTAATGGGTCGGGTAAAAAAGGCAAGGACGGTATGTCTTCAAAGTTAGGAGGCAAAGCACCAGTACGCTCCACCCAGTCCAGCCAGCTAGCATCATGGAAATTCACATATTCATCATGCGAGGAGGGGCGCTCCTGTAGCTCAATCAGTTCTTCCAGATAAGCTTCTCTTTTGGCCTGATCCTGCTGCGCCTCAGCCGAAGAAGCATAGAAAAAGACAAGACTTAAAGTTAAAGATATGTACCTGTGAAATCTATGCATAGGTTTTAGTTATAATATTTTGCTCAATTATATCATCTCCCCTAAAATTCTCTTCGCATTTCCATATCTCAAAAGCGCTTTGGTTTCCTCATCCGCTTCTTCTGGCCTGAGAGACTCAATGCGCAGAAGTCCGGTGAGGTAATCCAGTATGGGGGAATGCGTACCAAAAGCGAGTTTATCTTTGCCCAAAGTATCCAGCAAGCTAACAATGCGGTTGATGCCCCGACCTGAGGTATCTATGACAACATTTGTGTTTCTTATTAGCGCTGTTTCTTCTTCATTGAGTGCTGTGCTTCCCGCCACATTGACGATCATATATTTAGCATCTGGCACTTCACGGAGGATAGGCAACACATCCTTTAAGGTCCATTCGGTTTTTCTCTCCAGATCCAGCCATGAGCTGGGCCGGCTATCCACCATGCGCAATGAAAATGCTACCGGTATATCCTGGTCACGAGCCATCTTTACTAGCTCCACACATGCCGGATTAGTCAGGTCATAGCCATGATACCTGGGAAACATACGAATGCCTCTCATATTCATTTGCTGCGTGCTCACTTTAAAGTCATCTTTCCAGCCACTATAAATGGGATTAATAATCGCAAAAGGAATGAAACGGTCCTGAAACGCCTGCTTACTCTTAAGTTCTTCGTAAAGCTCCTCATTAGCCGTTTGCGTATTTTTATAAAAAATCCCATTCATATTACTCACCACAGAGGCATCCACGCCAAACTGCTTCATTCTACCCAGCAGGGCTGTACAGGAGCTATACTCACGATGTCTGAATGGCCAGTGTCCTACATATGCGTTTGTATCAACCAACATGATTACCTGACTTTTTTAAGATGTTGTTATAATTTTCAAAAAAGATCTTCCTGCGCTGTGCCTCACTAAGGTTTGCGGAAAGCATGTGCCCTACTCCCTGGTAGAAGCTATTATCACAGCCAAATAGTATCCGGTCTTCGCCTAAATATTTTATGGCAAAGTCAATGATAAAGGCATCATTGTTACTACCTGACACATCCACATATACATTGGAAGCGTGTTTGAGAGCTTTGACCGCATCTTCCCAGTCTTCTCCCCCGGCCAGGTGCGCAAACTGAAACATGGCTTCCGGATATCTTCGGGAAACCTCTACAAAGTCTGCGGGGATAGATACATTTTCAGGTTCTCCGGGATCATAAGTAATACGTGATTTGCCAATACCCACATGCATCAGGATAATCATATTCAGATCAATAAACTTCTCTATAATCGGGTAAAAAAGAGGATCACTGATTTTTACATGATTATAGACTTTTAAACCCACCATCCCTTGGTCCGTACAGCGCCTGATCTCTTCCAGTGACTCTTTTTTGTATGTAGGATTTAGGGTCATCTGCCCGATAAACCTGTCAGGATACTTTTTTACACATTCCAGTATCAGATCATTACAGGCTCTAAACTCTTCGGGTGTACCCTCACTCCCTGGTTTCATAGGACGAGAAATTACCAGTTTGTCAATTCCCAGGCGGTCGGCAAAATCAATCTGGTACTCCGGGCTGTCCTCCGAAAAATACACATGCGCGTGGGAATCTATCTTAGGAAACTTCATCACCTCTTCCATAATGTTGTAATCAGAAGCAGATGAATCGGAAAGAGGGAGAGCGCTGGTCTCTCCCTTCGTGGAACATCCTATGAAGTTACTTCCCAGCATCAGGCCCGCTGCCGAGAGTGCGGTATCAGCAAAGAACTTCCTACGATTGATCGTTTTTACTTTCATTGTCTGTTTAGTTTCTTATTCAACTGCCCGTAAACTTCCAGTAGTAATTTACAGTACAAAGCAACTCTTTTCCATGACCTGAGGATTAATATCCTTCATTCTGAGTCAGTCCGTTAGCTTCAGTAAGATCTAACTGGTTTTGAGGAATTGGAAAATACCTCTGATAAGGCTTAGGATCCAGGTTTACTACCTGTGGAGTTGCAGTACCCACATTATAATACCACTCAACTTCTTCAAGCGCTTCCACAAACCTGTCAGTTCTTACCAGGTCAAACCAACGCTCATTTTCAAAAGCAAATTCAAGTCTTCTTTCCAGTAGAAGCTTATCCATAAAGCTTTCCATGTCTGAGATATCAGACATCTCATAGTTGTGTGAAGTATCTCCAAAAGCCCTGCTACGGACTCTGTTCAACTCAGCCAGAGCTTCTTCCGGCTGGTTTAAGTGATACAGCACTTCCGCTCGCAGTAACACTACATCGGCATACCTCAATACCGGCAGGTCGAGCCCTGAAGCCCAAGGGGTATGCGGTACTGCAAACTTGCTTACATAAGGGTACCATGCCGGAGGCTCTTCTTCCGGACTGCCGGGAGACTTCCAGTATTCAGTGATGGTTACTTCCTTACGGCTATCCTCATCTTCATAATGCTTATGCAAATCCCAGGAAGGGAATGCATTTTCAAGTCCACTGGCAGCAATACCAGTTACTCCGAAATAAGGCAAAAAGTCCGTGGACAATACGTGATCATTGGTCTCTTCCAGGTATTTTATAGAGAATATTGCCTCATCATTATCTTCGTTATCCAGCGTCCACAAAGAAGCAAAATCATCCAGGAGCTGATGATTGAAAGAAGACATCATATCCAGGTAAGTCTTGGCATTTTCCCAATCTTCGCGATAGACATACACTTTACCCAACAAAGCTACCGCAGCGCTTTTGTGCGCTCTCCCCATAGCGATATTTTCTTTCATCGGCAATAAGTCAATAGCACGCTTCAAATCCTCAATGACAAGACTGTAAATTTCATCTACTGAAGCCCGGGGAGTAGATTTAGCTTCTTCTACCGAAAGTAAATCCGTCACTTTCGGTACTCCACCAAACATACGTACCAGGTCAAAGTAAAACAGAGCCCTCATAAAATGAGCCTCACCCACCAACTGATCTTTTTGACTCTCAGTGTAATCTGTAGGGTTATCAATGTAGGCTAAAACAGCATTGGCTCTGAAAATACCATTATACGTACTTTCCCAAAAATCTGCAAATAGTGGATTTCCGGGGGTAAAAGCCAGGTTGTTGAGTTCATCAAGCCCACCAATACCGTAGTACCCGGTGCGGTGAAGGTTATCAGTAGGCATTTCTAGAATTGCCCAGTCCCTGGGTAGCCTTGACTGAAAACGACTGTAGATACCCAGTACTGCTCCCTCCATGTCATCCGCAGAGTGATAAAAATCAGCTTCTGTAAGGACGGATGGGGGGGTTAATTCTAATATTTCATCATGACAGGCACCCAATGTCAGGGCCAGTAACACCATGCTTATTTTTAAATAAATATTAGTTTTCATATCGTTAAAATTAATCATCTTAAAAATTTACATTGACACCAAAAGCATAAGCACGGTTGACTGGCGCTGCCCCATTGTTAAAGCCGGGCATACTGTTGATACCGCTTATCCCTCCTTGGGTGTACCCTTCCGGATTGTAGCCATGAAACTCATCTTTGGTAAGAAGAAGCATATTGCTCAGGGAGATATACAGCCTGCAGTTATTCAACCTTAATTTTTCCGCGATAGTGGAAGGGAGGGTGTAACCAAAATTGATATTTCTGATTGCCAGAAATGAAGCATCTTCCAGGTAATAATCACTGTTAGCCACATAAGACAGCTGGCTAAGTGCAGTAGCTGGAGACATACCATCACCAGGTTCTTCTGCTGACCACCACTGGTCTTCAATTAGTGAGCGCCTCATCGCACTTACGGTAGGTCCTTCGTAGTATAGGTTTTCTAAATTGTACCGTTTGGCCCCTAGTGAAGCCTGCATGATGATACTGAGATCAAAGTTTTTCCAGGCAAAGTTATTGATCAAGCCCATAAAGGCTGTAGGTTGAAAGTTACCCAGTATCACTCTGTCCTCAGGAGTAATGGTACCATCTCCATTGGTGTCCTGATATTTTGCGTTCCCAGGTTTTGAACCGGGAATCACTGGCGAATTGGCCACATCCTCTTCATCCTGCAATACACCAATGAGTTTGTATCCATAGAAAGAAAACATAGGTTCACCTACACGCAGTAGCCAGCCCATCCCCCTACTGTGCGTATTGATAATTTCATCCACTCCTCCCAGGCCGACAACCTCATTTCTGTTCCTGGAAAAGTTAAAAGAAGTTTCCCACTTAAAATTACCGGTAAAATTCTTGGTTGTAAGCTCTAACTCTATTCCTTTATTATTTACATCACCCACATTGATGATTGAGTTGGTGAACCCGGTAATTGCCGGTATAGAAACATTGTAGAGCAGGTCGTTGGTATTTTTGTTATAATAGTCAAAAACGAAGTTAACTCTATTGTTAAACAAGCCCAGTTCTACGCCTATATCAAAGCTTTCAGTCCTTTCCCACCTTAGTTCAGGATTACCGAATGTGGTCTGAGCCTGGCCTTTTACAAGGATATCATCGGGTGAGTAGTAGGTGTCACTAATGGTTCCTAAATACTGAAAATCACCAATGTTAAAGTTACCCACTACCCCGTAACTAGCGCGTAGCTTCAGCTCACTGACTGGCGCTAGCTGCTGCATAAACGCTTCTTCTGAAACTCTCCAGGCGGCGGATGCAGAAGGGAAGTTACCCCAGCGGTTCTCTGGTCCGAAACGGGAACTAGCATCTGTTCTGAAAGATGCGGATAACAGATACTTATTTTCATAATCATAGTTCACCCTGCTGAAATAAGACACGAGCCCCCACTCCGATTTTGAGGTATAGGATGAAGTAGGTGAAATGATCGCATTGTTTAAAGTTCTGACGATATCATTCCCAAAACTTCCTGCTTCAGCTCCCATCGTTGCGAACCTTGAGTTAGCTTTTTGGTACGAAGCCCCCAGTATCGCACTGATATGGTGGATTTTGTTTATACTTTTGTCATAGCTCAGTACATTTTCGTTGATCAGGTTGATATTTCTGGAGTCAGAAGCGGAGCCTGAGATCTGATTCCGACTGGTGGCCATTGCTTCACGGTAATACTCTCTGGTGGCAAATGTCACATTTCCCCCTACCGATGTTTTGAATCGTAAACCCTCCGCGATATTAAAGTTCAGGAACATTTCTCCCACATTATTCATGGAAGTAGAGTAATTGTGGTTACCATGCAATACTGCCAGGGGGTTCATCTGGCCAGATACCGAATAGCTCCAGTAATCCCGGGGACGGGGATAATTTCCCTGCTCATTAAGCTCTGTAGCAACGAATGGAGCGGTTTTTACAATAGACTGCATACCTACCGGGGCAGTTCTTCGCTTTGCGTAGTTAGGACTGATCATAAATCCGGTACTCACTACAGAATTGATATCTACATTGACATTCGCCCTGAGGTTGTAAGTTTTATAGTTAGTATTCAGGAGTGTGCCCTCCTCATTTTTGTACGTACCAGAAATGTAGTAAGAGACATTATCACTTGCTCCTGAATAAGAAAGATTATAATTCTGTATAGGAGCCGGGTTTAATAATTCATCTTCCCAGTCTACACTTCTTTCCATAATTACAGGATTGACCCGATAGGTAGTCGGCCGGCGTTCATCTCCCCACAGAGGCAGAGAGGGGTCTCCACCTTCCCAGACGAAATCCCGGTTTTTGTAGCGAGCCTGATAATCATAATACTCCTGTCCAAAAATCCAGTCATCATACTTAATTGCAGTAGAAATACCATAGTAGGCATTAAAGTTTAATTTAGGTTTGCCAGCCTTACCCTGTTTGGTAGTGATAATGATAACTCCTCCAGAACCTCTTGATCCATAGATTGCCGCGGCTGAAGCATCTTTGAGCACTTCAATAGACTCTACATCGTTCATATTCACATTGGATAAGCTACCCCCTGGAAAGCCATCTATCACTACCAAAGGATCATTGCTGGCAGAAATTGACCCTATTCCTCTTATATTTATTTCAGGTGCCGCTCCGGGCCTACTATTAGAGGTCGTAATATTAACACCGGCCATTCGGCCTACAAGCGCTGTTTCTGCTCTACCTGCGGGTATCTGATCCAGATTTACATTTTCAACTTTAGAGATTGCTGAGGTAACAGAGCTTTTTTTCTGGGTGCCATATCCTACTACCACCACTTCATCAAGCTGGCCAAGGTCCGGTTGAAGACTAACATTGATGACCGCCTCATTTCCTATACTTACCTCTTGTGACTCATAGCCTACAAAGGAAAAAACCAGTACGGAGGATGATGAAGGGAGTTCCAGTCTGTACTTTCCTTCAATGTCAGTAATGGTGCCTACTGTAGATTCTTTTACCAGTACATTTACTCCTGGCAGAGGGTCATTATCGTCAGATGAAGTAACAGTACCTGTTACAGTGATGCCCTGTCCCATCGCACAATGCACGAATAAGCCAAAGCATAGGCTGAAGATCAAATGTTTCATAATTGAAAGGTTTAGTTTAGTTACAGTTCATGAAAAGCATGTACCTATCCTGGTATAAGCCTGATACAAGGCTTACTGTAGCTTTTCTAGTGGTTTTATTTTACTTACTATCCTACTTCGCTATATATTTCATTCAGGTCTTATTCCTGTTTTAAGACCTCCTGTATTGTCTGCATTAGTATTTCTTCTGAGCCGGATCCCACCCTGGAGGCTCGCTCGCTGGTTTCATAGCCTCCTTCAGCATATGCTTTTTTGATACCAATATAGCCTGGTCCGTACTCCTCGTAAGCAGCGGTTACTACTTCATCTTGGGGTCTCATTTGCTGGGCAGCCAACTGATACTCAACAAATAGTTCACCGGGTAAATTTAACATCCACACCTTCCCCAGCTTCAGAGAGGACACATCTATGAGATGACCTTCCTGCGTGCGTTGTAACCAGGCCAGGTGCTTGGCTGCGGAAAATTTTTGGTCTTCGGAAGTAGTATCAGAGGCGAGTATCGCCTTCAGGTCATTTTCTACCAGATGCTTACCCAAGGGTAGCTTTACCGATACACCTTTCCATCCCACCTCTTCATTCCTGAGGGGAAATTTATCAATATTTTCCCAGGCTTGTCGCATGGCTTCTTCCATGCGTTTTGCCAATATGGGCCGCCTTTCTACCGAACCATCATTGTATTTTCCGGCCGCTACATTTCCACCTGCTCCATTAAAATGGATGTGAGGCAACCCACCTAAGGCTTTCTCCCGCTCGTTGCGCGCTATTCCTACAAACTCACAGGTAACGTCTCCCTCACCATAATAACTTTGGGGATGTACTGCATAGTAGGTCAAAACGGCCAGCGGTGTATCATCCTGCCAGAAACTGACACTTTTAAGCCAGGGGTCAATCAATCCTTCCGGGGCTGCAATCGCCAGTGAATCAGTAGACTTACTCCATCGCATAATTTTCACCTTACCGTCCTCACCAAGTATCCTCCGGTTGGATGCTACTTTTTTAACTTTGGCCTTGCCAAAACCCAGGTGAGTTACCGGCTCAGCCGATTCATAAGCATGCCTTACTGCTTTAGCTACACTCTCAATGGTGCTTAGCAGGAAAGCAGTATCGTAGCGAGTACCTCCCAGACCATATTCATCCAGTATAGACTCTACCGTGAAATCACATCGTAATCCATCATGCTGATGTAAAGCATGTACAGAAACCCTGTCAGTAGTGGTATGGGCCGCTTTTGCCAGGCTTTCTTTCCACCTGTCCATCCCTTCGTTGGCAATGCCTAACCAATCCACTGCACAAAGTACTATAGGAGCTTTGTCTGAAAGAATGACCACCCCTCTGGCACTCAGGGAGTCCACTATTTTTCTGGCTGGAGCATAAGCTACAGGGCTTCCGATAGGAGGCGAAGCATCTACATGAAATACACCTATCCGGATTTGCTCGTTCTTTTCACTACAGCCAGTAGTCAAAAATACAAGCACCCCCAGAATAGCCACTATATGTAGCATGCACCTGCTATGATAGCTTATCTGTAACTCATTGCACGAGGTCTCCATAGGTTTCTTGATTAGGTCATTAAATCAGTTTTTATTTCATCTGGCTGAATTATACTAGTTTTATCGTTACACTTTGGGTGCCCAGTAAGTGCAGTAACCTTCTGCATGCACAGGCCCCTTAAATAGCATACATCCTCCACAGGCCTTATCACCTGGTGGTAAATACAGATTACAGTTGTTACACTGATTGTCAGCAATAGGTGTATCTGCAACATAGCCCAGGTTTTCTCTTTTCTGAATTTCTTCAGCACTTACATTACTCAAATCACTGCAGGGATCACCGGAATAAGCCGTTGCCTGTTCCTCCTGCTCCTGCTTTCCTTTCGTACAACTACTGATGAACAGTCCTCCCCCCAGTAAGAGGGTGCCGGCACGTATGTACTGACGAAAGAAGTCTCTGCGTGATCTTTTGTGGTTTAGCATAGTCAGATAGATTTATGATAATAAGCGTTCAGCTTTTCAATGGCGGCCTTAGGTTCCATTTCAGCATTAGCTTCTATATTTTCAATAATTTTTTGTATGCCTTCCTCATCATTTTTTTTCAACCCTTTTACAAGCCCACTGATACCCGCTTCCTGAACCTCTTTCTGTTTCTCTGCCAGTAAGCTTAAATAAGCTGCGACTTCCTGTTCATCATTTTTAGACCCAATAGAATAAGAGATATCCTCTACAAAATCTAATTTCCAGGCTTCAGTTTGCTGGAAAAAAGACGCTTCTTCGCTAACCGTTCTCATGAGGTCAAATGATGCCCCCGCTGCAGAGCTGAGAACGGCAGTTTTGAACCAGGGGTCAGCCCCTTTTTCTCTCACTACGCCCGCTAGTGCAGGTACTATCTCATCATTTTCAAAATTGCCTAAACTTAGACTGGCCTGAAAAGCTACCCTGGAAGCACTATCTTTGAGGCATTGTACAATTTGTGGCAGCATCTGCGGAAAACGTTCTGCTAAAATGAGGCTGTGCTCCCTCACACCTGGATGACTATCATGCATTGCCTTCTCCACATGTTCGGGTTTCAGACTATTCAGCCCTTCCAAAACATATAATGCATGTAAACGTACTCTAGGGTCCTGATGCTGCTGAAACACAGTTTCTATTTTTGAAACTACGCCAAGGTCCTGTCTTTCCACTAAAAGCCTTTGTGCCTGAAGACGCCACCACTGATTCGGATGAGAAAGTAATTCCGCCAGCTTCTGCGTTTCCATCTCTTTCAGCTTAGGAATGATTTTACTTTTGGATTCCGCATTCACCGGCTTTATCCGGTAGATCCTTCCCATATCACTTCCATTGAGAAAGTCCATATCCTCTTTGAGATCTTCAGGTATAGAGAGGGGGGTTTCTATATGCTGACGATACATGTCAATCACATACAGATACCCATCCGGTCCTACCGTAAAATTTACCGGACGGAACCAGGGATCAACAGAGCTCAGAAACTCCTTGTCGGCTTCCGACGCATGCCGTTGCGCAACAAAAGTGGGACTATCATCCATAGGGGTCAAAACATCTCTGTGAATAAGATTTCCAGCGACATCTCCTGTAAAGATATTACCATAATATGCCTCAGGAAAGGCGTCACCGGTATATATGGTACCCCCTGATGCGCCGGTAAAATGGTCTTCTGCATATTCTACTCTGTCCAGTCCCTGTTCATCATACTGTTTTTGCCTTCTACGCGTACGCTCTGCTCGCCAGTAGGGAGCGGGTGTTTCCTGATACATGCGGAGATCATGATCAGAGATATTGAATGCTGCAGTGGAAGTAGACAGGTGAGCATGCCTGTCCAGATATCTTATAGGGATTACAGCATGACGTATATGAATCGTATTTTGTGTGATGAATCTATGTCCCCAATCATCAATCGTATGTCCAAATTGTCCCGGACCGCTGGCAAGCTCAAATTCTCCCCGGTCAAGACGAAAGCGAAAATCACCTCCCCGCATTGACAATTTAGGAGCATCAGGATTCCTGCTAAAGCTCACCTCTCCAGCCTGCCCGTGATTGGCAGCATATATCCAGTTGTCCACACTATACCTGAGGTTGGTTATTTGCGCTTCAGAGTTATTTTCAAAAAAGCCAGTAAACAAAACTTCTTTGGAATCGGCCTGATGATCGCCGTCAGTATCTTTCAGGTAAAGAATATCCGGTGCGGAGGTCACCAGAAGTCCATCTTTCCAGGGTAAAACGCTGGTAGCTTCAGACAGTTTATCAGCAAATACTACTGAATCATCAATCCTGCCATCATGATCGGTATCTATCAGCATCTTGATTCGTCCTGCCGCTTCACCTTCCTCAGGCTTATAGGGATAATCAGGCATTTCCACTACATAGGCATTTCCATTTTCATCAAACACCAGCTCTACCGGGTCTTTGACATAGGGTTCAGCAGCAAATAATTCAATTTCAAAGCCTTCATGCAGACGGAAACTCTCTAATGCCTCTTCAGTACTTAGCGCATCTGGATATAGCTTTTCCTGATTACAAGAAGTTGACAAAATGATACATACAGATAATAAAACTGTAGAATTATACTTCATTCGTTTCTTTTAATTAATTGATAGTTGGTTCCCATATATTATGCATGTTTTACAAAGCAGCTACTTAAGGCGGTGAATCTAATGACAACTTTTTAGTCCGGATGAAGCTAGTCATCGCGGATTTTACTGAAGTTATTTCTGAAGATATATTCGGACTTCCTACTCTCCCTGTTTTCTCTAGTAGCCCAAATTTTCCAGCCCCTGCGCATGCTTTCAATTCGTTATCTACCATCATCAGCTCCCGGTTTTGATCACCAATGTACTTGATGGTCAAAAAGTCACCTTGTCGGCAAGCTGACCGTTTATCATTGCTCAGATGTACACTTTTACCTGCATACTCTGACAAGCTGTTATCCTCCTCGGGAGTGGAAAACAAGCGCTTCCTTTTAGCTCCGCTTGTAATTTTATGTCGCAGCCCTGTAGGCAAAAAACTAGTATAATATGGCGGCTGCAAGAGATTGAGTATCACCCTTACCGTTAATCTCTGCTCCTCTATGAGCATATTAGTGTAGAACTTTGACTGTTTCATGTTGAGCTTTTGGTTTTCGGGCACGTACCCGAATTTAATGAATATTTCTCTTTATCTATAATTTTTAGTCTTTTAAGTACTGAGTTTTTTTTGAACACTAATTATTGGGTTGATTCCAAATTATCCCCCTCACCGTTTGTATCGTTATGCATAAGGTTTCTCAAGGTTTCAGACTCTCCTCTACAAAATTTTCTTTAGCCCATTTGAGCATGAGTGCTTTCGTATCAGGTGAGAGCCTGTTGTAATCTTCGGGTCCTTCTAACTGAAGCTTGTCTTCCGAATGATACAGCCCATACACTTTTTTTGCTTCCAATACCGTCTTCTTAACATCTTCATATGCATGGTACTGATCCCAGCTGGGAGCGATCACAAGCATGGGCCGAGGGGCTACCGAAGCGAGGATTTCATGATAATCATAGGGGATCCTGTCTTCATTTTCCGCAAAGAAACCTAATCGCGGCAACAGTCCGTGCAAATGGGAATAGCCATAAAATACCCTCCGCTGTTTTTCCTGTCCGGTTGAGTCTCAGAGGAGAGAACCCACTGACCGAAATCACTCCGGCTATGCGATCGTCTTTCGCGGCAGTGTATAAACCAACGGTAGCTCCCAGAGAATAGCCAGCCACCACCATTTTATCCTTGTCCAAAAACTCGAGCTGAGATAGCTCATCTATTGCCCAGCGGACGTCTGATACCATTCTCCCCAGCTTACTCCAATGGGGAAAACGTTCGTAAAATAACCTCCCCTCTTCAATACGACTTCCAAAACCGATCTGGTCAAAAGCGTATACGGCAAAACCGGCATCCAGAAACTGCTTAATGATATCTGTGGATTTAACAAAGCCCTTGGCGTAGCTGTACTCGTGCAGATAAATGACGAGCGGAAGGTCTTTCTGAGCTGATTTCCCATCTTCCGTAAGTGGAAAATACAGCCGCCCAAACGAAATCGCCTGGCTTCCAAAGCCCGTGGGTATATTAGGAAGCCCCACCACTTCCCGCATATAATCTGACTGTTTCCCCGGGCCTATAGAGGGCGGTTCGTCTCCCATTGCCCAATCCAGCCAATGCTCGACTTCTTTCTCTTTCTGCTCCCACTCGGGCACCGATCTGATTTTCTTTCCTTTCTGATTGACCAGTATATTGTCAATTCCTTTCGACTCGTAGGCAAGCGGGTCAATTAACTCTTCCGACAGGCCCAGCCAACGGGAAAAACTGTAGTTGTAATATTGTTGATTGTTCGGCACGATGCTGCCCCACCCAAAAATGTAGTCGAAGAAATCCAGGTAGCGCTCCATATCCCTGGCCGAAGGGGCATGCAGCCCATGCCTCAGGTCCAATGCTATTTTATCAGCAGCCCCCAGAAACTCATAGGCTTTTTGGGCTGACGTATACGCTTGCTCAATCCCCCAGGGTCCCCCCTGAGATTCGGTGATAGATGAGCTTAGCATGAGCCCCCGGGGCGCGATCAGTGCCATTAATGAATTCTGGTCTACCGGAAGCTTATGCTCCCTGCCAACAAAAAAGCGAATCCGGGGATGTAGCCAGTGAGGCTGCCAGCGGCTAAGAAGTTCAATGGTTTCATTGTCGTATTTATCTGAGGTATAGCGAAAGGGATTTTCCCCGCCTGTACCCCCGCTGATAGGTACTACCGCTTTAATCCGCTCATCATAAGCTGCTGCCCATAGCGACATTTTACCATTACGCGACAAACCAGTAAGCGCAATCTGCTCCTTATTCACTTTTGGTAAGCTATAGAGGTAGTCTATTGTTCGGGAGACTGCCCAGGCCCAGCGATTGATGGTACTAAAGTCATAGTCGGGCCACCAGATTTCCTCATACGCTTCGCTATCATCCGGATACCCGTACTTAGGGTCGGTCGCCCTGAACCTTACCGCCATATATCCACGCCGGACAGCCGCCTGTACCCAGTCGTAGCGGTTTTCCTTCCACGGACAGAGAAAAACAGGGAACGACTTTTCGCCGGGGGGAATCAGCAAGCTGATATGAAGCCGGGCCTGATGATCAGGACCAAACTCCAGTAGCACCTCTTTTTCAGTCAAAGCCCCTAGGGTTCTTTCATGCAGCAAGCTAGCTTTCAGCTTGTCCGGGGCCGGTGGCATCGTACCGGTAATCCAGTGTTGCGCCTGTTCCTTAATCCACTGACGCTTTTTGTACCACTGTTCCATCGTTTTGACGGGAATATTTTCTCCTCCTTCGTCCAGTATCAATGGGTCAGGCAGAAAAGGGAGTGAAGGCAACTGGGTAAAATCGGGCGGTAGTTCTCCGCTACGTTGCTGCCAGCTTGACCAGGTAGAATCAACCGGAGTAGGCGGTGGCGCATCGGATCGCCTCTGGCTGTCGGGGGGTAACACTGACTTGAGCTGCCTAAGATACTCTTCTCTTCGTTCCAATGTACTTTGAGAAGCCTCCTGCGCCACAGCCGGCAGAAATTCCCAACTACAAACAATGAAAATGAACAAAAGGCGGTATAGTTTTCATCGGTTTTATTTTTGACTAGGAGAAAATATTCCGGGGGTATTGTAGTCCGGCATATCTTTTTCCAGTTTGAAATTAACTACCAGTTTGGGTTTTGAACAAGCTCTGGATTTAGTTCAATCTCCTGTATTGGTATAGGGTAGAAATAATCTTTAGTTTCATCCCATGTTTTGCTAATGTGTGGGTTGATCAGTACTCTTCCCCCATTTGCACCGTTTTCCAATTCAATATCCGATCCTAATTTCAGATACTGAAGGTTCTGGTCGGCAGGTTGATCTCCTTCATAAAGCACAACATCAATAGTACCGTCATGGTCCAGATCATACTCCCCTAAACCAGGGAAATACATTCCATAAAATTGTCGGGTAAGCAGCTTACCTTCTTTCCATCTGAGCAAATCGTCCCAGCGGAAACCTTCCATAACCAGTTCAATACCTCTTTCCCGAATAATCTCCAGCAGTACTCCGGTGTTTTTTCCACTCAAATGGGTGTACATATCCATAAGATAAGGATCGGGATTATTATTAGCGTCTGCCAAATTCAGGAAAGGCATATCTACCCGGGCCCTTAGCAGATTCAGCGACAGGTCAAGATCATCCTGCGTAAGCGTACCCAACTCTGCTTTGGCCTCGGCATAGTTGAGCAACACCTCAGCATACCGGAAAACAGGAATATCATTGTGCGAGCGATCGTAAGGATCATTCTCCACGCCTGTCACGAACTTTGCCAGCTGGTATCCGGTAATAGACTGGCCAAACTGGGGCAACACAGGTTCATTTTCGCCGATTCGGGTATAGCCGGGCGTGCGTATCGTTTGTGCCAGGCGAGGGTCACGGTTCTGAGTTTCTTCGTAAAACTCCATTTGCGCAAAGTCGGGCAAATCCGTAAAGCGGGAACCATTCTTCATCAGATATGTATTCACAAAACTTTTTTCCAGCCCGGCTTTATCACCTTGCCTCGCATAAGAATTTACATTGTGATATACGGCCAGCTCTGCGCTATATTTTCTGGCTAAAATAACCTCATCTTCAATCGCGTCCATTGAGGCAAAAAGATCTAAATAGACTTCTTCGGGCTCACCCATGTAGATGCGATAAGGACTTTCGCTGATCAGTTGAGCAGACGCGTCAGCACTTTCCTGCAGAAACTTTTCTGCATCGGACAAGTCAAATTCGGGATGATACTTACGAAAAGTTCCCTCAAACAGACATATGCGCGACTTAAGGGCCAAGGCTGTCCATTTGGTTGCTTTATCAACACTAGGATTGGTAGTCATATGCTCTACGGCAAAATTGATATCTGCCAGGACTGAATCCATAACAAGTGTTCGTGAGTCTCTGGCCTTGGTGAGGAGTTCTTCATCGTTTACCGAAAGTGGTTCAGCATACCAGGGAACATCTCCAAACCTTTTTACTTTTTTAAAATAAAACCACGCTCTGAAAAACCGGGCTTCACCTACATACGGCCGGGTGATTTCCTCACTCAGGCCTTGCCGATCATAATTCGTAAGAAAGTAATTGATTTTGCGCAGGTTATTCCAGTTCCAGCCTCCCCCGCTAGTAGGCACGATCCGTCTTCCGGTTAATTCTTCCGAGACGGTACTCTTCACGATATTATCCACACTCTCGGTATAGATACTTGATCCGGTAGGGACGATACCATCGTACAATGAGTTAAGGTAGAGTCTCAGGTCTTTCTCACTCGTAAAAAAAGAATTAGGTGAAACTTCTCCTAAAGGCTCTCTGTCCAGGAAGTCTTCCTGACATGAGCTTGTCAGAATAATGAATACTAATAATAATATGCTTATCTGTTTCATTGGTCTTTAATGATTGAGGTTAGATCAAAATTTCGGCCTGGGTTAATCATTGACATTCCTAAAAGGATAGATCCACCCCGAATGAATACGTTTTACCGAATGGGTATACCCTAGCATGAGAGCTTGCCGCTGCCTGCTCAGGATCAATAAGGTCGGTTTCCAGTTTGGTTAGAGTAAACAGGTTCTCACCGCTAAAGTACAGCCTTACCTTACTGAGTTTTATTTTCTCAATCAAGGATGAAGGGAGTGAATAGCCGAGCGTTAGGTTTTTCATCCTCAGATACGCCAGATCCTGTAGATACTTATCATTATTTACCGATAAGGAACTGCCACTGGTGAGGGCAATATACCCCCGCAAATTAGGGAAATAGGCATTAGGATTTTCCGGGCTCCATACCTTGTCCATAAAGTCTTCCGAGATAAATGAATAGTAGGGGCGTGCGTAGGGTCCCCAGAATCTTCCGGCATTGTTACCGGGATACCAGTTTTGTTTGCCGATTCCCTGAACAAAAAATGAAAGATCAAATCCATTCCAGTTTGCCCCTCCTCTAAACCCAAAGGCATAGCGGGCCTGGGTGTTTCCGATTAACGTTAAGTCGCCGTGATCATTCAGTGTGTTCTGTCCGGGGCTGATGATCCCGTCCCCATTCAAATCTCTGAACTTGATATCCCCGGCTCTCAACTGCCCCCATTCCCCCGGTGCCCTAAGGATACGGCTGTTGACCAGCGTTTGATCTATGGGATGGTCTGCCGCTTCCTGATCAGACGCAAAATAACCTTCTATGTTGTAGCCCCAGATTTCTCCCAGTTCCTGTCCTACATAGTACTGATTCAATAATTTGGTAGGGTTGTCAAACTTGGTTATGATCGTTTTATTATCTGAAACCACCAACCCTAGATTATAGGATAGGGCTTTACCTGCCAAAGTTCCATGGTTACGCCAGTCCATCGCCACTTCCCATCCTCTGGTTCGTAAATCCGCCGCATTTTCCTGAGGTTCATTGGCGCCAAATACTTCAGGCAAGGTTTTACCCTTCGTTAACATGTCTTTTGTATTACGGTTATACCAGTCAAAAGAACCCGTTAAGCGGTTATCAAAAAAGCCCAGGTCTATCCCTACGTTAGTGGAAGTAATGGTTTCCCAGGTCAGACTAGGGGAGATTGGATTCGGGGCAGTAATATACTCGGTTTTGCTATCATCCATGATATAGCTCGAGGTGCCGCTATTCATGACAGGGATGTAGGCATACGTACTTACCTGCTGATTTCCCAAAGATCCATATGAAGCTCTGAGTTTCATATCGCTTACTAAACCATTGAGCGGAGCGAAAAAGCTTTCCTCACTCACCCTCCAGCCGGCAGAAACTGATGGAAAAAAGCCAAACCGGCTATCCTCGGGAAAGCGCGATGTACCATCATACCGCCCATTCACTTCAAGCAGATATTTTCCTGCAAAATCATATCCTAAGCGGTAGAAAGCCCCGATTAATGCCCATTCGCTGGCTGTGCCATTGATATTCTCTTCTCCCGTTCCCAGGTTCAGCTCATTCAGCTCTTCAGAAAGCAGGTTATTTCTGGAACCATACATCACCTTAAATTTTTTCAATTCCTGATTATAGCCAGCCATGGCTGATACGGTATGTTTGCCTAAGGTTTTGGAATAATTACCGTAAATATTCGCCACATGGTACTGATCCAGGTTCATTGCTTCGTATAACCTATCATTACCCAGATAGTTGATTTCTCCCGGATAGATGGACCAAGGCGCCTGAGTGCTTCGGCTAAAGCTGGAATAGGGGCTTAGGCTAAAAGTGTAATTACCGACTATATTCAGGTCATCTGTAATTTTAGCATTCGCTTCTACCGTATTGATGAAATCATAATTCTGGTTACCTCCTTTGGACTTTCCGTGAAGCAACTCAGCAAAGATGCCATCTCCAATACTAAAATTATTCAGGTTGGTCCGATAGAGCGCTGTACCGTCGGGGTTCACTGGTACATAAGACGGTAATGCATGCACTGTCGTTAGCAGGAAATTGGTGTTAGGCTCTCTTCCCGGATAGGTATAGCTGGATGCATTGAATCTAGTATTGGTTGACAGCTGTAACCAGGGTGAGAGTTCAGCATCAATCTTTGCCCGGAAGTTGATACCCTTATAAATGTCTTGATTAAACCGCATCATCCCTTTCTTCTGATAATACCGGCCTGAGATCATATACTTTACCTTCTCACTTCCTCCCGACATCCGTAAAGAGTGTTCCACAGAAGGCTGAACATCTCTAAAAAAGTAATGCCACCAGTCAGTGTTGCCGTAGTGCACATACATATCTCTACCATCTCGGTTTTGGACGACCACCTGGGGGAGGTTAGGATCGTTCCTTCTTTTTAAGAATTCCTCATAATCCTGATCAGTATATCCGGTATAGTATCTTCCATAAGCTCGGTAGTATGAGTCATCCCACAACTTAGCCGCTTCATAGGGGTCAGTCAGAAAGTCGGTGCTTACTGTAGGGGTAGACCAGCTAAAGTTATTACTGTAATTTACCTGAATCCCTCCTTTTTTTCCACTTTTGGTAGTAATCAAAATTACCCCAAAGGCCCCTCGGGCGCCATAAATTGCCGAGGAGGATGCATCTTTTAGTACCGAGACACTTTCTATGTCTCTCGGGTTTATCATGTCCAGATCACCAGGTACCCCATCAATCACTACCAGTGGAGAGCCCCCGCTAATGGAGTTTGTGCCCCGTATGTTTAATGTTGCATTGCTGCCGGGACGCCCATCTCCAAAAGATACATTCAGATTAGGAACCGCTCCCTGTAATGCCTGGGTGACATTCGCTACAGGACGGTCGTCTAAAGCTTTGGAATCAATTTGGCTCACCGCACCCGTCAGGTTTACTTTTTTCTTGGTTCCGTATCCAACTACAACCACTTCCTGTAACTGATCAATGTCTTCCTGCAGTTGTATATCAATTACGGTTTGGTTATTTACCGGAATTTCCTGAGTGATAAATCCCACTGAAGAAAAGATCAGGTGGTCTGTGGGGCTTACTAATATTGAATATTTTCCATTACTATCCGTAATGGTTCCTACCGCACCATCCTTTACCAAAACTGTTACCCCAGGTAGAGGGTCATTATTAGTTACATCGGTTACTATGCCCATAACCTCTAGTTCCTGAGCTTTCACCCAGTTACATACTGAGCAACAGCTCACTAAAATTATGATAATAAGATACTTTTTCATTTCACACAGAATAGTTAGGTGTTGAGATAATAGTATTTTGAAAGATATACTTGCGCTTCTCTGTATAATCCTTAACTGGGTATCAAACCCGATGGGCTGCTTTCCAAGGGACTTTCCAGATCACCGAAGCTGACTAGATTTCATACGCATTTCTAAACACATATGAATTTACCCTCCCTCTCTTACCGGCTACAATTATGAATTGGGAATCACGCATTCCGCTATTAATTAAAAGATCAGGTGCTGACAAGCTTATACAATCCTCCGTATGGCGACATGTAATGGAATTGTCACTAAGGAGGGGCTTCCAAAAATATTTTCCTGTTTTCCTTATTGCTCTTGATAGCAGCTTCAATAATAGCAATCACCTGCATGGCCTGACTTGCTTTCACCTCAGGTTCTTTTCCTTCACGGATCGCAGCATATATGCTGTCATAATACCCTAAGTAAGAACCTGGTAGCGTCTCAACTTCTCCTTGCATATGCAGACCATTTATATCGGTATTAATCTTTCCCCAATGCCCCTTTTTCTCTTGCCCCCACCCTTCTTCCAAGGGTGATCTCCCGGATTTTAGTAATGCCTCCTGAGGGTCAGCGCCATGCTTAACGAAACTTCCTTTACTACCATGCAGCACATAGCGGGGGCCGGGCTCTCTTACCAGATAACTGGATTTAAGGGTTACCTTTAACTGATCATAGGCAAGTATCAACTCAAAGTTATCCTCCACTTTTCCGCCCGGGCGTTGAATTCTGATATCTGCCTGTACAGATTGAGGCCAGCCAAATAACACCAGGACCTGATCTATCATATGGGAGCCCAGGTTATATAATACACCAGTACCAGGATGAGGCTCTTCTTTCCAGTTGTTTTCCTCTACATAGTTGCGATATCGATCATAATGGGCCTCATAATCCACTAGCTCACCTAAAAGCTTATGATCAACCACCTGCTTAATGGTCAAAAAGTCACCATGCCAACGACTGTTCTGGAAAACGCTGAGCATTTTAGCCTGTTTCTGGGCAAGATCAATCAACTGCCTGGCCTCTGATGTAGTAGGGGTAAAGGCCTTTTCCAATACCACATGCTTGCCTGCTTCCAGGGCCTGCGAGGCCATTTCATAATGCAGGTACTCTGGCGTGTTGACAATGATAAGTTCAACCGCTTCATTATCCAGCAAAGCCTGGTAGTCAGATACTACTTTAAGATCAGGGTATTTCTGCCTGGCATCATTTTTACTTCTCTGAAGAATTGAATGCAGTTTGAAACCAGCGTGCGCATCCAGCAAAGGAGCATGAAACACCCTGCCTGACATTCCATAGGCAGCCAATGCTGTATTAATTACTGGTTCATTTTTTTTCATTATTATTTGCTTGTATTTCGGGCACGTACCCGAAATGATTAAAAAAAATTTTGAGTCAGGTTATCGATGTCAGCATATATGTAATTTAATGTTTGTTAGTTGAAGCCACTGTGACAATTATTTTTTTACGGGCACGTACCCGAATATAAATAATTCTCCGGGAGATCAAAAGATTTTACACGCTTTTATACACATTTCTAATTCCATACAGGAAAAAATAATTATGCACGGGCACGTACCCGAAAGTATAAAATATTTTATTCATGCAAAAGCATATTAACAATATATTGTATAGGTGGCGCTTTTTTTTTCGGAAGATATATGCACGATAAAAATTTTATGCCTTATAAAATTTTAAATCACATATGACTTTTAGCATATGCCTGCGTTGTTATATAATACTTACTGAGGAGGATGTCGCGCTCCCATTCAGGCAGCTTACCATGATGTATGAACTCAAGATACTTTTGCATCACTATTGAAAAATGAGCTTCATGTCCGGTTTTATACGTTTCCGGTATGACAACTTCCCAGCCCTCTCTGCTTTTCTTATAAGTGACTCCCGGATAGGTTTGTCCAATCTTCTCAATAGCATTATTGATTACCTCTTCGCTCAATGGCTGCGCAGTATTCGCAGACTCAATGTATAAAACAGGCTGGTAATCCTGTGCTTTATTTTGTCTGATTACCAGTTTTGCCTTACTACCTCTCATCATAGACAAGTGTGTATCCCCTCCCCTTTCAGGTGCCTGATAATTCCAGCTTACTGATACCTTCGCGAAAGTACCTCCTACCTGAAAAACAAATTCGCCATTGGAAAAAACATTCAGTACTGAGTCATTTACTATATCTTTTTGTAAATATTCGGGATATTCGCTTAACGCTGTCACCTGCTCAAACTGAGTAGGTGTAATTGGAGTAGGCCAGCGATGAGCCTGTACAACCGCCACCTCTTCCCGGGCTACCATCTGGTCGGGAAAACAACTCCATAAAATCAAATCAACAAAATGGGTGGAAACATCTATTATACCTTCTCCCTGCTGAGCTACATCAAAATACCAGGCAGGACGTATCAGGGGTGTACCGGATACATTCTTATAAAAATGATGTACACTCTCTTTACTGATGGCAGGGTTGTCAGGAGTGCCTTTTTCCAACTCACCGAATAAATTTTCCATCAACAAAAGCTCTCTCTGTATAATGTTGATGATTGCATAGCGCTCTGTCATGATATCATACAAAATCAGACCTTTCTCCTCAGCCATCTCAAAGGCTTCTTCTAACTTTGGATACCCATCAGGGTGAATCACCATGGGCTTATCTGCCAATACATGCAGACCGGACTCTATGGAGGATTGGATATATTCTATTTTCCTGCCATTCTTACCTGCCAGGACTACCAGGTCACCGGCTTTATCATCCAGCATTTTTTCCAGATAATCCGGACCGGTGTATACCTTTTCTACCCATTCAGTAGCCTCCTCAGGCTGTCGGTTGTACTGATCAATTTTTTGTAGATGGAGCTGTACATCTTTTCCTTCAGGAGCATATACATGGACTTCATTATCCAAGGCTTCGTACATTCTCTTCTGGACAAGAGCGGCATGAAAGTGTCCCGGGTCAAGGGTAATTAATCTAAGTTGATGGCTTTCTCTCATGACGTCTGATGAGGAAATATTTTCAGAAGAAGAATGCTTACACGCAGGTAACACGAGCAAACTCAGGACCGCTATGATGAAAGTTTGTGCTTTGTAATTCATTGGGTTTAATAAAGGTATTGTATCGCCTTGAATGGTTATAGAAAGTTATCCTCCGAAAACTATCCGGCCTTTTTTAATCACCTGAATAACCTCAATCTTTTTTTTCTGATTGATCTTAAACACCACCAGATCAGCAGCTTGATTAGGCGCTATGCCAGGGGCCGGATAACCTAAAAAGCTTGCAGGGTAAACCGATCCCATTTTCCAGGCTTCGGCAAGCTCAACTAACTTCCGGTCCAGTAAATACTGCATATCTTCCAGTAAGCATTTGGTAGCTCCAGCCAGCAGACCCGGTGAATTTTTCATTGATAACCTGCCGTCTTTTTCCAGCATCACTTCTTCTCCGATATGGGATTTATACACTCCGGATGACATGCCTGAAAAACAAGTAGCATCGCTCACTAAAAAAACTTTTTCGCCTTTGGTTCTGATCGCAGTTGCGAGAAATGCGTCAGGCAGGTGGAAGCCATCGGCAATGATACTGGCATAGAGCTTATCCTGGGCCAGCTGCTCCCACAACAAATTGGGATGGCGAGGCAGCATCAGGGGCGCCCCATTACCCAGGTGGGTAGACAAGCTGGCACCAGCTTTAGCTGCGGATTGAATTTCTTTGGGGGTAGCATTGGAGTGTCCAATGGCGACCAGAATTGCATGCGATACACACTGATGAATGAAGGCAGAAGAGCCTTCCCATTCAGGAGAAAAGGTCACTATTTTAATTTTACCACCGGATATTTCCTGGCAATGTTTTACCCACTCCCAATCCGGTGCTTTGATATATTTCAGATCATGAGCGCCTCTGGCACCCTCTGCTTTGGATATAAAAGGGCCTTCCAGATGAATTCCACTTACACAGGCATCAACCAAGGGATACGCACGACACGCCCTGACAATGATGTTTATCAGTTGGTGAATATTTTCGTCCGAATTGGTAATGAGGGTTGGAATATAAGTAGTGACTCCTTTGCTCAACAAATACTGGGTGGCTTTTAATACATCTTCAGGCTTTAAAGTAATATCATTAAAGTCGATCCCATCAATTCCATTGACTTGAATATCAATCAAGCCTGGTCCGAAGAAAGTACTGTCATGATCCGGACTTTCACCAGAGCTGATTTTCTCCACCCTCCCTTTGCTGATTGTCAGTCTTTCCTGCTCCCCTGATATACAGTTTACTCCTTCAACAATTTTCACCTCAGCGTATTCTTGCTTATTATTCTTATATGCTTTTACCGTACGATTCAATGTCAAGGTACATTTTGCAGTGAGTATGCGTTTTTAAAATAGTCGCAGGGCAATCCGTAGATACTTCCTGATGCAGTGTTTTGTAGACCGCCATTTGCTTGGTTTTGCCGGGCACCAAACAATAGAGAAAACTTCCCTTCATGAGCGTAGGTATAGTGAGGGTAAGCGCTTTTTGAGGCACTTGTTCTAAAGAGGCAAAACAGCCATCGTTCACCTGCTGCTGGCGACACTCCTGATCAAGTTCTACTGTTTTAATAATTTCAGGATCATCAAAATCAGCCACTGGAGGGTCATTAAAAGCAATGTGACCGTTTTCTCCTATGCCCAGGCACACGATATCAATGGGCTTTTCAGCAACTAATGCAGCGTACCTTCTACACTCCGCATCAGTATTTTGATTTCCATCTATGAGATGTACTGCTTTACAAGCTACATGATCAAAAAGATGTGCTTTCAGAAAGTTTGCAAAGCGCTGAGGAGCATCAGGTGCTAAACCTATGTACTCATCCATATGGAAAGCTGTAATATGATGCCAGGGTATCTGTGATGACTGCCTCAAATAAGCCAGCACTTCATTTTGAGAAGGCGCGGCCGCAAAGATCATCCTGATCTCATTTTTCTTTTCCAGCAACTCCAGAATTTTACTTTCCACAGCTTTTCCGGCTGCTTCTCCTATCTCCTTACGAGATGCAAATACCTGAACTTCCATTTCGGAAGCTTTAAATTTTTTTATAGTGTCGTTCATCATCATTTTCCTGAATTGAAGCCAATAATTTTTTTACACGTTCGGGTACTTCTTTTCTATTGATGTATCCCATACCCACATAGACAATAGTAGAAACGAATACTGGTAAGCCTATTTCCAAAGCCATACTTCCCATCTCTACATTTTTGGTAATGATAAATGTAATAAGTCCGGCAGCGATGGAAGCGATTGCCGCCCTGGGTCCGCAACTTTTGAAAGCTGGTAATAGTCCAAAGAGCATAGGTACAGCTATAGGTCCCAGTAAGGCACCAAACCAGGAAATAATCAGCCCCACAACCCCTCCAAATCGTTCCTGCTGTAAGGCTACAGTGATGGTCAGAAGAGTAAAGACGAAGGTAGTGATCCGCGCTGTGGTCAGCGACCTTCTTTCATCTTTAAAGCGGGCTGAAACTACCGGCAGTATGTCACGGGTAATGACGGCGGAAATGGTATTCACATCTGATGAAGTCATTGACATGGTGTTTGCAAATAATGATGCGATGACCAAACCAATGAGTCCGGAAGGTAGCAGTTCCAGGGTAAGCGCACCATAAGCTTGTGAAGGATCTTCTAAACCTGGCAAGATAATCGGAGCTGCCCACATAGGGAAAAAAAGTATCAAGGGCCATATCAGATATAAAATTCCAGAAAGGTAGGCTGCTTTAGAGGCCTCTTTTTCATTAGGGGATGAGATATAGCGGGTGGCCAGGTTCCAACTTCCACCATTGTAGCTGAGAAAGTTGATAAACAGAAAAGCCAGCGCAAATGCCACAGTATAGGGCTCATTAAAGAGCTGACTATTTTCCTGTGGTAACTGTTCCCACACACTAAAAACAGAGTCAAATCCATCTAACCTTTTCACTACCACCACAAACATGACAATACCTGCCACGATCTGTACTATAAACTGGGTGAAATCCGTGATAATAACTGCCCAAAGCCCACCAAAAGTGATGTAGATCAGGGATATTCCCCCTGAAATCAGAATTCCTGTGCTGAGGGATAAACCTGTAAATATATTCAACAGGATAGCGATAGCAGCCCATTTGGCCCCTACATCAAATAGCTTAAGCAACACTCCACTCCAGGCCATAATTTGCTGGGTAAGCACATTGTAGCGGTTAGCCAGGTATTCCAGCGGAGACTGTATTCTGAATTTTTTACGTAAGCGTACCCAGAAGGCAGGGAAGATCCTGGCACTTATGATGATAGAAAATCCAATGGTGAATGCCCACCAGATGTATAAGGAAAATCCATGTGTGTAAGCTAGTGCGGCATAGGCTACAAAGACTGCTCCGCTGTAGCCTGACACATGATGAGAAATACCGGATAACCACCAGGGCAGGTTTCCACCAGCCACAAAGTAGTCTTCTACATTCTTGTTTTTGAAATAAGACCAAAAACCTATCAGAAGCATGGCCAGGAAGAATGATCCAATGACAATAAGGTCAATGTTACTTAATTCCATCGTGATTTTTTAAAGTAAATAATTTATTATCGCAGCCACTTTTCCAGCTTCTCTTTCACAAAAGCATCATCATTGAGTTCCGGATAGGCCTGGTATACTCTGGTGATCTCTTCACTTTGCCCAGCAGACATACATTCATCAGGATTGAGGCACCATGTACCTTCAAGTAAGCCTTGTCTTCGCAATACTTCGTGTATGCCAGCGATACAGCCTTTGAAGTGGTTGGCTGAATCAAAAAAAGCAGCATTGGAATCGGTAACCGCAATGCCTCGGGTGAGCATCTCGCCTGCTACAGCATTTCCATTGTCTCTGATTTTTTTGATCTCGTCCAGCAGTTCCACTGCTTTCCTTGTCCATACTGCCCAGTGTCCGAGCAGCCCTCCTACAATAGCTTTTTCCCTTTCCTCACCCTGGACCCTAAAGCGATAAGTGGTAAGTAAGTCGGCTACAATATTGTCATCATTACCCGTATACAGAGCAATATCCCTGTGGCGAGAAGAATGACATACGGCTCTTACGACATCCAGGGTCTGGTAACGGTTAAAGGGTGCCATCTTAATCGCTTGTACATTGGGTATTTCGGCAAAATCTTTCCAGAAATCAAAACTCAGCACCTTACCTCCCACCGCTGGCTGGAGGTAAAACCCAAATACAGGAATTACTTCAGCGATCTTCTCCGTTCTTTTAATCAGTTGTGCTTCTGAAAGCTCTGCCAGACCACCATTGCTCACCAAGCCCAGGTCGTATCCCAGTTCTACAGCAAGCGCTGCTTCCTGCAAAGCCTGTGCTGTAGGTCCTACAATCCCTGCTATTTTGATGAAGGGTCGGTTTAGCTGTGCCTGCTCCACTTCTTCCGCGGCCAGTTTCAGCACGGGCTTAAACAGCTCAAACTCCTTTTTCCTGATTTCAAACTGGGTGGTATGTACACCTACGGCTATACCGCCTGCACCACTATCTATGTAATATCGCGTAAGGGCACGCTGCCGCTTTTCATCCATTTTCCTGGATTTATCTAAAGCCAGGGGGTGTGCAGGAATGACGGTCCCTTCAAAAAGTAATTCTTTAATCGCTGGTTCTAATGATCTCATTTGTTAATTCTTGTAAGTCACTCATCATTAAAAAGCCCCTTTTCTTTCCTGAAAATGGGTAGGTTTATTAATAGTATCTCCTCCACTGCTAAGCCAGATGGTTAGAACTTCAATCATTGCCTTCAGGCTTACTTTCGGGTACCCAAAAAGCTGATGGGCAGTGGATGCATTGTTGAGCAAAGCTGTAGGTTGCTCTTCATTGACAAAGAGCGGCTTTTTATTAAAAATTTTCCCGAACTCCTCAGCAGCCCAACGGATGGAAACGGTCTCTGGTCCGGTAATATTCAGCTTACGGGGCGGTGACTCGCAAAACTTGAAAGCTCTCAAGGCATACTCATTCGCATCACCCTGCCAGATTACATTTACATGTCCGGTGGACAGGTCAATTTCTTTCCCCTCTAATACCGACTTGGCTATTTCCAACAATACACCGTACTTAAAGTCTATAGCGTAATTGAGACGATAGATCAGCGTTGGAATCTGATATAAGTTAGAAAAGTGTTCAAACATCCGCTCTCTGCCAAGGCAGGATTGCGCATACTCTCCTACCGGCCCAGGCGTTGTCTCTTCTGTGGCTCCTCCTGAATAAACCGGTACAAAAGGATAGACATTGCCGGTAGAGAAAACCACAATCTTCGAATTTCTAAATTTCTCTGCTACTTTTCCCGGCAGGTAAGCATTCATAGCCCAGGTAAATGACTCTTTTCCGGTTGTACCAAACTTGGTTCCCGCCATAAAGATTACATTCTTTACCGCTGGCAGACTTTCAAGTTGTTCGTTATCAAGCAGATCAGCTTTGATCGTCTGAACCCCCTGACTTTCCAAATCCTGCTGAAGAGATGAATCCGAAAATCTGGAGACTCCAATCACCGCATTATCTTTGCCCGCGGCTATCAGAGCCTGCTTGGCTAATACTGCCAGACTAGGTCCCATCTTCCCGCCTACTCCCAGCAGCAATATATCTCCATCCAAGGTCTGCATATCACTGATAAGATCCTGGCTCGGAGCTAATAGTTGTTTTTCCAGTGTTGCTAAGTCTTTCATAATATTTTTATCTAATGAATTGCAAATAAACCTGACTGGCCGATAAAAAGAGTAGCAGTCCCAGTCCCAGTATACCTCCTATATTTTTCCAGTGATTGTTCTTCAAATCTCCCATGCGAGCCTTGTCATTGGCCAGCACCAGTAATGCTATACCTACCAGAGGTGCAATGATGATGGTGATGGCCTGAGCAAATACGATTAATTCTAATGGCAACCTTCCAAACCTGAGGGCAATAGCCGCTCCTATCACCATGACCAACATAATCATGCCCCTTACTTTGGGAGATTTAAGTTGATTGCCTAATGAAAAAGCGTCGGCCAGTAATGAGCCGCCGATGGTAGCATTCCCGATCAGCGATGAAAAAGATGCACCGAACAAACCTAACATAAAAATGACAGTAGCGGTACTTCCGTAAAGAGGCTCCAGTGCCAATCCCATATCAGTAGCTGAGTTGACCTGTATGCCTTTAGGGTATAAGATGGCCGCAGCATTGATTAGGATGAACAATGAGATCATTCCTAAAACCATCACGCCAGTAATAGCTTCTTTTTTACCTTGCTTGATTTGATTTTTCTTCCACCCTTTTTCTTTCACCAGATAGCCCTGATAAAAAGCCCCTACCACTGAAAAGCTGGAAGCGATCAATGCGATGGTCAACACTTCAGAGCCTGAAGGTAATGTGGGGACTAAACCTAAGCCAACCGCTGCCAGATCAGGTTTGGCTAATGCCAGGGTGATCAGGAAAGAGAGTAGCATCACTGCTACTAATGCGATCATCACTTTTTCCAACACTTTATAAAATGACCTGAAAAAAAGCAGGCTAATCGCAGTAAGTGTAAATGCTAAGACCCAGGGCTCTACATTGGTATGAAAAAGCTCAGCAAGGGCAAGGCTTGCCCCTACCGTATTCCCTGCCTGAAAAGAGGCAGTGATAGCAAATATGCCTAAACCTAAAATAATGGAAGCCGCTTTACCCCATTTATCTTTTATGATGCTTAGCAATGAGGATTCCGTAGCAATGCCTATGCGGGCTCCCATCTCTGTAAAAATCACCATAAAAAAAATGGCGCTTACGATCACCCAAATATGGTTGTAGGCATATAAAGAGCCCAGTTTAGAGGTAATAGTAAGACTACCGGGGCCAAATACAAGAGCTGCTGTAATGATTCCAGGGCCTAAATACCTGAAAAGATGTTTCATATAGCGGCTGGAATCAGTGGGTTCGAGGACGATGTATACTGTTTGTTAATCATAATATAATCTATAAAGAATACTCCGGTTTCCAATATTGGTACTTCTCTTCCCGCATGGCTTTATTTCCCATGTGAACGGCCACACTTACATCTTTCCCGGTATCCACGTTAGAAAATGGTTTTTTGTCGTTTCTGATACAGTCAGCAAAGTTCAGCAGCGCATAGGCGGTAGGTGAGCGTTCAGCATTGTCTTCCGTTTTGTAATTCAACAAGCTGGGTTCTCCCTGCGTCCAGGCTTTAATTGTAGCTCCCGATACCCCATCAACCACGCCCAGTTCTGCCTTATCTGCTTCAGTATACAGGTAAGCTTTATCCCGCTGTATTTCTATGGTAGCCTCTGTCCCCAGGATACGAATAGAATACCCTTTATAGGCATTACTGAGCACCGAGCTTACAGAAGCTTTAACACCGTTTGGATATTCATAGACTGTACGTACGTTGTCATAAGTTTCTCTCCCATCTTTCCAGTAATCTATACCTCCCAGCCCTGAAACTTTAAGTGGCGGGCTATCATTCATCCAATTGACAATATCCAGCTGATGAGCACAAAGTTCAGCCATCAGTCCACCGGAAAATTCACGATACATTCGCCAGTTGACCAGTTTTTCGTTTTTGGGATCTTTCACTTCCCGGCGCCAGTCATCATTACGATGATACTGGCACTCATAATGCTTTACTTCTCCACACCATCCTTTAGATAATACTTCATGCACCTTATGATATAAGGCATAATATCGGTACTGATGACCAATCTGAAAGACCAGCTTAGTAGCATTAACTTTATCTACCATTTTCAGCGCCTGAGGAATGTCATAGCTCATCGTCTTTTCCAGGTACACATGCTTGCCCGCCTCCACGGCATGCATAGCCATTGGAAAATGCAGGGACAATGGCGTTGCGATGATAAGCGCGTCTAAATCCTTATCGGAAAGCATTTTCTGATAATCAGTATAGGCTTTAGCCCCCTTGGCAGCCATGCTAATCCCTCTCTGTAAATGCTCCTCATTGATATCACAACAGGCCGATAATTCTACTCCTGGTAAATCTTTCAGGACATGTGCGATTCCCCCTCCCCTACTGCCTACACCAATGAGTCCAACACGTACTTTTTCTAAATGGGTTGAAAAAGGGGCAAACACAGATGAAGCGTTGGAATACCCAAAAGCTGCCAGCCCGGATAGCGCTGCAGCATTCGTTAATATGAATTTTCTGCGGGATGTATTTTTCATTCTATATATTTTTACAAAAGGCACAAAACCACTAACGTGTACGTACCCGAAAGTATTAATAAAAAACTAAACTGAAAAGGTTTCATTGAATAAAATCGCATAGAAAATGAGGTCCTGCTGAATAAAGTGAGGTATAGACCTGTCATCTAAATTTTACTATATCTCAGAATAAGCCAGGAGATCGGCATCTTCAAAGCCAATCCACCTGTACTGTATTTTACTACCTTTTTCATACTTGAAAGTCTCTGCTTAAGGATGAAAAAGATCATCTCATTTGATTTCAAAAGAACGAATCAGCTTTTCAAGCTCAAAGTTACAATCTGTATCTTGATTCCTACTTGCTGATATACTCTAAGTACTTATCAGCTAATACCTGCCTTGCAGGGCTGACTGTGCTTTTTTCATCACATTCTCCACGCTCACTTCTTTGCCTCCCTGTCGTTTACTTTCGTCTGCTGCTTCCATAAAGGCAAAGATTTCAATAGTTTCTTCGGGTGCAACAGGGGGGTTTCCTGTATGGAAGAATTTTACTATTTCCACAACCAATGGCCTGTAGCCTGCATATGGACCTATTGGAGAAATACCTTCATCTCCGAAAGCAGTACCTCCGTATCCGAGTTTACCCGCCCGCATACCTCTAAATGTGCCTATACGACCATCATTCCAGGTACCTACTACTACATCCATATCATCAGTATGGGTTCTTTTAACCTGCTGACACCCTACTCCCATCACGGTATAAAGCGTTTCTACACCATGCACACCATACCAGTATAAATCCGGATGTGTTTTTTCCAGATGAGCAGGACTGTAAGCATCAGCCCCCATTACTTTCCCTATTTTTTCGCCTCTGCGGATCCCCTGTGCATTTTCTGCATAGCGTAGTGAGGAAGAAGAAAACAGAGGCACCTTGTATTGTTTGGCTGCTTCAAAAATAGCAATCGCATCCGGCAAAGATGCAGCCACGGGTTTATCAATAAAAACCGGCTTACCTGCTTTAAAGACTTGTAAAGCCTGCTCAAGGTGTCGGCGCCCGTCATTGGTTTCCAGCAGAACCACATCTACTTTCTCCAGCAGTGCGTCCACAGAATCCACTATTTCCACTCCCAGCGCTTGAATTTCTTTGGTATAGCCGGGAATACGGCTTACACTTTTTTCAATGTCCTTACTGCCATGAGGATAGGCAGCCACTACCCTGACTCCAGCAATATCGGCAAGTGCTTCAGGATCGTTCAGCACTTTGGTAAAAGCCACACTATGAGAGGTATCCAGCCCGATGATACCCGCCTTCAGCTCCTTAGATGGTTTGCCTACCATACCATAAGATGGATAAGTAGCCAAACTGAGTCCCACTGCTGAAGCAGCTGAAGTTTTGATAAAATTTCGTCTTTTGATAATATTATTCATTTTGAATTTTATTTCTGATAATTGATCTATTGGCAAGAGAAAAATACTGACAAAAAAACTATACTGCTATTCTAACAGACATTTTATCGCTTACATCCGCTCAATTTATACACTAGGATCCCAGCCGGATTCATACTCTCTACCCCACAAAGCCATTGCCTCCTCATCACCAATTATTTTTCCATTTTTCGGATCACAGTTAAGTACACGCCTGGTACGATAGGCTATGTTACCCAAATGGCAGATATGTACGCTCTTATTGGCATCTTCAATATGCGATACCGGCTGTTTACCACTTAGAACACACTCTCTGAAATTGTTCAGGTGTCCCTGGTCCAGGTCAAAGCCCGGACCGGTGGTATCCAAAGCATTTGTTTGTTTTTGACTTGCTCTTTTGATCTCTTGATTACGGTTGTCGTATACCACATATCCATTGCCGTCAATGACCAGGGTACCTTTCTCCCCATGAAAAGATGCCCCTGCGGACATCCCTTCCAGATTATGCCTGTTGCAGCTTCTACCCTCCCAGGATATGCTTTTTTGGTCCTCAAAATCGTAGTATGCGAGCTGTGTGTCCGGAGTTTGCCAGTCATCCTGAAATGCGTACCTTCCTCCACCTGAACTTACCCTGATCGGATAATCAACACCTAGCCCCCAGCGACACAAGTCTATAAAATGCGTTCCATTGTTGAGCAGTTCACCGGTCCCCCAATGCCACAGCCAGTGCCAGTTATAATGAATCAGATTGTCCTGATAGGGTTTACGAGGAGCTGGCCCCTGCCACAACTCATAGTCCAAACCGGCAGGCACCGCTGCTTGCTTGCCATATCCCATAGACCCTCTGGAATTAGCGTACCAGGCACGTGCAAAGTATGCACGCCCAATGATTCCGTCTTTCAGTTGCTGAATCCCTTCCACTACAAAAGGCCAGGATCTTCGTTGATTACCCATTTGCACTACCCGATTGGATTTACGTGCGATATCCACCAGCATTTCACCTTCCTGGGGATTATGGCTACAGGGTTTTTCTACATACACATGTTTGCCTGCCTTCAAGGCCATGATAGCTGCCGGAGCATGCCAGTGATCGGGCGCAGCGATAGCAATAGCATCCACACCTGTATCTTCCAGTACTTTACGAATATCTTTCTCCGCCTTTGGTGTTTTCTTTTGTCCGCCATCTTTGGTGGCCTGTATACCTTTTTCAATAGCCTGCTCATCTACATCACAGATATAGCCTACCTCTGTGCCCTTTAGTTTGGCAAAACCTCTTGCTAACGCACTTCCACGGCTGTTGGTACCCATCACTGCCACTACTACTTTTTCGTTGGCAGATCCATTGTATTGAATAAATGGAGAGGATGCGCTAGTCAGGCTGATTCCCAGTCCTCCCACAGCTGCTTTTTTAATAAAGTCTCTTCGTTCGTTATGCTCTTCCATAGGTTTAGTAATAATTTATGTATTAGTAACTTTAATCAGAAGTTGAGATACACAAGCTCTATTGATCATCTGTGTGCTGTCAAAAGGAGGAAAGTATTCTTAATGAGTTCAACTGAATTTATGATTTACGGGTACGTACCCGTAAAGTAGTTATTTTTTTTAGCAAACAAAATCTTTATTGTATTTTTCGTCAAATTCTACGGTACAAGGCAAATGGGAACACAGCATTATTTCTTCAACAGTTACTGTAGGAAACTGCTTGGTTTCTCTGTGAATAGCGGGATGATCAAACTGAAGTTAATTACTATAATAAGCGTAATTTTCTCGGGTGATAATGTCAATGGGCATATAATGAACTTTATCCACCTTACCGGATAGAACCACCTGTTTGTACAAAGCCATTACTCCTTTGAACCCCTGTTCTTCTGGTTTTTGACAGATCAGAAAATCAACGGTTTTACTTTTCAGGCATTCAATGTTGTCTTTCAGATAATCATAACCTACTAACAGAAGATCATTTTTATTTACGGATTCTAGAAAACGGGCAACCGAGGAAACGCGAGAATTTGTGGTAAATACCGCCTTGATATCCGGATGCTCTTTAAAGACTGTCTTCAGCGAATCGCGAATGGCAGTATAGTTTGTCTGTAGTATGTCAACTTTTATTATGGGGTTAGAGAGAAGATTATCTTTAAAGTAATTCCTAAAGCCTTCTTCTTTTCTCAACAGATGGTGATGGTTATCAATTTCTTTGGAAATATTGACTACCAGCAGTTTGGCCATTTCACTCAGGCCATAATTCATCAGATGAGCTGCCAGATAACCACTTTGTTTCAGATCCGGCCCGATGTAGCAAAGACTTTCCTGTTCGGGTATATCAGAGTCAATAAAAACATAGGGTATATTACGAGCCTTGCATTTATTTAGAAACTCTACAGTCTCCTCTATAAATGAAGGAGCCAGGAGAATACCATCCGTTGAAGCATCTAATATTTGATTGGCTTTCTTTATAAATGAGGCTTTGCTATTGAGCTCAAACAAATACCTGCTCACACGAATGCCGTACTTACTGATTTCAGACGCTGCTCTTTCAATACCATCCAGCGGTGCCTGCCAGTAGTTTGTCTCCTTAGAGACTTTAGGGATTAATATAGCCAAGTCATAAACTTTTCGAGATGCCAATCGGCTGGCCAACAGATTGGGCTGGTAATCAATTTCGTCAATGATTTTTTGAATTTTCTTTCGGGTACTATCCGAAACGCCCGTTCTATTATGTATTACTCTATCCACAGTAGCTAGCGAAACTTTGGCCCGTCTGGCTATTTCCTTGACTCCACTTCTGTGATGACCACCATTATTTTTGCTCATAAAAGGGTAAATTTTACAAAAAGAAATTTGACAACTTTCTGCTGCTGATATGTTGAGGAGGTTTCAGAAATATAACAAATTAATATAATTTACTGCTAAAAATCTTGCGCATTGTAAAATGGGTTAAATTGTAATGCGTTGCTCATTAGCCTGTCAGTTGTAAACATGAACTATCGAGAGTGAGCAGACTTTTTCACCTCCTTCATTCAATCGTAATTTCTTTAATATACTCAGATTTTTTTATCCCAGGATATCTGCTTTACCTCGTCAATTCCTTAAGCGATCAAAAGTTCAATGCTCAACTTTCTGTTTTCCTGCTTTAATTAACCTTACAGTCGCCGCCTGCTCTCTCCTTACCGAAGCCTTATGCCGGCGATGACTAGGGGGGTGAAGCGCATATTCAGAGAAATTGAGTGAAGCATTTGAGAAAGAAAAGCCAATATATACATTCCCAAATAGCTTGAAATTCAAGTTGCACTCATCCTGGCTATATGCCTCAGGGTGCAGGTACTGCAAAGAGTATGTTTGTATGAAAGTAATAGCTGGAAGATTAGCCCCAGGATATATATCATGCGCTGACTCATCAGCGAATGAAGGATAGAACTGATCGCTGCACCATTAAAGTGCTAAGTATATCGCTTGCCTGAAATTTAGTATTAGAAAAGCATAAAAAAATAACAGATAAGATTGCCATCTAGATTTACTTTTGAAAATAAAGCTGGTGTTAAACCATAATCGGTAATTTGGCCAGTCATACTTTAAATTATCGAGATGACATTCTTAGATAATACGCATCATCTCAATTACTTCCTAACCAATCAAAAGTTCCATGAAAAATATTGTCACAGGAGTCATAGCTAACAAGAGGCTATATGTTTTAATATTCACATGCTTAAGCTGCTTTACTACTATCAAAGCGCAGGATGAAATTACAATACTCCAAAACCAGCGGGAATTATTTGTTGATGACTTTTTGATAGAAGAGACACAGAAATTAGATTTTCGTTTGGCTACGCCGGTTTCCGGGGGAAAAGTTATGGAATTTCATGAGCCCTGGGAGGGGCATTTCTGTGCCTATGTTACCATCATTCCTGATGGCCGATTATTTCATATGTATTACAGGGGGCTACAGGACCAACAGGAAGTTACCTGCTATGCCGTTAGCGCTGATGGCATTCACTGGAGCAAGCCTCAATTAGGACTTTACGAAGTAAATGGAACGTTGGAAAACAATGTGATTCTGCCTGATAATCCTCAGAAAAGTACCCATAATCTGAGTATCATGTACGATAATCGTGAGGGAGTGCCTCAGGAAGAAAAATTTAAAGCCATGGGCGGACATATCAGAAGCGGTGGTTTATATCGCTATATCTCCGCCGATGGTATACACTGGAACAGATATCAGGATACAACGGGTCTGTTTGGTGAATTACCACTAGATTCTCATAATATCCTTAGCTGGATACCTTCAGAAAATCAATTTGCAGTGTATATGCGAGACTGGATAGCCTCGGAGCCGGGCAATGTTTTCTCTGGTATTCGCACGATCTCCCGTGCCACCTCCAAAGATTTTAAAAACTGGACTGAGCCGGTGAGAATGGATTTCGGAGATACTCCTCCCGAACATCTATATACCAATGCTACTCATCCTTACTTCAGAGCTCCTCAAATACTGATCGCTATGCCCTTCCGGTTTACACCAGATAAGCAAGTACTCTCTGAAGATGAGCTCATCAGTTTTGACGTGGATCCTACCCAGAGAAAAGGAGTATCTGATGCAGTGCTCATGACATCCAGAGGTGGAAATAAATATGACCGTAAGTACCTCACTTCTTTTGTCCGTCCTGGCAAGGATCAACGTAACTGGGCCGCACGCAGTAATATGCCTGCTATGGGAGTTATACCTACCGGAGAAAGAGAAATGTCATTTTTTGTTATCAGGGCCTATGGAACTCCCGATGTCTATCTGGAAAGAATGGTGTTGAGAAAAGATGGTTTTGCTTCTTTACATGCCGACTTTGAGGAAGGAAGTGCTATCAGTAAACCACTAATCTTAAAAGGAGACATACTTAAAGCGAATTATTCCACCTCCACCAAAGGCTATGTAAAAGTGGTAATTCTTGACGAAAAGGGTAATGAAGTTCCCGGTTATGGTGAAGCTGATGCCATTCCTGCCATTGGAGATCAGATAGACGGTACCCTCAGTTGGCAGAGCGGAAAAACGCTGCAAGCGCTCGGTGGCAAAAAAGTACGCATCAAGTTTATCATCAAGGACGCGGATTTATATTCATTTGGCGTTTTTGACAAATAAAACCCTAGCAAACCCGCTATAAATTGATGAAAAGCTCGCTATATCACTACTTTATTCTTCTAATAAGTTTAACATCTATACTTGGCTGTCAGCCAGCTACAGAAAACAAAAGCATATTATCTGAGGCAGAAAGAGCCCGGGCAGTTGAACAGCTCAGAAATAATTTGGCTAATCTGTCTCAATGGGAAAAAGTGCATGCCGCGGAATATCTCTTATGGTTAGGTTACCCCAAGGGAGTACAAAAAACTTTTGAGAAAGAGCGAAGCGCGTTTGAACATCAGCCCCCTTATCGCATTGGAATTTGGCGCGTTTTGGCGCAGGCGGCGCAAAACCCTGAGGACAGAAAGTTTTGGTCAAACAAAATACAAGAGGTATTCACTAACCTTCAGGCAGAGGACCGTACCCACGCGGCTGAGACATTAGCGAAACTTCGTACCTCCCCTGCCTCAAAGTTTGCACTGCGAGACGCTTTGAATAGTGATAATATCAGCTTATCAACATATAGCCGATGGGCTGACTTGTATGCATCCACTGATTCAATACAATCAAAGAAAAATGTGTTCATACAAGGTATTCAAAACCAGGATTCGCAGGTCAGAAACATCACTGCTTATGCCATAAGCCGAATGGCTATGTTATCAGATGAGGAATGGAAATACTTATCAGAAACAGCCTTGTCTGAACCCGAAGACAGTCCCGCTAAAGTTAACTTACTGTGCGCAACATTGATGACTGCGCCTCAGGATTCTACTGAATCAGAATCATACCTGCTGACCAAAAAACAGGTCCTTCAGCCAAAAGGAAGCCATACGGCAGCCGAGCTCAGCACTGTAGTAAACATGCTGGCCAAAGTGGGTACAGCAGATGAACTGCCCATGCTGTCAGAGATACTGGATATGAAAAGTGAAAGTAGTGCCGATTTACGTTCCGCCGCTGCTTATGCCATTCTTAGCATTGATGCTCGTCAGGATTATAGCCTGGCTGCACTGGACTGGACTGTGATCGCCCTATATCTGTTAGGGATGCTGGCTATCGGTTTTGTTTTCTCTATGAAAAACAAAAGTGAAAAAGATTTTTTGTTAGGTGGGGGGAATATGAACCCGGTAGCTGTAGGCTTATCACTTTTTGCTACCTTGCTAAGTTCTTTAAGCTATCTATCCTATCCCGGAGAAGCAATCAAATATGGCCCTGTCATTTTTACGGGTCTGGTTACCTTTCCACTGATTTATTACCTGGTAGGCTGGTTTATGATCCCGAAATTCATGAACCTGAATGTGACCAGTGCTTACGAAATATTAGAAATCCGATTAGGCGTCAATGTACGTTTACTGGCGACCTTTTTCTTCCTTTCCCTAAGGTTTCTATGGATGGCTACTATCATTTATGTGACAGTAAACACAGCTATCCTCACCTTGTTTGACCTGGACCCGGGCTATACGCTACTTGTCAGTGCTTTGCTCATGATCATTACCATCATTTACACTTCCATGGGTGGGCTAAAGGCGGTGGTAGCTACAGACGTGATTCAGTCTATCGTACTGTTAGGAGGAGCTATCATCGCGATTATTGCGGTAAGTATTCACTTTGGCTCCTTTACTTCCTGGATACCTACGCAGTGGTTACCGCAGTGGGGAGCATTCAAATGGGGAATAGATGCGCAGGAAAGACTTACCTTCGGCAATGCCCTGATTATGGTGTTTATCTGGCAGGTCTGCTCTGCCGGCTCTGACCAGATGGCGATCCAACGCTACCTGGCTACCAAAGACATTCGTTCAGCCCGCAAAACATTTGGCATTTCATTGCTTACCAATATGGCTGCCCAGCTCTTACTGGGTATGGTAGGCATCGCTATGATCGCCTTTTTTATGAAAAACCCTCATTATCTGCCCAATGGAAATGATATCAACACGCAGGCCGATTTGCTTTTTCCACGCTTCATATTGGTAGGACTGCCGGTTGGACTTTCAGGACTGATTACAGCAGGAATATTCGCTGCCGCCATGTCCAGCCTATCATCAGGACTCAACTCCTCTTCATCCGTAATTTCGGAAGATCTCATCAAACGCTTCAGCAGGAATCCGAATACCATTGAAAAAGCATTGAAAAGGGTAAAATATATTTCTCTGGGAGTGGGTATATTCACTTTGCTGCTAAGCATACTGGTAAGTAAAGTGGAAGGCAACCTTTATGACATCATCGTAAAGGTAGTTAACCTGTTCGTAACTCCGCTATTTGTATTGTTCTTCATGGCTCTCTTTATTCCATTCGCTACCTCAAGAGGAACACTGGCCGGAGGGATATTAAGCCTGGCAGCGGCGATTGCCGTAGCATTTTATGGTTTTTTGGGTATTGAAGTACTGTTTATTACACCAACCGCATTAATAGTAGGTATCCTGGGTGGTGTATTTTTTAGTTATATGGATTTTAAAATACTAGGAAATCAAGACACAATGCGAAATCGGCAAAAAGCAAGAAAGCAAGCTCAGCTTCAGGAAATAGAAGAGCATTCTGACATCATCTAGGATATCATCGTAAGAAGATACGGCTGTTTCCAGCTTTAATAGCTAAGATCAAGATATTCATTTACCACTTTATGAAAGATTTCTTCGGATTAAAGAATAAAGACATCTGGGTATTTGGAGGAGCCGGTTATCTGGGTCAGTCCATTGTAAGCTTTCTACATGATATGGAAGCTAAGGTCTTATGTATTGATCTTGAAGATCGAGCTTTGAATTTTGTACAACAAGCATCATTGGAGGGCAAAGTAAGTACTGCCAGTCTGGATGTACGTAACATCAGCGCATGCAAAGACTTTATTGACAAACAACTTGAGCAGAGGGGAACACCTTTTGGCCTGGTCAATCTCACTTTCACTTCCACTTCTAAAAAATTGGAAGAACTCACTGAAAAGGACGTTGATGATTCAAATCACGGTGGCTTGACTGCTACCTTATTGATTGCCAGACAAGTGGGTAGCGCTATGGCCATAGAAAAAAGAGGAAGTATCGTCCTCTTTTCCAGTATGTATGGCATTGTTTCTCCTAAGCCTGACATTTATGAAGCCCCCATGGTAAAAAACCCCATAGAGTATGGAATAGGAAAAGCAGGGGTTATTCAAATGACGCGCTACCTGGCAGTACACTGGGGCAACATGAACGTTAGGTGCAACTGCATTTCACCGGGCCCCTTTCCCAATCCTACAGTACAAAAAAACAACCCTTTATTTACCGCAAAGCTGGCGCAACAATCCCCTTTAGGCCGCATAGGACAGGCTCACGAAATGTCCGGGTCCGTGGCGTATTTACTCTCCGATTTATCATCCTATGTAAGCGGACATAACCTGATCGTGGATGGAGGGTGGACCTCCTGCTAGATTTGAAATTTGTAATCAGCCTGTTTTAAAATTCAGATTTGGGTTCTTCCAGTGAATTCGGGCTACGTATACACTACCATCACTACCGTACTTTTCTACTCCCTGAGGTTGCATCCATTCAGCTACCGTGACCCATGTTTCATCGGGGCTGACATCTGTCACGCCAAAATTACCCAGGCGTGCTCCTCTTTCAGGTACCAGTACCTGCTCTGTGTTACGAATGACACACAATTTTTCAGGATCTACCTGCGCCATAAATAAGGGGGCTCTATGTCGAAAGACATGATCGTTATTGGCACCTTTGCGGGTATAAAGCAGAAAAAGTCCATCACTATGCGATACCCAGTGCTGCTGCGTATTGTAATTGCCCAATCCTGAGCCATCATCAAATTTCCACTCCTGAATCGGTTCATAATGCAGGCCATCCTCACTTATGCTTACGTACCCACGATTGTCATTGCGGATGGTGAGGTAATACACACCATTGAAGCGTGTGATAGAAGGTTCATGCAAGCCACGGCTCTCATCCTGAATACTGAGTTCATTGCCGTGTTCCAGATGCCGGAGTTCCTTTCCATCAAAACTACATCGGACTACTGTTACCCTGGAATTTGACTGCTTAGGCTTAAAGTAGATTGGAAGCAGTATATTGCCATCTGCCTCATCGTAGCGCTGAACACAACCTGCACCTGCGCTCATAAACTTTTCATCATCGGGCATTATAAGCTTCTTCCAAGCTGACCACTGATTATTGTCAGGCTCATAAATAGCATAGGCGGTATGCCTGGGGCGAGGGTTTCTGATCTCCCACTCAGGGGTGTAGACAATGGTGTGCCCCGTACCTAATAGTGTTTTGGTAGTAGCATGATATCCCGGCCAGAAATCGCTGGCAGCGACCGGATGCTGTACTCCATCAATATTTTCATAGCGAGGGGCCAGGCTTACCAAATGTTGGGGGGGCGTCCAGAATTTACCCAGATCATCAGTATGCATCCCAAACATACCTTTAAAGACATCACTACCGCTGAGGTCTAGCGTATTCATGGTCATGACCACCCGTGGATTACTTTTTTTCTCTGTAAGTGGAATAATCCCTGCCCTGGGATGTGCCCAGCATTTCTCTCCATCAAACAAGCGGGTGGGGACCTCTAAAGACAAGCGGTGTTCAGCCCCATCCTGTTCATCAGAAATTAATCTCTTAACTTTCAAAGATGGCAGTACACTTATTGAAATGCCAGTAATTAATGAAGTTTTTATGAATTCACGACGCTCATTCATTGGGTGGAATTAGGTTGTTATTAGATGGATGATAATCATTCTAAATCAGACATCCAATATATAAATATCATTGGGAATGGTAAAGATAGCGAGGGTACTCCCAGTCATCCTTGAATCCATAGGAATAAACAGTATCATGCTCCTGACTTAGCTGTTCCAGCTTTAGATTATCTCTCAGAGGGTCATCTGTAGCCTCTTGCCATTGCTTCAGCGCTTGCAAAAGCCTCTCTTTAACTTCTACATAAGCTGTATCGTCAGCAAGGTCACGAAATTCCCAGGGGTCATTGATCAAGTCAAACAACTGTATTTCCGGTGAGTTTATCCAGCGGCTGTAAACTTCCTGTATGGAGTCTGGCGCGCTTTCTATTTCTTCCCGTGTAGGAGAGCCATCCAGGGCTTCAGAACGGTTTTCAGTATAAGCCAATGCGCTTTCATTTTTTCTATCCTGCAGTAGGCTATAGATCAATTTGTACTGATGGTCACGCACCGCTCTGCGTGGGAAATAGAGAATAGGGTCACAATTATATTCAGTGAAAAGGTATTCTCTGAAGTCTGTTTCAGTGTCTTCAAAGAGTGGGATCAGGCTTTTTCCACTTACCTTTTCCGGTATAGTTAAGCCAACTACATCAAGTATGGTAGGTACTATATCCACAGAAGAAATCAATGCACCACTCGACCTGCCCGGCTTTATTTTTCCGGGCCACTTCACCAGGAACGGCACTTTGGTAGAAGCTTCGTACACATCAAATTTTCCTCTGGCCATTTCATCGCCATGATCTGACAAATAAATCACCAGTGTATTTTCTTCTTTGCCAGAATGCTCCAGTGCTTCCATCAATTCACCTATGCACTTGTCCAGCCTCAGTAAACAATTATAATAGCTGGCCGTGACATTACGTATTCTTTCATTATCAAACCCTATATAGGCAAAGGGCGTAACATCCTCAGGCAATATGGGATCTTCTGGATATCCATCTACAGAATTTTGCCAGGGATAATGCGCTTCCGGCAAATTGACCATCAGGAAAAAAGGTTTCTCCGAAGTCCGCATCATAGTATCAGCATAGGCGGCATAGCGCCCCAACTCTTTCTTGGAGAAATTTGAGGCTGTAATAGGGTGATAATCTATTGGAAAGCTGCTTTCGGGATTAACATGAAGCTTACCGATCATTCCTGTCTGGTATCCGACTTCCTTTAATAAGCTATATATATTTTCAACATCACTAAGCATATGATAACCCTGGGTTGCCAGACCCAGTTGTCCGTTCTGATGAGGATATAAGCCGGTCAGGATACTACTGCGAGAAGGGCTGCAAACCGACTGTGCGACATAAGCATTCTCAAATAACACCCCCTCTTGCGCTATCTGATCCAGATGAGGCGTACTAATAATGGTATCTCCATAGCATGAGAGATGAGGACCATGATCTTCTGATACGATGAGCAGCATATTAGGCGGCATCTCCCTTTGCTCATAATCTTTATGATCGGGCTGACAGGCCAGGTCAAACAGCATAATGGGTAGCAGAAGACAACGAATCAAAGAGTTTCCCATCTTTAAGTAAAAATGAAGTGAGTGTTTAAGGCTTATAAATTTTGGTCTTTAAGCCATTCTTCTTTACCGGGAAAGTCTTCCTCTTTCCAGCTACCATCATCTTCTTGTGGATGCCATAAATCTAGTCCGGCAAATATCTGAGCGGGATCATTCCTTTTTCCAAATTTTTCAGGTAGTGGCTTGTAGCTGGCCGGTGTGCCGTATGCCAGGGAGTTGGGGGGTATATCTTTCAAAACAGTAGCACCCGCACCAATAAAAACATTGTCTCCAACCTTTACACCCGGACCAATGGTAACTCCCCCTCCTATTACGACCTGCCTGCCTATTTGGGGACCTGATACCCCGGGAGCACGCATGGGGAGCATGGCGTTCAAAAAGTTGACACCAGGTCCGATAAAGGTCATACTGCCAATCACAGTACCACTTGGAATATAAACATGAGCCATAATTTTCACGCCTTTGCCAATCGTAATTTTACCTTCCAGGGTGGTTCCATGCAATATCACTACCCTGTCTCCAATATCACAAGCTGCCCGGATGACTACATTATGTCCACAGGTAAACCTGGAACCAATTTGCGTATCAGCGTAAATCACAGTACCGGAATGTACCCTGCTTAGTTCACCAATTTTAGCGGGCTTTTTCCAGCCTTTGTACTGATACCCTAGTTGTACATTGGGAGCGATTTCACAATCAGGGCCCAGCTCGGCATTTTGAGTAGGTGGTTTTTGGCTCATATATTTTATGTATTGGTAAGCAAGCTAATCATGTGAGGTATATTATGAAACTTCAGCCTTAAAAGGTCTTATCTATCTTAAGGAGTTCTTTTTAATTTTTTTGTAATCTCCATCTTCAAAGACTCCAAATGAATATAAATCCGCGTCCTTCATTACAAATTTTAACCGAACAGTCTTGCCCTTTAAATCTGACAGACTCTTACCGTTACTCCACTGTACCCTATGATTGATGAAATCACCTACGATTGTAGGCGCGTCCTTTTCCCCAAAGCCTTCTATTTCTTTTCCTTTAGCATCCAGTACGATCAGTTTAATGTAGCCAGCGCTTGAACTTGAATAATTCAGATAGAGGTTGGTCCCATCCAATTGTAAAGGTTTGGTAATCAGGCTGCCGGCTTCATAACCCGCACTGATGGAGGCAAAACCATCTGTACGCAAGCTCAGTCTTTCCAGCCATGTATCCTGAGTAGCATAAGCCCGAGTCACATAAATAGACATTTCATCCACTGCAGTAGGTATCACTCCCATAGCTGGTATGTTGCAGCGAGCACTCCAGTTTTGCAGATCTCTACCCGGACGAATGAATGACTCTAAAAATGTACGGTCATATTGATTGCCTCCACGAGATGTCATAAATACTCCATCTGAAATCCCTTGCCATTGAGAAGTAAGGGTTCCGTTAAGAATTAGCTGATTGTCAGAAAGGACTTTTTTATCAGGAAAAAAGCGAAAGGGCATTGAGATTAATATTTGAGGAGCACGGAAATATTTATGCGTAGCATTGGTGTACAAATGCTCAATTTCCGTATCGCCAAAGCCCATAAATTCAGGCTCAGACCAGCTTTTAAAATCTTTGGAGGTAGATCTGGCGATGGTTCTGATACCACCTTCGGGATAGGGAACACCAGGCTTTGCCCCTGTCCAGCTCCTAAAATAGATCACATAGTTTTGCTCCTGCTCATCCCAGCTCAGCGCATTTTGCGAGTCCAAAGCATGATCGGGAAACAAATCTGCTGTATCTGCAGTGTAGCGAGACCAATGGATACCATCAGGAGAAACATATCGCTTTAAGCCAATATGCGTACTATTATCCCGGTTGGCGCCACCTACCCCTTTATATCTCTCTTCCTGAGGCACTCCTTCCCTGTCGTCAAAATAAACTGTAAAATTGTGGGCTACTTCGCTTTCGTCATTTACCATGATGACGTTGTTTTTCTTACTGCCATAAATCTCGTATATGCCCAGATTAGGCTTGGTCCAATGTATGCCATCATGGCTTTCCGCATAGCAGGTTAGGTCAGTACCTTTATGATTGATGTGAGCGCTGCCACGATAGTACATTTGAAAAAAAGTGCCATTATCAATGATGGTAATATAGGCTGGCGTTACACCCTCCCAGGGTTTATCAAAATGCAGCCCTTCCCCAGTAGGATGTGGTTTATGAAGTCTTTGCTCTACATTGTTTAATTCTGAAATTATATAGTTATCGACAAAAAGCTCTCTTTGGTTTTGTAATACTATAGGTGCTTGTGCATTCGCATAGGTGCTCATTGTAGCCGCTATCACTAAACTCAAAATTAGTTTAATCATTATTGTTGTAAGTAATTAGTTTGGTGGTTGTGAATATCTTAAATATGCTATTTTGTATATCAATTCAATATAGCCTAACGTGCCATTCCAGAAAGTATATCTATAGCATCTATAGCAAAGGCATCTCCTGCAGGCGCTTTGTATGGAGGGCAGTATCTGTGAGCATTATAAAGGTCAGCAGGAACTGAATCTTTCCTGCTCATCCACTCTTTAAACAGGCCCGGACGGTAGCGGTAATTTCCAGACATATATTCCATATCATCCGCCCCCTTAGCATCTGGAATGTATCCGTATGCACCATTGGTATAACCACAGGTAAGCACGTAGGGAAGGTCTGCCTCCCTTTTGATTTTAAGCCCAGTCTCTACAAAAGCTTCATAAGGCAGTCCTACAAAGCCTACATCTCCGAAGCGTGCTACTACCATAGGCACCGGCAATTCATCTGGAATATTATTTAAATTAAAAGTAGTGTGTTGTTCCAATGCCCATACATACCAGGGCCTTACCATATCTACCAGTTTGGCTCTATAGGGAGGAGAAAGCGCTTTGGGGAAATTCATGCCAATACACTCTAGTGTATTTTCATCACCATCATTTCCTCTTTTGATAAAATCATCAATACGCTCCAGGTCTTTTCTGAGTTGTGCTTCGCTGGGTAGTTCATTTAATGGGACTTTGACAATAATCTGCTTCAGTTCAATACCACTTCGTTTTGAAGGTTTCAGTCTGGTAGTAGCCAGGATCAATGATTCTCCCAGTTGCTCTCCCAGTTCACGGGCCTGTTCAATAGTACCGGTAAGCATATGCTTAGAATTGATATTTCCGGCACAACCCTGAACAAACGCGACGGGTGCTCCTCCCAGATGCTCAGACAGAATTTCAGATCCCAGTTGTGGAAACTGACCATAACTGATGAGCTTTTCCGGATTGTAGGCGGCTACCGGATGGCCCGTAAAAAAAGATATAGCCGCGATAGGTTTGGCATCAACATCCTTAAATATTACGACAGCTGCATCTGGATCAATCACACCATGATAGCCTTTTCCCTCTATATTTAAGCGATCCTCTTCCCTTACAAAATAGGAGCGTCCGTCTTCACGATACCCTTTGCGATTATAGGTAATTCTGTTTTCCTCAGCTACCCCCCACTCCACAGTTACTGGGGTGCTTTCCTTTGATAATTTTTCAGTGGCTTTCTCTATTTCAGTTTCAAATTCTTTTCCCAGTTCCCAAGTGAGGTATTCTGGACTTGATTGATCCGGCATTTCAGAGAGAAGGAAGTCCACGGTTGGCACCGTATGGTCATGAGAAGAATTAATAATCACAGCTTCTTTAGGAATGTTTAATAAAGCTGATAGTTTCCCAGAGATATAATCAAAAGCTTTTTCATTAACAAGAGCCAATGGTGTTGTAAATAGACATACCTGCTCATCATCATCTTTCAAAAGTAATATGGTGTTTTTTAGATCACCGTATACAGATTTTATTTTATGTCCTGTACGTGAAGAAGTACTGGGGCTGCCAACTTTTGGATGTATGCTAAATGTAACAGCAGATACCTCTAGTTGCGCTGTCTGGGCAAAAGCACCTGCCCCAAAAAAGAGGACCCAGATAAGCAACCAGGGTAAGATCTTGATTCTCATTACAGTAGTATTTTTATGTAATTTTCCTGACCAGAAGTTAGTTTATAAAGCCTGTTTCCGTCGCTTTCATTTTACAGACATAGCTATTCTTTTTATATGCAGTTTCAAATAGTTCAGTCTGATTCTGATAGACTTCCTACCGGGCAAATTCAGACAATGCCTCTATGGCTACTTCAGAGCACATATCTCCGGCAGGGGCTTTGTAGGGTGCTATGTTCTTTTTGTAGCGAAAAAAGCCAGACATGTATTCCCTGTCATCTGCTCCCCGGGCATCCGGAATGTAACCGTAATGGCCGTCGGTATAGCCTCCGGTAATCACGCAGGGTAGTACGGAAGCCTGCTTAATCTTCAGGCCCGTCATCACGAAGGGTTCGTACGGAAGCCCCACAAGCCCTACATCCCCGAAACGGGCTACTACGATTTCTATCGGCAGGTATTCCGGCAGTTCGCCCAGTTTGTCCTGCTCATAGTGCTCTAATGCCCAAACATACCAGGGCCGGACCAATTCAACCAGTTTGGCCCGATAGGGTGGGCTGAGTGCTTTAGGGAAATTCATGCCTACGCAGTGCAAGGTATTCTCGTCTCCGGCATTTCCTCTCCGGATAAAATCATCTATGGTAGCCAGGTCTTTCCGCAGGCTCTCTTCGCTGGGTAGTTCGGCAAAAGGGATTTTCACCTCTTCCCTGCTCCACTCCAGCCCAATACGCTTTGAGGGGCGCAACGTTTTGCTTGCGTGGATGAAGGTTTCACCTAAATATTCCCCCAACTGCCGGGCCTGTTCAATGGTACCGGACAACATATATTTTTCGTTAATGTCGCCCGCGCAGCCCTGCACAAAACCTACCGGAACACCTCCTAGATGCTCAGAGAGCATTTCAGATGCGGTTTGAGGAAACTGCCCGTAACTAATCAGTTTCTCCGGATCATAGGCGGCCACCGGGTGTCCGGTAAAAGAGGTGAGTGCCGCTACTGCTTTATGTTTCTCGTTTTTAAAAACCACCACGATGGCGTCCGGATCAATCAGCCCTCTATACCCTTCGCCAGCCAGTTTGATTCTGTCTTCTTCCCGCATAAAATAAGTCTTGCCATTAGGATAATAGCCTTTACGATTATAAGTAATCCGGTTTTCTTCCGCTTTTCCCCATTCTACATAAACAGGCTCCAGGTTTTTTGATACATAGTCAGCTGCTTGTTGGAGTTTCTTTTTAAAATCAAGCCCTAATTCCCAGGAAAGTACTTGCGGTGAGTCTGCATCAGGTTTTTTATCACTAACATTAAGAAAAGGAATTGTGTGGTTATGAGAACTGGAAGCTGATATTGCGCCCGGATCTATCTTTAAGGTATTTGAGAGTATTTTTACGCTAGCTTTTCTTAGTGCTCCTGATTCCACTCCTAAGGCAGAGGTAATCATACAAAACCTGTTCTCTCCCTGTTTAAAGTAGAGTACCGTAGTTTTTAAATCTCCATAAACTTCTTCTATGAGATGGGCAGTTCTGGTATGCCCACTAGGCGTACCCACTTTTGGCTGTACCGCAAAAGTATAGGCAGCCACTTCCAGTTTTTCCTGCTGGGCGAATAATTCACTATTAATTCCAACGAATAAAAAAAGTATCAGGTAATAGGTTTTCATCTTCATAATGTCTGCAATCCGTATCTATAAAATTTCAAATCAAAATTCGTAAACAGAAAATTACAACTGGCCATATGCTAAATAACCAGTTGTAATCAGAGCTTAACTTAAAGCATAGCAATTAATATCCGGGATTTTGTTGAATCAGGGGTTCTAAGCTTAGAATATCTGACCCAATGGGATAAAGCAAAGCGTTTTCATCTTCTCCTTCCAATCCGGGAACCAACTCCTGTGCCTTACCAAACCTTAGCAGATCCCACCAGTATTTACCTTCATTTAAAAACTCCAGTAGCCTTTCCTTTAAAATAACCTCATCATTAAATTCCTGCGAAGCACTCACAAATACATGTTCTGAGAAAGCATCTCCATAAGCTCTTTGTCGTATCAAGTTGATCTCTTCTGAAGGGTCCTGCCCCAGTGCGTTTTTAGCTTCGGCCCTCATAAGAATAACATCGGCATAACGGTAGATAATATAATCGTCATACATATTACGCGTACTTCCAATAATCTGTCCGGGCCATTTCTGATCTATATTATACAGCAGGCTTGTACCCGCCTCAGTGGTTTCATATACTTCTATAACAGAGCTTTCTTTTCTCAAGTCATCTTCATCAAATTCTTCTGTAACTATTGATGACACTTGCCAATAGGCAGATTTGCCACTATAGGGTGTAATTTTGTCAATGACTTCCTGTGCAGTATTGGGATATGTTGGCGCGGCCAGGGCAGTGACTCCCCCTAATACGGTGCGTACTGACGACTCTCCTTCCTCAAAGTGGACACTCATCAGGATTTCATTATTCCCATTGTTGTCAATCTCAAAAATACTTCCGAAGTCACTTAGCAATTCTACTTCACTATTTTCAATTTCTTCCAGCGCAGAAAGGGCTTCATTGAAGTCAGCATCACCTCCCCCTAATCTTTTGCCAGTCCACAGAAAAACATCCGCTTTGAGCGCATTGGCAGCGGGTCTTGACCACATAATCCGGCCTTCAGCATAAGAATCATCAGAATATAAACTTATTGCCATTTCAAGATCTGATTTTATCAGGTCAAAAACTACGCTTTGGTCCGCACGTTCTTTATAAATCTCCTCAGGGTTAAAACCTTCTGTCGGCTCGGTTACCAGCATAACATCTCCCCAGGTTCTTGTCATGATGTAGTACAGATACGCACGCATAGTGTAAGCCTGTGCAATGATGTTATTTTTTTCAGACTCACTGCTAAACGCTATTTCCGGTACATATTTAATAATCAGATTCGCATCATGCACCACAGAATAGAGGGAGGTCCAATTGGGTCCGGGATTAGCACTGCTGAGCGCATTGGTATAAGCGTAGAAATTTACGGATGGGTCAAAACCAAAGTTTTGCACCCAATTTTCACTCCTTGCTTCTCCCCACACAAAAATATTATTCACCTGTGTTCTCATTCGGGCATACATACCGTTTAAGCCCGCAAATGCTTCTTCCTCTGATTGCCAGAATGAGGTATTACTGATTTGACTTATGGGGGTTAAGGACAAATCATCGGTACAGGCATGCGAAATCAATAACAGAAATAAGCTATATATTGAGATTATGATCGTCTTCTTATTCATGATCTTGCGTATTAAAAGATTATAATGAGGGAGAGATTTTCACACCGAAAGTGATATTTCTGGGGTTTGGATACCTACCATTATCTGTACCACCCTCTTCAGGATTCAAACCGCCGAAGTTTGTAAAATAGTGTAAGTTATTGGCGGTGAGGTTAAAGCGCACATTACTCATTCTGAGTCTTTCGGATATTTCCTGAGGCAGGCTATACACCAGCGAAACTTCACGGATGCAGAGAAAATCTCCGGACTGATAAAACCTAGAGTTACCTCTCCTCAAATTTTGCTTCTGGTTCTGATCAGCCCAATAATATCTTGGTATATCAGTTACATCTCCTTGCTCCTCCCAGGAGCGGGTTATATCCGCACCAATAGCATTCTGTCCACTAAAATTACCTAGCACTCGGGCGGCAGTTTCGTTATAAATGGTGTGCCCCAGCGTATAATCCAAAGCGATGGTCAGCCCCAGATTCTTGTAATTAAAGTTATTACGTATACCTCCGGTCCAATCGGGATATATATTCCCCATATAAACTCGATCTGTTTCGTCAATGATGCCATTTCCGTCTATATCTTTCCAGTTTACATCTCCGCCTCCTTTGGTTTTATCATCTCCGATCACAAGCATATCTACCGGTCCGGCCAGGGCTTCTTCATCTGTAGCATAAATACTCTCCTGCACATAACCATACAAGTCTCCTATCTGCCCTCCTTCCTGCAATCCTCCTTTGTACAGATAGTCACCAGCATCTTCGTCCCATACCAGTATACCACCAATCCTGTTGTTCTCCTGTCCGTTTTCCGGAAGCTCTACTATTTCGGTATTTACATAACCTGCATTCAGGGAGAGGTTCCATTGAAACTCTGATTCCAGAGGTAATACCTGTACCGCTAAAGAGACCTCCAATCCTTTATTTTCAAGGCTTCCCAGATTGGTAAGGATGCTGGAGAAACCGGTACTACTGGGGAGGGCCTGATTTGTCAACAGATTTTCAGTTATTCTACTGTATACATCCACAATACCGGTCACTCTATCGTTAAACAAGCCAAAATCCACCCCAAAATTTAAGGTTTTAGAGCGCTCCCACTGCAGGTCCCTGTTGGCGAGACTCGAATTGTAGATGGCAGCCCCTCCATAATATCTGTCTCCCACAGAATACTGACCTTGTGCTTCGTATGGCCCTAACCCACTGATATTACCATTAACACCATAGCTTGCTCTTAATTTAAGTGTGGTTAGCAGAAAAGCATTCTGATTCCAGAAGTTCTCACGGTGAATATTCCAGCCAGCAGATATGCCGGGAAAGAACCCCCATTTGTCTTCTCCCAGATTAGAAGCTCCATCATAACGGGCACTCAATGTGAGCAGATATTTGAGGTCATAATTGTAGTTTATCCTTCCGAAGTATCCATACAGAAGTTGCTCTGTCTCTTCACCACCTACTGCCCAGGGAGTAGCCGAAGCGTTCAAGGTAGGAATAAGATCAGTTGCCGCATACCTACCTGATGCTGAAGTATATCTGTTCAGGTAATTATAGTAAGAATATCCACCTACGGCATCTACATCGTGTAAGCCAAAATTTTTATAATATTGGAATACCGCATCCGCCTGATATTGGTGTGAAGTGGTCTGCGTGACAGAAGCCTGACGGTTTTCCACATAGGTACCCACGCCATTTTCATAAGCCATTAAAAAGTTTCTGTTATAGAAGTTATCATTTACCATGGAAATTTTTGGCTTGAATGAGAGTCCGGGTAAAAGTTCCCATTCCGCACCGGCGAAAATCATGTAGTTGTCACGCTCTCGCTTGGAGTCATACCTGCTGATGTAGTAGGCTGGATTTCCATTGGTAAAAAGCCTGCCAGGGGCCAGTGACCCATCTTCATATTGATATTTGGAGGTTTGAGCAGTATTGATATTATTTTTGAATACGACTCCGGTATTAGGCACCTGCGTATCCTGGATATTCGCGTATACGATCCCTCCATTAAAACTCAGCCTGTCCGTAACATTGATCACTCCATCCAGGTTGACAGTTAGTCTCCTAAAATCTGTATTGATGGTGGTTCCTTCATTGTCCAGGTATCCTAAGCCGAGATTGAAATTCGCCTGTTCAGAACCACCTGATATATTTAAGCTATGATCGTTGGAGTAAGCACGCTTAAAAATGGTCTCCTGAAAATCCATTCCCTTAAATATAAGCGTCTGAGAAGGATCTAAGGGGTCCTGTATAGTTTCCCACACCGCACCCCACTGATCGGCCGGCAGATCCAGCAGGTATTCATTTTCCGCAGAGAGTAACATGGTAGTAAAGCGGGTATCATTGGTAAGGTCGTTACCTATCCCCCCCGCATTGGCCTGAGTTAAGAAGTTAAGTACACTGGGAGATCTTTCTCCACTGGCAGCGATTCCTAATCGCATATAATACACAAAGTCACTGGGGCTGGCTAAATCATACGTTTTACCTACTTCTGACTGCGTAAGTCTGTAATTGTAGTCCACGCTGATCTGACCTGCTTCTCCGGATTTAGTTTCTACGATTACGACACCATTTGAAGCTCTGGCGCCATAGATAGCAGTAGAAGCAGCATCCTTTAGTACCTGAATTGACTCTATGTCATTTGGGTTGATATAATCTATATCATCTCTGATCACTCCATTCACAACATATAAAGGAGTAGAACCATCTGGATTATTGATTGATGTACCCCCTCTTAATATTATTCTTGGACTTGCTCCGGGCTGGCCGGAAACACTCTGTACCCTCAAACCGGGAATGTTACCCTGAAGTGCAGAAGCTGTATTCGCATATGAAACATTTTCCAGCACATTGTTATCCAGTTTACTTACAGATGAGGTCAGCGTTTCACGGGATTGCTCTCCGTAGCCGATTACAACGACTTCACCTAGCTGCTGAATATCCGGGATAAGGACCACGTCTACCACACTTCGCTGATTTATCATTTCTTCTTCACTCAAATATCCCACAAATGAAAAAACTAAAGTAGCATCAGGAGCAGCCTGAATCCGGTATTCCCCATCGATATTGGTGATGGTTCCCTGATCACTGCCTGAGACAAGAACATTGACACCTGGTAAAGTTTCTCCTTCAGCGGAGGTAACTGTACCCGTAACTATGTTATCCTGGGCGTAAGCAGAAAATGTGGTTATCAACATAAGCACTAAGAGAGACTTGTACCTCTGCATGATTGGCCACCATTGATAATTTTGTAGAAGGTTCCTTTTCATTGGTTAAGTGTTAGATAGTTTACAAATTTTGTGGGTTAGAATATTCAATTACCTTACGTCTTATTTATAGATTTCACACGTTAAACCATTCATTTTCAGACAGTAACAAGCCTATAAAAGCATATTAACAGCTGATTCTACAAAAACATATGGCGAACAAGACAACATTTAGAACGTGCTTTTCATAATGGTAAACAAACATAGTTCCCTCTACCAAATTATACTATTACTATTCTTTACGTTTATGATACTTTCTTTTGAAAAAAATAACTTTATGTTAAGTTATTGTTAAATATCTTGCCGCATTAGCAGAATTATATGCTCTCTATATTACCTTGCTTGGTGGACATGGACTTACCTCAAAAGTCAGAGGCCTGCTTAATAATGCTTAAGCACTATTTATTTTAATTAAATCAAGCCTGAGCTGCTTTATACTTTTAGGGATGAATTTTTTTAAATATCACAATTAACCCCCAGGGGGCTTCAGATCAGACCGGAGAGGTGAAAAAAACAAACTCCTGACTGTTCAGCTTTTGCGCATTCCAGTACAATAACCGGTACAGCAAAGGAGTTTGTTATCACAATCTACCACAAAATTAAAGATCAGGAAAAGTAGTTTAAATATTGGTCATGGTAACTCCCAAATGGCAGTGGCCATATGATAACGCTGATGGCTGCTAGCCTCTGCCGCATAGTAAGCAGTAACTATTTTACCGTCAGGTCGCTGCACTGATGCCGGATAACCTAAATCCCAGGTATCGAGATCGTTCACGATCTGAATTTCATCACTCCAGCTTTTCCCTTCATCCTCACTTATCTTTATCGCAACGCCATAGCTTCCAGCTATACGGTTACCATAAGTGATCAGTAATTTACCGTCGTCGAGACGCATCAGGTGAGCAGGGTGTTGTTTTTCCTGTGTCAGTGGCCCTTCCAGCGTCCAGGTTTTGCCATCGTCAGTACTGCGAAAAAGATCAGTAGCAGCACCGGCTCTCCACCTTCGGGCAGCGGCAATCCACTCTCCATCTCCTAAATGAAATAATGCGGTCTCATTATGCCCACCGCTAAAGGCAGTGTCACCCTGCCCATCACTGATCACAGACATCTGCTCCCAGCTTACACCATCATCATCACTACGGAACATCACTACGATATTGATGCGCTCTTCATTTATCGTTTGGCCTGCATAAGCCAGCATACGGAGTGAACCATCTTCCGCAGGAAGGATATCACCAAAAGGAATGAATTCTGAAGTTTCCTGCTCCCCACTGGAAGCAGGAAAAGTGTCTTTATCAACTTTCCAGGATTTACCGCCATCCGAAGAACGAGCTACCCAGGGTCGGAGCACTGAAACTAATTTATAGTCATGATCATATTCTTCAGTGCGGGTCGCAGGCTCTAATGACCAACCGGATGGTATCACAATCAAATCACCGTTATTTGCCAGGCCAGCAGCCAGGTTCATCCGGTTTGTCATCGGGTCCGGGCTCACCGGACTACCAGTTTTTTCCCAAAATACGCCATCTTTACTCGCCCAGCATTCCACTTCACCAATGGTACGCGCATGACTGGGCTGGTTGAATATTGAAGCTATGATGGTACCATCTTTTAGGGTAGTCAGGTTGGGCCAGGCGCAGACATTGTCAATAGCAATAAAACGGCGCTCAACTTTTGCCATCTGTACACTATCCGTAGAATCCGGAGCAGTGGTCAATATAGCATGACTTTCTTCCTGAGGACTCTCTTTTTTGTCACAGCTAACAGTAAAAATAAGTAGTAAAAGCAAATAGAATGAAAAATCGTAAGCTTTTCTATTGTTCATATTTGAGTAGTTTTATGATCGTTAATCAAATTACTTATAATTACGCGAATTCAATTTACTCTATTTCCAATATAGTTCCGGCTATGTGTCGGGTACCATCCTCAATATTATAATAATAGGTGACAAGCACTCTCTTTTCATCCAGTTGAACTGACCAGGGATAACCGATGTCTGTTGTCCCTCCATCTTCACGTAATATAATCTCCGGAGCCGTTGCATAGTCTGTGCACTCAGGGTTCAGGATACGCGCCCGGATGCCTAGTGGCTCATGCCTGTAACCATAGACGAGCAGTACGCGCTTGTCCGGCAAGCGCATCGCCTGCAGAGGATGCCCCTTAAAACCCATACTTTTCCAGGGCTGGAAGCTTTTGCCTCCATCTGTAGATCGGGCGATACAGGCCTGTCCATCAAAATTAGCAGTCCTCAAAAAGGCCACAAGGTCCCCTTTGGGAGTCTCATAAATAGAAGTTTCATTAAAAGCGACCTCATCATCTACTGCTACCGGACATGAGTATTTCCAGGTGAAGCCCTGATCTTCAGAGATTAAGAGATAGTTAGAAGTCCGCTTGGAATTTTCGGTCAGAGCAGCTACCACCCAAAAGATACGGCCGTCCTTACCTTCGTACAAAGCGCCTCGGTTATGAGCGGGCATGGGCATACCCAGCGCATTGTAGCGAGATTCCGGCTCAATAGTGGGTGGAAAAAATGGTCCTTCCCAGCTATGTCCCATATCTGCGGATCGTAAGCTATAACCTCCAAATGCGATAGAGCCAGGCAAGTTTTCACTGAAGGGCTTTTTAAGATTAGGGACTCCGTCAGGGCGCACAAATGTCCAGGCATAGGACATACAAAGTAAATTTCCATTGCGCAATTGCAAGAGGCAGGGATCCTGTGATCCACCAAACGCAAACGCATGAATGAGTTCTGGTTTCTGCCCCCATTCTTCACCATTGCTGGAGCGTAGGCCTACCAGATAGCTATTAGGGTCTACATGATAAGTTTTTTCTTCTTCAAATATTTTCCGATCAGGGGCTCGCCGGAAGGCCAGGAAAAACTCTCCATCGGCTAATCTCACCACAGAAGGGAAGGCAGCATGGAACATAGAATCCTGATAGATAATAATATCTTTGATTTTGCGTACCCCAAGCGTACTACTGTCTCCCTCTGAAAAGAAAGAATTACCCCAACGCCCATAAACGGGGGTATTCAATCCCAGACAAACTACACCCAAGAAAAGTAAAACAGAAAAAAACTTGTTTAAGGTAATTAATTTTTGAAGCATTATGTCATTTTTTAGTTTGCCTGATAGGCCGGGTTCTGCTCTACAAGAGGTTCCAGACTTAAAACAGAAGTGGATATTGGAAATAATATTTTACCTTCAGGATCATCAAGTGCTGCCAGACCCGGCAACATTTCCACGGCTTTATCAAAACGCACAAGGTCCCACCAGCGCTTGCCTTCAAATCCAAATTCAAGTTTTCTTTCCTCCAGAATGGCCGCATCATTCTCCTCTGCAGAACCATTGACAAACACATGCGCAGCAAAAGCATCTCCGTAAGCTCTTTGTCGTATCATATTCATTTCTGCTGAGGGGTCCTGCCCCAGCCCGTTTTTGGCTTCCGCTTTCATCAAAAGTACATCCGCGTACCGGAATAGAATGTAGTCATCCAGGAACAGTCGGCTTCCACTGACTACTGTACCTCTCCCTTTTACATTCACGGTAGTATAGTAGCTCCCATCGTTAAGATAAATTTCAAAGAAGGTAGCATCCTTTCTGCTATCATCAGTGCTAAAAGAGTCTTTGAATGAATCGGTAGGCACAGTAATGTTGTTTCCCCCGATAGGCAAAAGAAAATCCTGTGTTTCAGAAGTAATATCACTGGGTAACGCACTTTGAATCAGGTACATATCAGCGAAGTAATTGTCACCCGTTTCATACTGTGCAAACTTTACGGACATCAGAATCTCTTCATTGGCTTTGTTGTCATAGTTAAAGATGTCCGAATAGTCAGTTACTAAAGCAACATCTGCTGTTTCTATTTCTTCCAGGGCAGTGAGCGCCGTATTCAGATCGGTAGCCCCACCACCCAGCTGTTTTGCTGTCCAAAGATACACCTCTCCTTTCAGTGCGTTTACTGAAGGTTTAGACCACATGGTCCGGCCAGAGGCAAAAGTATTATCCGGAAAAAGATCCAAAGAAGTATCTATATCTGATTTGATCAGGGAGAATACATTCTCTACAGGCTCACGTTCTTTGATCGTAATTTCTGCGCTTACTCCCTCTACAGGTTCAGTACGTATGATCAGATCACCCCAGGTTTTGGACATCACAAAATATGTATATGCCCGCATGGCATAAGCCTGTGCCAGAATCAGGTTTTTATTAGCATCATCCGTAAACTCAATTTCAGGTACGTACTTGATGATCAGGTTTGCGCTATTGATCAGGGTATAAAAACTCTGCCAGCTGGGCCCTGCATTATCAGGTGTTAACAAGTGATTATAATATTTATCCCATCCTCCTGAACCCACTGTTCCTAACTGAAGTATGTCAGCACGTGCTTCTCCCACATAATACAGATTTCTGGAAGCGATGGTACGTAGGTTAACGTACATGCCTACCAGGGCTCCCTGAGCATCTCCCTCTGTTTTCCAGAAAGAGTTGGAGGTGATTACACTGGTTGGGTCTACTTCCAACTGATCTGAGCAGGAAGTGATGATAAATATGGACATGATAAGCATGCCGATTCGCTGTATCTTTTTCATGAATTCTTGCTTTAAAGGTTTTGTTAGAAGGTTATATTAGCACCAAAGGTAATATTTCTGGGAACAGGATAGCGTCCATAATCCCTACCTCCTTCCTCTGGGTTCAACCCTTTGTAATTAGAAAAATAATGCAGATTATTTCCGGTCGCATTCAGGCGAATGCTATATACTTTGATTTTTTCCAAAAGCGCAGCGGGGACATTATAAGTCAATGTCAGCTCCCGAACTGCCAGGAAGTTACCTGACTCATAGTAAAACTGTCCCAGACGGGAAGGAGAAATATCGGATGCTCCTCTTGCACTGTACCATCCATAAACTGACATATTGGTAATATCGCCTTGCTGTTTCCATGATTGGTCAACCATCTCCTGCGTCATGTTCATGTTCAGCTTCCACATACCATTCATAAATCCACGGGCGTAATTTTGTATTGTATGACCTGTGGTAAAGTCAAAGCGTGCCAGCAAAGAGAAGTTTTTGTAGCTCAGGGTATTGGTGAAGCCACCTGTCCATTCAGGGTAAATATTGCCCATATATACCATATCTCTGGAATCTATGGTGCCATTGCCGTCTGTATCCTGCCAGATGATATTCCCTCCTCTTTTTTCCTGAACACTGGCTCTGATATCTGCTGGTGCTGACACCGCATCCTCATCGGTGGCGTATACCCCTAACTGATAGTATTCATAGTAGTCACCAATGGTACCCCCTTCCTGCAGGCCACCCTTCCAGACGTAATCCTGGGCAGACTCATCCCACACATTGTAGCCACCCACACGATTGTTCTCTGTGCCATTATCCGGAAGTTGAAGTATCTTGTTTGTCACCTTAGCAGCATTGAAAGACACGTTCCACTGAAGTGCTGATTCAGCCGGTAGCACCTGAGCACTTAATTCAATCTCAAATCCTTTATTTTCCAGCGTCCCCAGGTTGGTAAGGATACTACTATATCCGGTAGATGGAGGCAGAGTAAAATCTGTCAGCAGGTTATCTGTTTCTCTGACATAATAATCGAGCATCAGCCCAATGCGATTGTTGAGCAGTCCAAGATCAGCACCAATATCAAATGTAGTAGAACGTTCCCACTGCAGCGCAGGATTGGGAATCACGGAATTATTGATGCCTGACTGTCCATCATAGATTGATCCCACATCATATGATCCCTGAGCGGCAAAGTCGCCAAGCGTACCGATATTACCATTAATACCATAACTAGCTCTGATCTTTAAGTTTGTCAGGTAGTCAGTAGGCATCATATTACTCCAGAATTGTTCCTGATGCACATTCCAACCAGCAGATATGCCCGGGAAAAAGCCCCACTTGTTTTCTGCTCCCAGGTTAGAGGCACCGTCATAACGCATGCTGAGCGAGAGCAGGTATTTGTACTGATAGTTATAGTTGGCCCTTGAGAAATAGCCAAGAATAGTGCGGTCACTTATTGACCCTCCTACGGCAGTAGGTTCTGCGGAAGCATTCAAAGTAGGGATCAAATCGGTAGAAGCACCCTGTCCGGAAGCACTGAAGCCAGAAATTTTTCTACCGAAATAGGAGTAACCTGCTTTTAAATTCAGATTATGATCTCCACCAAATGAATTTACATAAGACAATACAGCATCTGCCTGAACCTGTGTACTTTTACTGAAGTAGGCACTGGCAGCACGACTATCCACATAATTACTGGGGCCATCATAAAATGAAGGCTGGAAAGCATGACCATTCTCAGACTTTTCGTAGAAGGATATCTGAGGTTCAAAAGATAATCCTGGTAAGATAAACCACTGGCTACCAAAGGCTAAAGTAATATTGTCTTCCGTATTATCATTGACCACATTGGTAAGAAAGTATTCAGGGTTCCCTTCAGACCTGCGTTGTCCGGGTGCCAGGGTACCATCTTCAAACATATATTTGGTGGTGGGGGGTAAGGTAGTAGCCCTTGCGAACACACTAGACATGCTCGGTATCTCATTATCACCAGCTCTTGACAACATAGCGCGAGCAGAGAAACTCAAATTTTCGCCAGCCTTTACTTCACCGTTCAGACTCAGTGAAAATCGCTCATAGTCAGATGTGATGGCGATCCCTTCACTGTTCAGATATCCTACACTGGCACTGAAGGAGGCCTTATCAGAACCTCCGGATACAGACAAATGGTGATTATGCGAAATAGCCGTTCTGAACAGGACATCCTGCCAGTCGGTATCCTTAAAAATTATTGTTTGTGAAGGATCTACCGGGTCAGGCATACTTTCCCAGCCTTCGTTAAGTTTATACTCATTCTCTGAAGTAAGATACTGCGTGGTGTAGGCAGTATTATTGGTCAGGTCATTTCCGGTTCCAAAGCCAGAGGCCAGCTGGTTTCGCCCACTGGCATCAGCATAACGGTCGTCGCCCAATACACCAAGTCTGGAGAGGGTTATATAATCTCTTGCATTGGCCAAATCATAGGTTTTGCCTACCTGTGACTGGGTGAGGTCGTAAGAATAGTTTACCCTTACCTTCCCCGATTGCCCTGACTTAGTAGTGACTACCACCACACCATTTGACCCTCTGGCACCATAAATCGCAGTGGATGCGGCATCTTTTAACACCTGAATGGATTCTATGTCTTCCGAGGCGATATTATTCATATCCGGGCGGATCACGCCATCAATCACATACAAAGGATTGGCACCATTGGGATTATTAATGGAGGTTCCTCCCCTCACAACTACCCTGGGTGCTGCTCCCGGTTGTCCGGAGGTACTTTGAACTCTTACCCCAGGTAGCGTTCCCTGCAATGCAGAGGTAGCATTTGGATAAACCACATTTTCTAATACCTCATTATCTAGTTTGGAGACCGAAGTAGAGATCGTTTCTCTTGACTGCTCTCCATAACCAATGACCACCACTTCCCCAAGTTGCTGCACATCAGGTTCCAGCGTCACATTGATCATACTCTGACCATGTACCCCAACTTCCTTTGTATAGTAACCCACAAAAGAAAAAACCAGCGTAGCATCATCGGAAGCCTGTATTTTGTAGGCTCCGTCAATATCAGTAATGGTACCCTGGTTACTCCCTTTAACAAGTACATTTACCCCAGGAAGTGATTCTCCATCAGATGAACTCACTTTACCTGTAACAATACCATCCTGAGCTTGCAAACGGCCGGTAAAAGCGGTTACACAAATACACAAGAACAGGCTACTCTTCAGTATATAGGATGATATACTGCTAATCCGTTGATATAACTTTTTCATAAGCGTATGGAAATAAATTAGTTTTCGCAATAGCGATGGTGCAATAGTTTAATTGTTGCCACTGGTAGTGGGTGTTGGCATACTATCCTATACAATTTTTTTTCACTTTAAACACATACTGTCAAATCCCAGCTAATTTCCTCTCGGGTGTCATGATCTCACGGAAATTGTAGGTTGACAGTCTGAAGTAGATTTGAAATCAGTATACAGCTCAGCGTATAGCTTTCCTGTAATCCTGATACAATGACAAAACATATGTTATGCACCAAAAGTAGAAAAGAGCAACCTATCGTTCTATTACTATCCTTTATATTTGTGGTACTATTTTTCCTGACTATAAAAAGCTAAGCAGAGTACATCCTTATCTATTAAAAGAAATAAGGTTTCCTGTGATACCACGGACAGAACGTATTGCCCGACAGATTGACAATACTAAGCTTGACTTCGTCATCAGAATGAAAAATTGTATTATCATTTACGATAATGGTATAAGATAAAAGAAAATATATTATCCAAATTTGTATGCATAGCGACCATTACTAAAACTTATGGAAAAGCTCAGTCCAGCACAGATCAAAGAGAATTTTGACAGAGACGGTTTTGTCTTTCTTCCAGGATTTTTATCCACTAAGGAGATGGCTGAGTTGAACAGTAAGCTGGAATTGTTTATTAAGGAAAAGGTTCCGGCTTTAGCTGCTCAGCATGCTTTCTATGAAGATAAAAGTGATAGTTCTACCCTGAAGCAATTGTTTGAACTACACACGTATGATACTTTCTTTAAAGCATTACTGTACCAGCGTAAATTAAAAAAACTGGCAGAAGATATCCTGGGAGAAGAAGTGATCGCTCAGAATCTGGAGTATTTTAATAAGCCTGCCCGAATAGGCAAACCTACACCTCCACATCAGGATAACTATTATTTCATGCTAAGCCCACCCTCAGCAATCACCATGTGGCTGGCACTGGAAGATGTAGACGAAACTAATGGCTGTGTACGCTATGTCAGAGGTTCACACCTACAAGGAATGCGTCCTCATGTCAAAACAGAGGTATTCGGATTTTCTCAGGGCATTATCAATTATGGTAGGGAGGAAGACATAAAAAATGAGCTTGCTTTTCCAGCAAGTCCGGGAGACCTGCTCATCCACCACGCTATGACAGTACATCGCGCGGACGCTAACACACATCACTCCCGTTCACGCAAAGCCCTGGGCTTAGTATACTGGGGTAAATGCGTCGCGAAAGAAAATATGGAGATCAAAGAAGCTTATAAAAGGATTGTGGCTGATGAAATCAAGGCCAACGCCATTGAAAAGTCAAGTATATAAACATACCACTTGTTTAGTTAAATCAATCAGCAATCAGACCTATGTTTGTATTGCTGATTTTTTTTTGTAAAAAGGAAACACAGTTGCTATGCTGGCATCTGTAAAATAGCACTAAATTAGTCAGGCGACTTCCACATTGATGTTCACAATCTTTCTGTATTCACTAGGCGTCATTTTTTTATACTTCTTAAACTGACGGTTGAAGTTGGCCAGATTGTTAAAGCCACATTTGTAAGCCACCTCTACAATATGAAAATCACTTTCAGATAATAGCTTACAGGCATACCCTACTCTCAGGGTGTTAACATATTCTACAAAAGTCATTCTGAAATTCTCTTTAAAGAAATTACAGAAAGTTGTTACTGCCATATTGGCTACTTGAGCTACTTCGGATAATGATATTTCTTCCTGAAAATTCAGCATGATGTATTCAGTGACTTTTCTGAACTGATCAGAGCTTCTCAGGGATATTTTCTGTACAAATCCATGGCTCGCCAGCGCTTTATATTCAGTGGTTTGGGAAAGAATATCAAATATGGAAAGTAAGGATGCCAGACGTTGGATGCCGTTCATAGATATCATCTTCTTCATGATCCTATTGATCTCCGTACGGGCCTTTCCATGTATGGCAAGTCCTTGATTTGTACATTTCAGAAAATTAATAAAAGATTCCATTTCAGGGATTTTAAAAAAATCCGCACCTAAAAACTCTTCATTAAAATGGATTACGATCGCATCCGCCACATCACTGGCTTCTCCATTAAAAAACTGTGGATCATTAACCCATACATGTGGCAAATACGGGGGCATAAATACTAAATCCTCATCTTCAAAATATCCAATATGATCACCAACCATTCTTCTTCCGCTACTTTTAATTACCAGCACCAGTTCATACTCCGGATGATAATGCCAGGGACAGGGAAAGTATTCACCGACTTCTCTAAATACTGTAAAAGACTTATCAAATTCCTGGGGTAATCTTTGTTCTACGTATTTCATAGCAGGCAATTTTGTTTAAAACAATATTTTATATAAGTATAAACAATTGAAAGATTATTCTGTAGCTTTTTGAAAGAAAGTATAATAAATGTAAATGATAGTAAAAGGAATTCGGGCAGCATCCTCCTACATTTGTTAATGTAAACATTCCGAACTTTTGTTATACATAAACCTATATATATGAGCAAGAAGAAAGTTATACATCCTGACAGAAGTCCTGACTTTGTTACAGGTGCTTATTCAGATGGCGTGATTATCAACGGCATACTCTACATAAGTGGACAGGCCGCTGTAGATTTCAAAAGCTCCCAATTTGTGTTAGGCACTATACAGGAAGAAACAAAAAGAACGCTGAATAACATCAAAGCAATAGTGGAAGCGGCAGGTGCGGGCATGAATGATGTAGTAAAATGTACTGTCCACCTTTCTGATATTGCCGACTTTGACCAATTCAATGAAGTATATGCACAGTTTTTCTCGGGGATCAGGCCTGCCAGAACTACCGTGCAGTCTGTACTGGGAGAAGGGATAAAAGTAGAAATAGATTGTATTGTTCATCTACCTGCCTGATATAATCTATGATGCTAGAAAATATAGATACCAGTAAAATTCCTATTGGTGTGGTAGGCCTGGGCCTGATGGGGACAAGCATTGCTACTACCTTCATACTGGCAGGCCATCCGGTTGTAGCTTTAGCTCCCATTCCTGAAGATATGAATCATGCTACCACCCACATCAGGAAGCAACTTGAGCACTGTCAGTCAACGGGCTTGCTCTCTAAACCTATCGATGCATACCTCGCTAAGCTTTCAATCACCGAAGACTACCAGCAACTCAAAGACTGTCAGATGGTGCTTGAATGTGTCATTGAAATTTTAGAGATCAAGACAGAAGTATATCATAAAATAGCAGAAGCGATTGAAGATGACGCCATTGTTGCGAGCAATACCTCAGCTATTCCGATCAGCGTGTTGCAAAAAAATATTCCGAACCCGAAACGCTTTCTCGGCATTCATTGGGGCGAACCTGCTTATTTGTCAAGGTTTCTGGAGATCGTTTGTGGTGAACAGACTGACATAAACAAGGCTAAATGGGCGAAAACGCTTGCCCCCTACTGGAGCAAAGAACCAACGCTTTTGCGCAAAGACATCAGAGGATTTGTGACCAACAGGCTAATGTACTCCATTTACCGGGAAGCTTTGACCCTGGTAGAAGAGGGAGAGACTACGCTGGAAGATACTGACAAAGTATTCAGGTACGACGCTGGCTCCTGGATTACACTTATGGGCCTATTCAGGAGAATGGATTTCAATGGTCTGAAAGATTATACTACTATCCTGAACAATCTTTTCCCTGGCCTGAGCAATCGTGAGGACGTGCCTCTGCTAATGCAAAAACTCATTGAAGAGAAGAGCAGGGGCGTTCAAAATACAAAAGGACTTTATCAATATAGCAAGGAGGAAGCTAAACGCTGGGAGGAGGCATTCTCTTTATTCAATGGTGACATATATCACCTGGCTAAAAAGTATCCCGTCAACCTCGCCAAAAATATTAACGCTAAAGATTGAAAAATCTAACCTATGAAAATTGAGACTCATGCAAATTCTGAAGAATTACTAAACAGAGCCAAGAAAGTATTGGCTGGTGGTGTTTCTTCTGAGTTTAGAAAATACAGTTACCCGCATGCGCTATTTTATTCGCATGGCAAAGGAAGTAGAATATATGATGTTGATGGAAATGAATATCTTGACTTTACACTCAGCCAGGGCCCACTTATTTTAGGCCATTCACATCCTGAGGTATTAAAAGCTGTACACGAATATTCTGAAAAAGGACAGCTATTTGCAGGGCAGCATATACAAGAAATAGAACTTGCCGAGAAACTTAACCGTCTCATTCCCTCAGCTGAAATGATGCGCTTCTGCCTGGATGGTTCAGAAGCAGTACATACTGCCTTCAGACTGGCCAGAGCCAAAACCGAAAAGCAAAAATTTTTACGTTTTGAGGGCCACTATCATGGCTGGCTGGATAATGTGTGCTGGGGAATTTCCGCGCCTAGCCTTGACGCGCTCGGCGAGAGAGAATCTCCTACTGTCTCTCCCTGGTCTAATGGCCTTCCTGCTCAGTCTGGAGAAGAATCTATCGTGCTGCCCTGGAATGACCTGGAACTTGTACAAAAAACTGTGGCCAATCACCATCAGGAAATAGCCGCCATCATTACTGAGCCTATCATGTGCAATAATGGCTGTATATTACCGGAAGAAGGATTTCTGCAAGGGCTACGAGATATTTGTGACAAATATAATATCACCTTAATTTTTGATGAGGTCATTACCGGTTTTAGGGTAGGATTGGGTGGCGCGCAGCAGTATTATGGTGTTACGCCTGACCTTTCCATCTTTGCCAAAGCTATGGGGAGTGGATACCCAATCAGTGCTATCGTCGGAAAATCTGCCTGGATGTCGCTGATAGAAGAAGGGAAAGTCATACATGCCGGTACCATGAATTCATGCAATCCTACAGTTGCCGCTGCGCTGGCAACCATTGAAGTACTGGAAAGAGAAAAAGCGCATGAACGAATTTATCGTTTAGGCAGAAAACTTATGATGGGGCTACAACAAGCCGCAGAAGAAAGCGGACACTCCCTGCTGGTTCAGGGCCTTGGCCCTATGCTCCATACCGGTTTTTCACCGCTGGAAAAAGTAAAAGACTACCGGGATACCTTCTCTTATGACAAAAAGCTACTTAGCAGCTTTGTAGCCGGGATGCATCAAAGAGGCATTCGCATTATTGGAAGAGGTTTATGGTATATAAGCGCTGTGCATACTGAATCAGATATTGATTTTGCAATACAAAACGCGCGCGAACTACTTAAGGAAATCAAATAATACATTCAGCTGAGGGATCAGCTGGTAAACCTAGTTATATGAAAAATGACGGGTCCCCCAAGGCCAAAATACTGGTAGTGGGCAGTGACAAGGTAGCCTATAGCCTGGTAGTATGCTTACTACAGGCCGGTCATCCTGTTAAACTTTATACAGAGCAAGGCAAACAGGCCAGGCAGATTATCAACACTCATTTAGATGACTGCTTCAATTTTCAGTCTGAGTACATTTCCGCATCTGCTGATTATGAAGTACTTACTTCATTAGAAGACAAACTGGATGTAGCTATTGCCATGGTCATCACTTCAGAAAACTTATCTGAGAAGAGGGCTGTGCTGGAAAAAACGGAAAAAGCTCTTTCTAAAAATGCTATCATCGCAATCAATACAGAAAGCTTTGCCCTTCAGGAGGTTCACCTGCATGCTACGCATCAGGAACGTGTCATAGGCGCCAATTGGACAGAGCCCGTCCATACTACTTTATTTCTTGAAATCATTACGAATAAACTGACATCGAAAAGTGTAGTAAAAGACTTTTTCCATTTAGCCAAAACGTACTGGAGAAAAGACCCCTACATTCTGAATCACGGCAATGGGATAAGAAGTAAAATGATGTGCGCTATGATACGTGAAGCCTTTTTTCTGATAGAAAAAGGCTATGTAACTCCCGAAGATATTGATCGCGCATGCCGGAATGATCCGGGATACTATTTTCCATTTGCGGGAAACTTCCGCTACATGGACCTGATGGGAGCCTACATTTATGGTGTAGTCATGAAGGATCTGAACCCCAACCTGTCTAAGGAGCGTCACATCCCCGATTTCTTCAACCTGCTTATGGAAAAAGGATGCTACGGAATGGAAAGCGGCCGGGGTTTTTTTGAGTACGATGAAAATGAAGTGAATAATTGGAACAAATTATTCCGTAGGTTTAGCTATGAGATACAGGAAATAATTGAAAAGTATCCGTTCAAATATCTGGAAGAGCTTAAAGAAGAAAATAAGAACAAATGACACCAAGTCTCATTATTGATGCCCACCTGGACCTGGCCATGAATGCGATTGAATGGAACAGAGATCTCTCTCGCCCTCTGCAGGAAATACGGATGAGGGAGATGCATATGCAAGACAAGCCCGACCGGGGAAGAGGTACTGTTTGTATACCGGAACTTAAAAAAGGAAAAATAGGGCTGGTAGTAGCTACTCAACTGTCCAGATATACCCCTCCCGGAAGCGCATTGCCCGGCTGGCACTCTCCTCAACAAGCCTGGGCGATGACGCAGGCGCAGCTCGCCTGGTACAAAGAGATGGAAGCAATAGGAGAAATGGTACAAATTACCAACCTTAACCAGCTAGACCAGCACCTTGCCTTATGGAATGATGATCAAATTCCAGATGAAAACAAGCCTCTTGGCTACATTCTTAGCCTGGAAGGCGCAGACTCCCTGGTAGACATATCTTATTTACATAAAGCTTATGAGTACGGACTAAGAGCTTTAGGATTGTCTCATTTTGGTCCGGGTAGGTATGCTCCGGGCACTAAAATGGAAGGTCCTCTTACTGCTTTAGGGGTTGAACTCCTCAGGGAGATGAACAGCCTGAATATTATTCTTGATGTCACGCATCTCACTGATGAAGGTTTTACGCAGGCACTAGATATTTATGAGGGTCCTATCTGGGCAAGCCATCATAATGTAAGGGAAATAGTACCCACCCAACGGCAACTCACTGATGAACAAATTAAGCTGCTGATTGAACGTGGCGCGGTGATTGGCGGTATGCTGGACTGCTGGGCTATGGATATACGGTTTATAGATACGGTGTCAGACCCCTGGCAACTAAATGTACGCCTGGAAAACCTGGTAGATCACTGGGACCATATCTGCCAGATAGCAGGAAATACAGAACATATCGCTATTGGTAGTGACCTGGACGGTATCTTTGGTACTGAGCAATCTCCCTGGGATATGGATTCTATCGCTGACCTGCAAAAATACCAGGGTATATTAGCTCAAAGAGGTTACACACAGAAAGATATTAATAATATTTTTCATGGCAATTGGTTAAGATTTTTAAGAAAATCCTGGAAAGCATAAGCTAATGAACACTCATACCCTTAAAGCAGGTACTGCTAAAATTGATATTACCCCTCCACTGGGCACTATTATCAATGGAGATCATATTATGCATTATGCCCGCTATATTCATGATCCCCTTTTTGCCAAAGCAATGGTGCTGCATAATGGAAAGTCAACAATCGCCATAATGGTTGTGGATATTTGTGCTATGGACCAGCATTTTTTGGATCAGGTCAAGCAGGAGATACAGGATAAAACTTCCATTCCTGCTACTCATATTCTTATTTCCAGCACACATACACATGCCGCAGGCTCAATTATGAGCTTACTGATGTCTCCGGCTGATCTCCCTTACAGACAACAGTTACTTCCATTACTTGTAGAAGCCGTAGTACAGGCGCATAAGCATTTACAAAACGCTAGAATAGCTTTTGGCGCTGTTGATATTCCGGAACACCTCACCTGCCGAAGGTATCAGATGCAGGAATCTTATACGCCTCAAAACCCCTTAAATGATCAACCAGATCTGGTAAAGACCAACCCTTTCGGACTGGAACATCTCATTGTAAAACCCACTACCCAGACTGATCCCCAGCTTAGTTATCTGGCGGTACAAAGCCATGAGGGCAAATGGCTGGGTCTACTTGCTAATTACTCATTACACTACGTGGGTGACTGGGAAAATGGTACGATTACAGCTGATTATTTTGGTCGGTTCGCTCATTATCTTCAGGCTGAAATATCTGCTGACAATAGTTTTGTAGGGATCATGAGCAATGGCACCAGTGGCGAGGTCAATATCTGGGACTTTCAAAATTCCGATCGGTATCCTCATGAACATTTTGCCAAAAGTGAGCTAATAGGAAGCCAGATTGCTAAAAAAGTAGCTCAATCTTTACAACATATCAGCTGGCAATACGAAGCTGAACTTTCCGCACTATATAGTAAAGTGCAGGTGAAACGGCGTAAGCCTGATGAAGAAGAGTTAGCATCTGCCAGGTCCTTGATAGGACCTGCAGATCTGGAAAATGTAATCGCTGATGAAAATGGATTGAAAACCATATACGCACGCGAACAAATCCTGCTCAATGAACTTCCTGATACTCATGATTTCCCGTTGCAGGCGCTTCGGATTGGTGATGGCATTATTGGTGCATTAGGCGGTGAGTTCTTTTCTGAAACTGGGCTTAAATTAAAAAAAGAAGCAGGTATTGAGCACTACTTTACTATTACGCTGGCCAATGATTACGTAGGCTATGTACCTCCTGCACATGAGTTAGAGAAAGGAGGGTATGAGTGCTGGAGATGTCGTACTTCCTGTCTGGCCCATGAAACAGAAAATCTACTTAGTGAACAACTTTTACAATTAATTCATACCCTCAAGTAAGTGCGCATGAGCAAAAGTAATACGGAAGATAAGTGGTATATCATTGATGAAATAGAAAAGGTGGATTCACCCACTTTGGTAATTTACCCGGAAAGGGTAAAGTCCAATATCCGGCTGTTAAAATCTATGATAGATGATAGCCTTCGACTTCGTCCTCATATTAAAACACATAAAACAAGAGAAGTCAGCAGGCTCCTGATGGAAGAGGGTATCCAAAAGTTTAAATGCGCTACCATCGCCGAAGCCGAGATGCTGGGAAGCTGTCATGCACCGGATGTGCTGCTTGCATATCAGCCGGTGGGGCCAAAACTTGAACGGTTTATAAAGCTTGTTCAGTATTATCCAGACACTCTATTCTCTTGCCTTTGTGATCATCCTGAAGCTGCCCGTCATATGAGTGAACTGGCCGAGTCGCATGAGCTTGTGATACCCATATATATTGACCTTAATGTGGGTATGAACCGTACCGGGATCTCATCAGAAAAAGAGGCCTTTGAACTATCAGAGCTTTGCTCTCACCTGCCTGGATTGCAATTCATGGGTTTTCATGTCTATGACGGGCATTTATCCATCACGGACCTAAATTTAAGGACGAAAGCCTGCAATGAAGGTTATTCAATGGTTGAAAGCCTGGTAGAAACGTTAATTGAGAAAGGATACCCCAAACCTGGGATCGTTGCTGGAGGTTCCCTCTCTTTTCCCATTCATGCTCAACGCAAGGATGTAGAGTGCAGCCCCGGAACTTTTGTGTACTGGGACAAAGGCTATCAGGATCTTTTACCTGAACAGCCCTTTTTACCTGCAGCAGTCCTGCTGAGCCGGGTAGTTTCCCTGCTCGACGAACAGAAATTTTGCCTTGACCTGGGCTATAAAGCTATTGCCGCAGAAAACCCACTAGACCACCGAGTATATTTTCTAAATGCACCTGAGCTGAAAGTAGTTAGCCAGAGTGAGGAGCATCTGGTTGTAGAGGCTGATACAAAACATGGTTGGAAAATAGGTGATGTCCTCTATGCCCTGCCCATCCATATTTGCCCTACCTGTGCCCTTTATGAAACTGTGCAGGTGGTGAGTGAGGGGAAAGTGGCTGACGAATGGGAAGTTGTAGCCAGAAAAAGAAGTATACATATATAAATATTTAACATATCAATTAATCTAGCAACACCCACACATATGAGAGAAAGTAGAGTACTCAGAAAATTAAGAGAGGGAGAAGCCGCCAGTTGTTTTAAGGTAAACCTGGGAGATGGACAGGCTTCAGAAATTGCGTCTATCTCTGGCTTTGACTGCCTGTGGATAGACAGGGAACATCTGGCACAGGACTGGTCGGTACTTGCCAGTCAAATCTGGTCTGCCAAAGCCCATAATACAGATGTTATGGTTAGAGTTCCAAGAGGAAGTTATAGCGATTACATTAAACCTCTGGAAATGGATGCTACGGGCATCATGGTGCCCCATATCATGAGCCTTGATGATGCCAGGAAAGTGGTAGAAATGACCCGCTTCCATCCTATAGGAAAGCGTGCCATTGATGGTGGAAGTGCCGATGGAGCGTATACCAATATGGACTTTACGTCTTATCTGAAACAATCTAATGAACAAAAGTTTATCGTGTTGCAGATTGAAGACCCTGAGCCGCTGGATGAACTGGAGGAAATTGCCGCTCTAGAGGGGTACGACATGCTCTTTTTTGGTCCGGGAGACTTTAGTCAGGCCATAGGTGCTCCGGGAGAGTGGAACCATCCTAAGCTGGTAGAAACGCGAAAGCGGGTGGCAGAGGTAGCCAGAAAACATGGAAAGTTTGCCGCTACATCAGGTAGCATTGATATGCTGCCAGAGTTTAGGTCTTTGGGCTATCAGTTTGTGAGTATAGGGGCCGATGTAGTGGGTTTAAGCCTGTATTGTAAGCAGTTGCAGGAAAAATTTCATCAGACCAAATAAGGGCAGACATGCGCAAAAGACGCTTAGGCAGCACAGAACTTGAAGTTTCGGAAGTAGCTTTTGGAGGCGTAGAAATCGGTATACCCTATGGCATAGGTATCGCCAGCGAGTCCGATATGATCACCGAGAAGGAGGCGATTCATTTGCTTCATACTGCATTGGATGAAGGTATAAATTTTTTTGATACTGCTCGTCTGTATGGCAAAAGTGAAAACATCATGGGCAAAGCATTTCTGGACAGGCGAAACCAGGCCGTTATCGCCAGTAAATGTGTATATATTAAAGATGAAAAAGGCAATATTCCTGATTATCCCCAGCTTAAAAAACTTATAGAATCCTCCTTAGACGCAAGTCTAAAGGCTTTACAAACCGATTATATAGATATATATATGCTGCATCAGGCAGATGAGGAGATAATAACTCACGAGGGCGTATGCAGCATTTTTGAAGATTTAGTACAGTCGGGTAAAATACGGGCAAAGGGAGCATCTGTCTATTCCAGTGAGCAAACACAAACTGCTATAGCAACAGGGCATTGGGATATGATTCAGCTTCCGTTCAACCTCATGGATCAAAGGCAGGCAGATACATTTTCCGCCGCAAAAGAAGCAGGTGTAGGCATCGTTGTTCGTTCTGTCCTATTTAAAGGTATTCTTAGTGAACGTAGTAAGAACCTCCACCCTGCCCTTAAAAAAGTAGAAGCCCATATCAAAAACTATCAATCATTTGTCGACGATACGTTTCCAGACCTGCCTACGCTGGCCAGCAAGTTTGCGCTTTCCTTTGAGGAGGTATCTTCTATATTGGTAGGCATAGACAGAATGGAATATTTGCGTAAATCTCTGGAAGCTGCAGACGGTAAATATATGGATGAAAGTACACTGTTAAGAGCAAGAGCAGCACAATACCCTGACCCTGAATTTCTGGACTTACCTGCCTGGGACAGATCTGGCTGGCTAAAATAAATACACTCTTATAATCTGAACAAATAGCAATATGATAAAACTGGGCATTATTGGCATGAGTCCTGGAAACGCACACCCATATTCATGGTCATCTATCGTCAATGGTTACTATGACGGAGAAGAAATTAGGCGAGTGGGTTATGAGGGCATCACCAATTACCTGAACGCCAACCAGGATACACTAGGTATAGAAGGTGCCACTGTTACCCATGTGTGGACACAAGACAAGTCAATATCAGAAAGTATCATGAAAGCTTCTGGTGTTAAGCATGTTGCTGAGCGTATGGAAGATATGATCGGACAGGTAGATGCGGTTATACTGGCCAGAGATGATGCTGGTGAACATGTTAATATGGCCCGACCATTCCTTGAAGCAGATGTTCCTATTTTTATTGACAAACCTTTGGCTACTACTTATGAAGATCTGGAGTTTTTCACCAGTCAACAGGAAAAGGGTAAGTTTATTATGTCCTGCTCCTCCATGCGTTATTCTACAGAATGCCGTGCTGTTAAGATAGATAAGGATAAATTAGGTAAGATTGAACTCATCACTGCTGTAGGTAAAAAAGACTGGCTTAAATACGGTATTCATATGCTGGAAGCCATTTTTGCTTTTCTGGATGATGCCCAACCTCAAACAGTACAACATCTTGGTTCAACGAATAAAGACATAGTACTCATTGAGTTTGAAAATGGTATCAAAGTAAGTGTACACCTCTTTATGGACATTGCATTAACTTTTCAAATGTCGGTATATGGTCAGAAGGGATGGGAACTTATAGAAATGAAGAACTACTATGCCATGTTCAGAGATAATCTGATAGAATTTATTCGCTCAGTTAATGAAGGAAAGTCCAGGCTTAGCTATGACAAAACGGAAAGACTCATCCGTACACTAATCGGTGCTGTAGAAAGTAGAAACGAGGGAGGTAAGCTCATTTATTTATAAAATATTTTTAAAGTCATTTTTTCAAAAACACCTATAAAATGCACGTAAAAGAGCTTTTAAGCTTAAAAGATAAAGTAGTTTTAGTTACGGGCGGTAGTGGTATGTATGGCCAATCCATTGTGGAAGGCCTGGCGGAAGCGGATGCCAAAGTAATTATCGGCTCTCGTAATAAGGAGCGTGCCCAGGAAGTAGCACAAAGATTTAGCGAGCAGGGATATGATGTACATGCTCTTCAAATAGATCAGTCAGATCATACGTCTGTACTGGATGCAAAACAGGAGCTACTCAACACCTATGGAAAACTGGACGTCTTTATCAACAATGCCGTATCACGTCCGATGAAAGGTTATGATGAGCCTATAAGCCAGTTTGAAGAATCCATGCAGGTGAATGCCACCGGTATGATGGATGTATTAAGAGAACTATCAGAGCTGATTATCCAGAGTGGTGGAGGAAGCATTATCAATATAAGTTCTTTCATGGGCATGTATGGACCGGATTTGTCAAATTACGATGGAACAGATATGGGAACGCCACCTCCTGATTATTTTTTCCATAAAGCAGGCATGATTAATATTACCCGTTATCTGACCCGGGTATTAGCAAATAAAAATATTCGTATCAACTGCATTAGTCCCGGAGGATTATTTAACCACCAGCCTGAGCGCTTTCTTAAGAATTACTGTAAAAAAGTTCCGCTGGGCAGAATGGCTAACAAAGATGACATTAAAGGCCTGGTAGTACTTTTATCTTCAGATGCAGGGGCATATATCAACGGAGAAAATATAGTGATGGATGGCGGATATTGTGCCTAAGAAATAAAGTTGAGCAAAGCCTATGATCAGTGGTGTTTATTCTTTTAGAATAGCTGGAGTTGAAACTGACAGAGTAATATTACCGGAATAACCAGAAGGTACTTTAATAAAACAGAAGCAAACTAAGGTTTTAGCGCCTGTAGATTGATAATGATGCTATGTAGGGTTTAAGCTTCTGTTTGCTAATGAACTCATATGGTTTGCACAAATATTTATGCCTGAAGTCACTTATATATGCTGCGCCAGCAACTTTTATCATCTTATTTATGCAAGAGTAACTCTGCTAAAATAATGATTTACTGTACCCTTTATTCTACTTTCCGAACCTATCATTTTATAAAACAATCAAAACGATGAAATACCATTTCATTTCGCTGTTACTCCTATTACTTTATACTACCTCCTATAGTCAACAGGATGACAGTTCAGAATTTACATCTGAAGCTTTTGAGGAGGCCGTACCCTGGACACATTTAAATTTTCATAACAATCCTGATAACTTTCAATTTGCGATCGTGAGTGACCGGACAGGAGGGCATCGGCCGGGAGTGTTTGGCAAAGCAGTGGAAAAGCTCAATTTACTTCAACCTGAATTTGTCATGTGTGTGGGAGATCTTATTGAGGGTTACAGTAAAGATTCCGCTGTGGTAAACGCACAATGGGATGAGTTTCATGACATATTAGAACCGCTTGAAATGCCATTCTTTTACCTTCCTGGCAACCATGATTTTACCAATGCTATGATGAAAAATCAATGGCTGTATCGCTATGGCAGAGACTATTACTATTTCGTGTACAAAAATGTGCTATTCATCACCATGAATACCAATGATGGCAATGGTGTAGAGGTAAGCAGAGAACAAATTGACTATACCAAACAGGTACTTGAAAAATTTCCCGATGTACGCCATACTTTCATTTTTATGCATCATCCCATTTGGAGCTATGGGAGCACTGATCAGTTTACTGAAATAGAGCAATATCTTGAAGGAAGGAAATTTACAGTATTTGCCGGTCACACCCATAGGTATCTGTTTGAGAAAAGGAAACAAAATAACTATTATGTCTTAGCCACTACGGGTGGAGGGACTCCTTTACAAGGTCCTAAATTTGGTCGGTTTGATCATGTTACCTGGGTTACCATGACTGAAGAAGAACCCACCATTGTTAACCTTAAACTTGATGGTATTATCAATCATGATGTGTCTACTCGTGAAACGGCCCAAATGACAGGATCATTAATCAACAGTACCAGATTTAAAACCCAGGTTCTCCTCTCCCCGAGTAAAAAGGGTGAAGGGATTCGCTCATTTTCAAATATATTTACCAAGGGGCTATTAAAACTTCAGGTTCAAAATACGGCAGATGAGCCCCTGCAGTTCAGTGGTAGCTTCTTTCACAACCATCAAATTGCGGTAGATATCTTAAAGATCAATGAGGATATTCCTCCTAATTCTTCCAAAGAATTTGAGATCAACTTATCTGCGCTGAAAAACATACCCATTGCTGACCTAAATTCACTGGAGATGGATTGGACTATCGGTTATAAAACTGCTAAACTAGAACAACCTTTTCAACTTGAAGGAATTCATAATATTGACATAAACCCGAGTCCTCAACACATTACTTTTTCAGCAGACACTATTTTTCTGGAGGCAGTACCCCTTGAAATAAAGCAACCTTTCCAGGACATTAACATTCATTATACTTTGGACGGTACAGAGCCTACATTGCAGTCTCCTGTATATCAATCTCCTTTAACGCTGGAAGGTACCACCGAGCTAAAAGTAAAGTTCTTTACATCTAAGGGTGATCATTCTGGCCTGATGGCACAAACTTTTAGAAAAACGGCTCCCAAAAAAGCGATAAAACGTAAAAGTAAAGCTGGGCTGAAGTATGCTTATTATGAAGGAGAATTTACCACTCTGCCAGATTATGAGTCTTTAGAGCCAATCAATACAGATGTGATAGCTAGTTTCAATATAGATTCTCTTGCTGGTCCACGGGGAGATTACTATGGGTTTACTTTTGATGGTTTCCTTGAAATTCCAACTGATGGAGTTTATACATTTTATCTGAACTCAAACGATGGCAGCCGACTCTATATTGCCGATGAACTTGTTGTGGATAATGATGGTATCCATATTTCAACCATCAAGCCTGGACAGATTGCTCTAAAAAAAGGAAAGCACCCTATAAAAATTGAGTATTTTGAAGGTAAAGACTATCAAAATTTATGGCTCGGATGGGAAGGGCCTGGCTTTGATAGAGAAAGTGTTCCTTTTAAAAATTTATCTCATTAAGTAATACTCCTGAATATAGCTATATCTCTTTTCATTAGACTTATGGCGCATAAAGCTATATGTTCTCGTTTAGATATATGGACCATTACACATAAAAGAAGCGGGCTACTACCCGCTTCCTTCAGCTAGATTTTTTGTACCCGAAGTCTGGTGAGAGCAGGAATAAAGTATACCGACACATATGATTACAATTATGCTTCCTCCTTGACTCACACTCATTCAGCATCCTCTGCCCTACCTTATCATGAGATCATGACATAGTAAAAGCATTTGACGCTCAGAATCACTTACAGGTGAGGAAGTATACAAGTTTATTGGCGAGCGTTTTTACTTCAACTGTTTGACCAGCACATGCTCGGCGACTTTGTGGCTGACCTGCACTTCTTCATCACGGATTTTCAGCTTTACACTGCCGTCAAACACCTCTTTCTCCAGCACCTGCAAAGTATCTCCTATGCGCAGCCGTATCTTGTCCAGGTACTGCAGCAGGGCCGCCTGATCGCTGGCTACCGACACAAAGGTAATGCTTTGCCCGGCTGAGATTTCTGAAAGTGGCAGGGTAATAGCCTCCGGTAAAATACCGTCTTTGGAGGGTATAGGATCGCCATGAGGGTCAAACTCAGGATTGCCTAAAAAATCATCCAACTTATTGATTAGTAGTTCGGAATGTACATGTTCCAACTGGTCGGCGATTTCGTGTACTTCTTCCCAGCCAAACTTTAGTTTCTCTACCAGAAACACCTCCCAGATTCGGTGCTTGCGTACTACCTGCAATACCACCCGCTTACCCTTTTCCGTGAGGGTCACGCCATGAGATTTTTTGTAATGGATCAGGTTTTTCTCAGATAATTTTCTCAACATATCTGTCACCGAAGCAGGTTTGTTAGAGAGATGATCCGCCAAAGTAGAGGTCCCAACCTTCTCATCCTCCTGCCCTGTGAAATGATAAATCGCTTTCAGATAATCTTCTTCCGTCTTTGAATACATGCCTGTTGTTTTGATACGGCAAAGATAATCAAATCGAAAAGACCTGTATTGAACTACGTATTTAGATTTTCTCCTGAGGTCAAATAATTGCGCTTTCACGCCCCGTGTTCCCACCTACAATACCCCTGGCCATCGGAGAACGCATGCATTCGCATAAGCTGAAAAGCACACAGAGCATGGGCAGGCACAACAGCCGCCCTATCTGTTGAGCAGATGATTATTTTAAAAACTCTGCTTTAAAACTGATATCGGCCGTAATCCCGAAAAAAGGGCGAAAGTATATGCTATCGTCTATATCGATAGGCAGATTGCTGCTGGGATCATTGCTCGCCTGGTTTTGAAGAATCGTTACTCCTCCGGAAAACCTGATGAATTCGTATAGCTGATACCCCAGGCCTAGATACAAAGGGCGCTTTACGATAGGACCACTCACCTTGATACCCTCAACGTTTTCAAAATCTTTAAAATAAAAACCTGCCACTACCGCCGTATTACTCATCAGCTGTGGAGCAAAAGTTTGTTTACCTAAAGGTAAGGTAATGCCTGCCATTCCACCTGAAGAGTTATTTACTCCTTCCAGTTTGTGCTGCAGCAGTATGCCACCATATCCTCCATGGACAATCATAGCACTTTTTATTTTTTCTGTCGGGTATTTACTAATCTCACGGCTATCCACCAGAATTGAAAGCCCCTTGTCCATATGAAGATTCAACTCAAAACCTATCAGGCCCATTAACTCCCCTAGCTGCTGCCGGATCGCCTGTTCTTCATCTTCAGTCTCTGAAGGCTGAAGGTACAGTATTTTCAGTTTGCCCTTCACGATATCTGAAAAGCCTTCAAAAGGAATGTTCCGATGGAAGCGGTAATGGGCGAGCCTGGCCTGTGTCATGGCCTGCATCTCACTAAGCATCAAAGAAATTCTTGACATTTTACGGATTCCCCGCCTGGGCAGATGTAGGCTTTGCCCTACATAGGTTTCCAAAGTGAAAAGCATATCGTTTTTTATCTCCTGAACTTCCCAAGGTTCTGCTTTCCGGTAATAATTAATGAGAAAGTCATACTCCGTATTACTTCTCAGGTAATAGTTAATCGGCAGTAAGAAGTGCTGTGAACGATCATTATAGCTTCGCTTCCATAGATTCTGATAAAGTACATGCTCTCCATGTCTTTTGCCGGACATGATTATCACTTCCACCATGTTGGTACTACCCTCAATCTCTCCGCTCATAAAAAAATATTTCTCTGCCGGCAGAGGCTGATCCATATTAAAGGAGGACCTTTCGTAATCAAAAGTAATGGTCTGTTTCTGTGCCAGCAGCAATGAGCAGCTACATAACAAACCGAGTATGGTCAAACTTATTTTTTTCATTTTATTAAATTTTTGGAGTAAAAAAGGGTTGGTACTCTTGATCAGGCAGTAGGGTTATGTTCCCCCATTGGCCACGCCAGTGAGGGCTAAGTTCTCTCTACTGGCTCAGCAGAAATGGCTGGAATACTTCCGGCTGAAAATTAGCTACCAGACTACCCATACGTACATCATATCCCATCAGAGGAGTGGAAGCAAAGTACTCTCCCCCAGCGGCACTTTCTACCATAGTGGCACTATTGCTGAGCAAAGCAGGAGGATAAGCACTGGCAAATGCCTGTCCTACCATTTTCTTATTACTTGCCATGATGATGTTGCCTTCAGGATCTACAACCATGACAGAAGCTACATACTTCTCTTTTACAAACTGGGCCAGGTAAGTATCAATCTGTTCGCGGTTGTCGCGAATCATTTCAGCCCTTACTGCCCAGGCCAGGGGTTTCATTAGCATATGTACATAAGTCCGATTACTAAATTCAATGAAGGTTTCCGCCTGTATTCTCAGTTCGGCCATCGCCTGACTGTTTTGCTCTGTCAGGGTGGTTATCGCTGCTTCGTGCGCTTGCGTTGCCCTCCGTAAACGGCTCTCCATAATAAAATAGGTGAGTGCCACACTTAGCAGCAGAGCGAGTATCAATATATTTTTGAGGCGATCTTTCAGATTATTTTTGGGCAGCTTTATGTCCTCAAGTTCAGGGGTGTTTTTAGTTTTCATTGTATTGAATTTAAGTGGTTAAATCTTGATTAATGCTTTTCGCGATTCTCACAGCACATTGCCTTAAGCTTCTTTTTCTGACTTTTTGGGCAGCTCATCTTCTTTCTTTTCTTCGTAAAATTTGTTGAATACTTCCGACAGCTCATAGGTCAGATGGTCGTATGCCTCCATAAATTTATCCCGGATATCATCACTCCATTTCTCGATGGAATCGCCTTCCACGATTTTAAGCAGTTGACGTTTCTGCTGCTTCAACCTGCGAATAATCGCACTCGTGGCCTTTTGACTAACTTCCGATTTTCTGTTGAGGCTTTCATTCAATCTTATGATCATATGATCATATTCTTTTATTTTAAGCCTTGCCTTGCTTATAAAATTTTGCTTTTCCATGTGCTTAATGTTAAAAGGGTAATATCAATATGAGTAAAGAAAAAAGACGGAGCGGAAACCAAACCGCCTTTTAGTATTAATTAAGGGTTACCTGAAGATTACTGGTTAACCATGGGTACTACATCATCTGCAAACTGTAACTCCAGCATGCTGATGGCTGACCGATGCTGCTCTATATTTTTGTTCAGCAGCATAAGTTCTTTTTTTAGGTTTTCGATGATCTCATCCAGGGCGATTAGCCGTGAACGGTTGGAGACGTTCTCATTTTTCAGCGTAATCTTTTTCTCTTCTTTGGTTTTTTCCGATGCGATCAGTTCTTCTACTTTAGGTACTCGCTTGCCCAGATTCTTGTACTCTTTTTCATTCTTTTTAAGCGTAGACTTCAACCTTTTCTCCTGCTGCTCATCCGCTTCGATCAGCGCATTGAGTTTCTCTGTTTTGTAGTGTTTTACAAAGTTTTTAGTAAAGCTACGCAGGTTGCTCATTTCCTGGGGGTAGTCCAGGCTGTTCAGCCCAATGTCATAACCCAGCAAAAAAGCTACGGCCAGGGTAGTTTCTCCTCCTTCGGTAAAAAACCTGGCTTTCAGGTCGCCTTCTTTCTGCGCAATGCCGGGGATCAGGACCTCTTCGGCCATGAGCAAATCTCTACCTGACTTTTTAACTTTTACATTCAATTGTCTTTTAGCAAATTTTTTATAACTTTTCTTCAGTGGATCCATAGGTTCATCCACCTGCATTACCCAGGCATCAACCATATGCTTCCCCATTTCTACTTTTTTTTCTACTGGCCGGTACACCTGTGCATAAGCAGTGGAAGCGACCAGCACAGTAAAAGCAATGAACAGTACGTGTAAGGTTTTCATGATGTATGTGATTTAAGGTTTGTGATAAAAACTACTCTTATGACAGCTTATAAGACAGGAAGTCACATTTTTTCGAAAATAATACTTAAGTAAATTTTATCAGTATGCACTATCTTAAACTATGGCCGGGAACAGCCGGGAGCCAGGACAAAAAAAATTTCGGAAAGATGTGACTTTTCAAAAAAACTGCTGTCTAAATAAATTCTTATGATACCTAAACTGTGAAACCCAAACAATTACATAAGCTCAGTGATGAAGAAATTACTGCGTTTATTGTAAAACACAAGGATTCCCGACCATTCCGTATTCTCTATGAGCGGTATGCGAATAAGGTATACGCCAAATGCCTGAGCTTTACCAAAAGTCAGGCGGAGGCCGAGGACCTGGCCCACGATATATTTCTAAAAGTATATCTAAAGCTCAGGACATTTAAAGCGAGTGCCCGGTTTTCTACCTGGCTCTATAGTATTACATATCATTACTGTGTGGACTTTGTCAACAAAGTTCGCAGGGACAAAGCGCATCACGAAGCCTATGTCAGTGAAATAAATGCCTATGAAGAAGACACGCATGAGGAAGAGATTCTTCAGATTCAGATAGAGAAGCTAAAGCAGATATTGGAGCAGATCAAACCGGAAGACAAAGCCTTGCTGCTGATGAAATACCAGGATGATCTGCCCATCAAAGATATTATGGTAATCACTGCGCTCTCAGAAAGTGCGGTAAAAATGCGGTTGAAAAGAGCCAAAGCTAAAATCATTGAATTATCCCGATCATGAACACTAACCCATTTAAAGCACTGGAAGAAGAGGCCCAAGCGCCCGAAAAGCTGGGAGACAAAGTAATGGAAAGCATAGTATTAAGTGAACTGATCATGGATATCGCTGATCTGTTCATCGTAAAAACAGGAAAAACGATTGCCAGCCTTTTTAAAACTGATCAACTTCACAAAAACCCCTAGGTTATGGAAACACTTAGCGAATGGGAAAGCATCGCTTTTTCTTCATTGCATGCCTTTGGCAATACCCTTATGAACGCCCTGCCCAATATATTGGGGGCTGTGGTACTGCTCCTTATCGGCTGGCTCATAGCCCGAACCATGCGCTACATTACCAGAAAGCTCATGCGTACCCACCCCATGCAAAGCATAAGTGAACGCCTTCATGAATTGCCATGGTTAAGAAGTTCGGACGTTAAAACTGAGGGCGCCAATGTCATTGCCAGGTTTGTTTACTGGGTTGTGCTTCTGTTTTTCTTTGTTGCCGCTTCAGAAACGCTGGGGTGGTCGGCAGTTTCTCAAACAATAGGCATGTTGCTAAATTACCTGCCAGCCCTCTTAAGTGCCGTACTGATTGCCATTATCGGCCTGTATATTGCTCAGGTGGTAAAAAACCTCTTACTGACAGCCCTGCACTCCCTGGAAATGCACTCTGCCCATATCATCAGCAGTTTTGTATTCTACATTATTGCTGTTTTTGTAATACTCACCGCACTGGAACAGGCAGGAATTGATACCAGCATAATCACCTCCAATATTACACTGGTCATAGGTGCCATTATGATTGCCTTTGCCATCGCTTTTGCTATGGCCGCCAAAGATATCCTGCAAAATATTTTGTCCTCTTACTACAGCAGGCAAAACTTCCAGGTAGGTAATATCATTAAAATAGGAGAAGTCAAGGGAGAAATTATTCGGCTGGATAATATATCGGTGGTAGTCAAAACTTTTTCTTCTGAAGTGGTATTGCCAGCCCGGCTACTGATCACTGAAAAAGTGGAGAAGATAACAGAATAAACTTCTAAATACGGCTGACTTCGGCTCTCTTTACTATTTTCTTATTCCATCTTTGCATACATGCCTGTTGTTTTGATACAGCAGAGATAATCAAATCGGAAAGACAAGTGAGTAGCACGCATATTTAATTTGGCAGGCTGATAAGAGTCGCTCCAGTCCCCGCTTTGTGAGACCGACAGTCTCCATTGCGGAGCACATCGGCACGGGGTGCCCCCGCACAAACCGCAAGCATCAGTACGCTTATCATCTTAAGTAACTGAGCATAAGTAACAAGGTCTTTTTACTGTAAAATACTGACGTGCAGAATTTTATGCTCGTAATAAAATAGCACCCGGCGTGGGTCGCTGTTGCTTATTGCGCCTCTTCTCAGCCTGCAATGATTATTCGGGTAATACGAGAAATATGTGAGCTTCTTTAATGCTGCTTTCTACCAGCGTTTTTACCTGCTCAATCGCAGCATTTTGTAGCTGCAGAACGCGGATAAGATTCGTAGTATCATCAGGCAGCACACTTACCGCTACTTCAGCATTGGTGGATTGCGCATCGTACATCTTATGCACTTTTTTCACATTGTGCCCCCATTGCATCATGGCTTCATCAGCCTTTTCCAGCTTTTGTACGATTTCCTGCATGCGCTGAAGCAGGTCTGTATTCATTTCCTCTCCCCCTCTTTGTTGCAAGGTATCAATACGCTTGTTCAACAGACTTTTTAAGCGCGCGATCTCATCCATATGAGACATTACTTCCTCATGCACTTCAATAGCTTCCTGATAAATCTCCTGTGCCTGCACATACTTCTCATCGGTAACGCTAGCCTTAGATGAGGGCTGGCAGCTCATGGTGAGCAAAAAAGCTATTACATACAGGTTTATGAAAACACTATGCATATACAAATATGATGGGTTATAGGGTTTAAAAATTATAAATCAGGCTGATCATGATGCGTTCTTTGGACTCAATGGCCGCAACCTCATCACTATTCATCTGCTGGGATACCGGGTTTTTAAAAGTAAACCCAACTGCCACATCACGATAATAAATATCCAGCCCCACCTGAGCCAACCAGACTTCTCCTCCACTGTTCAACTGCCTGATGCCATTATCCGTATGCATCTCTCCGGTTTCGTAGTACATACCGATATTCGGAAGTATGGATAGATACTTCATCTGCCTCCAGTAAAACAGTTGAGTCGAAGCATTCCATTGATTGCCAAAACGATAGCCTTCAGGATTTTCTGTATTCAACTGGGCAGTCGTGCCCAGGTTCAATCCTACGTTCTGGAAACGCACCGTATAAATAGTATTTAGTACAAAGTCAGTACTTCCGGTGCCCAACTGAAAATTAGGATTGACCAATAGTCCCTGATCCTGCTGACGAAAATCTCCGGTAGGCAGTTTTACGCCTCCTCCGGCCAGCCAGGTATGCCGCCAGGGATTCCCCACATCTTCTCCGGTATTGACGAGTGTATAATTCGCTAAGACAGAAATATCACCAAGACCTGCTGCCGTAACTTTCTGATGGCTGCCCTCCATCTGATTGAACGAATAGGGAATGGAAGCAAATAGCTGAATGCGGTCTGTCAGATAAAGCCGGCTCCACAATTCAAAAGTCTGGTAGGTGTCATTGGAATACTCATCTTCCATATACTCGCTATTATGGTCCATACGTGCAAAGAAAGAACTGTAATACCAACGCAATCCCACAAAATTTTTGTCATACTGCGGCAGGATTCCGAAATAATTGCTTCCCAGCGAGCAACCGCAGACATCGCAGGCCAGGCTGGCAGTAAGTGAAATACTAAAAGCAAAAAGCGTAAAGCATATATTTTTCATAATGTCAGTGGTTTGGGTTCGTAAATCGTTGGTCAGCAACAAAGTCGTAGTCGCTGAGGGTTTTGAGGAAAGCAATAATTTTTGTCTGTTCTTCTTCTGTCATGGAAATGCCCAACTGCGCTCCATTGCTGAGCAAAGGATCTAAAGTAGGCGAGTCCACTACCCCACCTGCATAGTGGCGCAGTACCTCTTCCAGCGTCTGGAAACGGGCATTGTGCATATAGGGCGCTGTACGCCCCACATTCCTCAGGCTCGGCACTCTGAACTTGCCCTGATCGGCACTGTGCTCAGTAATTCTGGCCCTACCTTCATCACCGAAACTGGCATTGATTCCATTATTGCGAAAGCTAAAGTCAGAAAACAGTATGCCTTCATGGCAGGAGGCGCATTTCTCTTCAAAAAGCTTCATCCCTTCTAATTCAGCATCCGTCAGGCTTTCCCCTTCGTTTCGCATGTACTTGTCATATTTGGAATTGGCCGAGACCATCATCACCAGAAACTGGGAAAAGGCATGCAGCATATAAGGTGAAGTGATGGTATCTATGCCAAAAGCTTCTTTGAACAATGCCGGGTACTCATCATCCTGGTTAAGCTTATCCACCACATTGGCCAGGCTTTCATCCATCTCCTGCGCATTTTCAATGGCATTGGTAGGCACAAAGTCCAGATGCGTTACGCCTCCATCCCAGAAGAACTCCCGCATAAAAGCAAGGTTGGTCAGAGCGGGAGCATTGCGTGTACCTCTCCGATTATCTACACCTACACTCATAGGATGCTGCGGCCCATCGGCAAAAGCTGTTGCCTGTATGTGACAATTATTGCAGGACACTGAACCGTCACGCGACAGTACAGGATCAAAAAACAGCTTTCTGCCCAGCTCAAATCCTTTCTCTGTCACAGGGTTATTGTCAAAGGTGTAGGTAGGCTCAGGAAAGTTATCCGGTTTAACAAATATATATTTCCGATCTACCATACCTTCTATTTCATCTGTCTGACAGGAAAACAGCAGCGTCAGGCAGACACCGAGTATAAGGCTGCCTACCCATCTGCATACATTTGCGGTAAATCTACTGATGTACATGATCCACAGTGAAGGCAGCAGGTATCTGGTCTGCCAGGGGCGCTCCCAGTAAAGGTGAATGTACGGAGTAGGTTTGTGAAAAATCAATGGCTGCGCCATCCAGAATTTTCAGCAGGTCAAATACGATATGGACCTGCGGTTTCATGTCCTCGCTTACGGTTACCGCTGCGCCTAAGTCAAGCGTAACTGTACGGATGTTATTGACATAATTATCGTCAGGCTCCACCTCTTTCCATCCTCCTACGTGCAGCCCAAAGGTATTTTCCTCAACTAGCCAGCCATCCCCTTCTATCCTTTCCTGTGGAGAGTCGGCAGCTGTGCCTTCTATGCCCAGGTTGATGTAGCCAGCGTTCCAGTTCCAGAACCAGGCGTCTTCGGCAGGGTCCAGTATGCCTCCGGCAGCACCTTCCTGCACGCCTTCTTCAGCGATGCCAAGTATAAACGTGATTTTATCATAGGCTCCTGTAGGAACATCATTCAAAGTAATAAACTGAGAAGAAGCATCACTTTCCAGTACCAGGTAATAGCCTTCCACATCATCAGCATTGGCACTGACGTTCATCACGTCTTCAAACCGCTCTCCATCCGGTCCTTCCAGTTTGATATTGCTGACGTAGTAGCGGAAAGTAGAAAGGTTAAATTCCTGACCCGATGCATTGGCGTAACGATAATCTGTAGAGCCTGCCGGATCAAGCTGCATCTGCTGCGTACCTACATAATTATCAAACTCTACGACAAAAGCGCCGGAAGCTTCGAGAGACATATTCTCATCTTCATCACAGGCAATGAATAGTGTCAGTAATAATATACTTAGTAAAATATTGTGAGTGGTTTTCATCTTTTTTTTAGAATATTGATTATGAATTGTCTGGCTGATCTATTGCAGCTTAGTAATAGGAATAAGCGCTTCTCTCCTGATAGGACATACTTATGCCATCAGATAAAGAAGACCCGTATAAGAAATCAAAATAGTTAGCTCCTCTCTCACCCCTACCGTAATTATTGGGTAAATGTGTTTTCCTGCTATTGCAAAGGATATACTTCAGCTTCCTATAGGCTTCTGGGAAGTATAGTAGTTGAGGGTGGTTTGGGTAAAAAAGGAGCTTACTAAGCTCGGGGAGGATGAAAAAAACCCTGGGAGAGAAGCAGCTGATACTCCTGAGGGGGAAAAGGGAAAAATATCTGTATATAATATTGCGATGCTTTCAGCGCATCTCTGCTTTCCATCTGCATACAAAGTGGTGACCAGCAGAGCTTGACTTCATGCTCATTGGTACTTTCCTGCTGGCTCGCATGGTCTATGCTATCCTGGAGAAAGCACTTTCCATTGCACTGTAATTCCGGTCTGTCCTGGTTTTCACAGAACAATCGCACAAATACCTCCTGGTTGTATTCATAGTTGAGCACAATCAAAGACATCTGCCAGGCATGCAGGCAAAGCAGAACTGCCAGAAAGAGCGATATGTACGATTTAGCGTTCAAAAACAGATAAGTTTATTCAACAGCAGTAATCTCAAACATATTAGCAGCATAATTATCGGCTACACTTTGAGAAAAAGGATCATGCATGACTACCGGATGCTCGGCAAAACTCACCGGATTGGGTTCAGCAAACATAGCAGCTACATCAGCTTCTATGGCTAAGCTTTGCATACCATTATTCTCCAGGCTCAGCGTGGGAAGGCTAAGCTGCTTCAGGTTAAATTTCAGCACTCGGTAATTAGGATCACCCCCGATATGATAGACATAAGCATCATGCATACCCTCTTCTGACGCACCGAACTGCCCTTCCAGCAAGAGAAATTTGTAGCCGGTATTCCAGTCCCAGGCCATCTCATTACTCGGATCCAGAGCCCCCACTTTGTCGGTAGAAGTATTGGCGGCATTGTCTACGCCAATGGCAAATTCCACTTCATTGTATTCTCCGGCAGGAACACCATCTATTTCAATCCGAAAAGCTTCTCCATCTTCGGGGCGCACCAGATGATAGCTGTACGGTTCCAGATAAAAGGCTCCGGTAGAAGAATTCCTGAGCTTTACATTACTGAGATAGTACTTAAAATCCTGAATCACAAAGCTTTCTCCTACGGCATTAGCATAGGTCTGTGTATTAAGCATTAGCACTTCGCCATTCACCAGGTGGGTGAGGTTTAGCGTAAGGGTGGCACCTTGCACCATATCGTCGGTAGATTCTTCCTGGCAGCTGCTTAAGCCTAGCAACAGCAGAAATGAGGTGATGATGTTGATATACTTCATCTTCATAAAATTTGAATGTGTAATAGGTAAACGAAGCTGTCATACCTTAATTTTACGCAAGATCCCTTACCCTGATATTTGTTCCGGGCAATAACTCGCGTAATGAACAGTGAGAAAAGATATGCGTGTGTTATACGCGGGGAGGATGGAAAAATAGCTCAGCTATAGGAGTAGCATGCAGGTTTTCCTGAAAAGCAGAAAATATAATAGCCGGAGATTCAGGCGTTAAGAAGGTGTTTTCCCAATAAGAAGGGATAAAGAAAACCGCAAATACCACATGTGATAGCTGGTTTTGCTCCTGCTGGTCTTCCGCCTGTTTGAGCTTATCCTTAAGAAAACAAGTACCACGACAAACGGTGATCTCCTTTTCTCTTTCTATGCAAAGAAACTCAGCGATGTAGTCCCTGTTCAGCTCAAAGCTCAGCTGCACCGCACTCAACGACATCGCATTGAGGGCAATAATCCAGACAAGGCCTAATGACAGGAATCTTTGCATGGGTATAAATGTAGAAGAGGAAAGGCATATTTGCAACAAAATTGCAGTTTCACTCAAAAAAATAAAGCCCTCAGCGCCAAATAAGACACTAAGGGCTTTATAAGAACTAACAGCTTTAGACGATTCTATTCAATTTCCGGTACCAGGCTGTCATCGATAAACAGCTTGTTCTTTTTAATTTTTAGAGGGTTTCCCAGCTCCTGATAAGGCTTGAAACTTTCCCTGCTTTTCAGTCTGGCACTCAAGCCTCCTGAGATCAGGTCCAGCGCGGTAGCCAGCAGTGGATCGCTTTCATCACCGAAGGGTTTGGCATCCAGCAGATTGTCCTCTACCGGATAGTCGGGCGTAAGCCCTTCACTAAAATCTGTTACACCTTCGGCATTGGTATATTTAAGTACAATCGGCATGATCGCCCAGTCATGACGGGCAGGCTCTGCTAAATCAGGGATCACCCACGAGCCATAATATTTACCCACTGTATGCTCACCTATCATCACCACATCCATATAAGGCTTGAGGCCGTTGATCAGCAGCTCACTGGCAGAAGCGGTTCCGCTCCCGGTCAAAAAGTATATACGGCTCAGGTTCAGGTTATGACCATTGGAGACAAACTTGCTGACCAGATTTTCAGAATCATCGCCTTCGTAAGCTACAATTGATGATTCCAGCAAAGTATTATAGTCAAATTTGACCAGCACTTCTTCGCTGTTAACGACATTTACCGGCGCCAGGGCGCTGGCAAAATACTGCGCGGTATATATCTCTCCTCCCGGATTATAGCGAAGATCAATAATTACCTCCCTTACATTTGCCTGGGCAAATTCGTCCAGCGTACTGCCCAGATTGTTTAACCACTCTTCATTCTCTCCGGAAATAAATTCGGTATATACCATATAGCCCACTTTCTTGCCGGCAGCGGTTTTCACTTCTTTGTACAGGACAGGATCGGTCTCAATCACCTCCGCAAATAATGAAATGGTCTGGTCTGTGGGGTTGATGCCTTCTGCCTCATCATATGCTGCAAGCGTAACCATATACTGGCTTTGGCCGTAAAGCTCATAGTAATTCTCAGTATTTAATGTTTCTCCATCAATAGCCAGAATGATATCGCCTCTCTCCAGACCGGCACGATCTGCCGGTGAGTCAGGGTAAACATATTCTACCACGATAAACACTTCATTGGAAGCAGACAGTAATCCAAAGGCAGGGGAATAGCCCATACTGCTGTACACGCCGCTGAACTCTTCCATCAGCCCTTCGTAATCATCAGTGATATAAGAAAACTCATCTGCATCATTAATGAGAGAGTAGAAGTAATCTTCAGGCTCTTCACCGGAGGAATCAGGAAGGCTCACCTCCTCATTCCAGTAGTAGTAGGAGCTCATCACTTCGTAGATCCAGTTGTTCAGCAGATCGTTCTGTGCGTTGTCTGCCGTATGATCCCCGCTGACGTCATCAGTCGTTAGCGGAGACACAATGTCTTCATCCTGCTTGCAGGCAGGAAGAAGCAAAATTATAAAGCTTAGTGAAGCTAAGAATATCCATACGCTCTTTTTCATGCTCATTGGGTTTGAGAGATTACATCATTAGTCTCTACAGGCTTACTTAATCTTCCTCATCATACTCAGCGGTAGGGTCAAATTTCCATAGGTCGTCAAAACGGGACTGACCGTTTCTTCCGGTAGCCACATAGGCCACAGCCTCTCCTTCTCCTGTAGTCAGTACAAAAGCAACGGCTTCTTCTCTGGAGGCTCCTTCCATACTCGTCATTTGTGCCCAGGTGTCAGTCACCGGACTATATTCCCAGGTATCTCTCACCGCAGAACCTGTAGAGCCGGTGGTGACATAGCCCTTACCGTTAATCGCAAAGCTTACCGCATTCTCTCGGGCAATGGGATCATCTTCTTCGTCCAGGTCCAGCATGGCGGTCCAACGGATGTCAATGGGGTCAAACTGCCAGAAGCCCTGCTCATACAGACCGTTGTTTCTTCCCCCTCCGATATAGGCCATGCCGTCAATGACGAAGGCAAAAGCATCTACCCTTTTGGAACCACTAAACGGAATCTGTGTCCAGTTACCGGAAGCAGGGTCGTATTCCCAGAAATCTTTCAGGTCATTGTCGCCATTGTTGCCTGTCCCCACATAGCCTTTGCCATCAATGCTGAAAGCCACAGCACCAATTCTGGCATCTCCGGGAAAATCTTCTTTCTGTGTCCAACTGTCAGCAGCAGGATCATACTCCCAGAAGTCTTTGAGTTCATTTTGTCCGTCATAACCGCTAGTCACATAGCCTTTGCCATTGACAGCAAATGCAACCGCGGCATTGCGGGCATTGCCGGGAAAACTAGCCCGCTGTACCCAGAAATTTCTCTCTTCATCATATTCCCAGAAATCATTCAGGCGGTCGCTTCCATCATAGCCCAGTCCGACATAGGCACGTGAACCAATGGAGAAGGAAACCGCTCCGCTGCGGGAAGGCCCGTCAAAGTCAGCCACTTCTATCCAGTTGCCTTCAATGTCTGCTTCATCTTCATCATCTGTTGTACAGGCAGACAGGCTTAATGTGATTACTAGCAAGAGTAGTAAGTATTTATTATTCATAGTAATTAATAATTAGTGCTGTTTAATTGTGTATATGAAATCTCTAATCTGGTAATATATTCTTCGTGCTGACTACTGCCCAGATATAGCCGGCTTACACTTTTGTTGTAAGAAGGAACGGTCAGCAGCAGAAAATCTTCGCTGATGGCATCGTTTAGTAGCTTCTCAGTGACATAATCTGTAATGTCAAAGCGATACCGGGTTTTCGCGATCATACTCATCATCCAGCTCTAACAGAGTAGTCCAGACCTGGGTAGACGTGCTGGTAGTACCATATGACAGCAGCGGAATAATTTCATTGTTATGATTGGCAGAAAGAAGGATCAGGCTGTCGGGCAGTGGAAGTTCCTGTGCGTGATTGACCACGGGCTGAATCACTAACTCTGCTTGGGTAACATACATGTATTCTCCCAGCTCAGGAAAATCTTCCAGATGAGGAATGCTCAGCTTAGTCATGATACCCGTGCCTCCCTGGGCATAAGTTTGCATCTGTGTACTACTGTCTGCCAGGGGATTCCTAACATCCTGAAGAACGGACAAGCGTGTAGCCGAGCGGTTGGCAGCAATATGGTTGAATTGCAAGCTGGTATTGGTCAAAGGAAAATCATAGGTACTCCGCTGAACCTCCTCTGTGGTTTCATGATAATAAAGACGCATATATACTTGCTCAGCAGAAGCCGTATAGCCTACAACTGCTGTATTTTGTGTGCTGTCAGCTACCAGGCTAAAGCCGGGTAGATAATCCTGAAAGTCTTCAGTATCCTGAAGAACAGGATCATTGTTGAGGGCCATCTCAAATAAACTTTGCCCCCATTCATCGGACAGACGAATCGCCAGGGAGTCCCTTCCCTGCGCATTAGATAAAAAGTGTACTTCACCTGCTATACTTTCGGCATAAGGTATAGTCTGGGTGTTATAGAAATATGCACCTTCTTCCGGCGATAGTTCTTCGGTAAGACGATGAAGCCTCAGGTGTTGGAGCCGGGTAGTATCCCCGTACACATACTCATGGGCAGTCAGATAAAGCACCAGGGAGTCAAACACAGTGTTTTCAGAAAGAGAAAGCGTCCCGTTCAAGCCCAGCTGAAAATAAGACTGCGCCATAATTTTACCCAGTTGTTCATCTTCATAGTAGCCACTCAGTATCCTTCCGGAACCGGAAGAGACCATGGAATCGGCCAGCACGGTTGCCATATCCAGGCTTAGGGTATCTGTATAGCCCAGGTAAAAGGGAGCAACCAGCTCTTCTTCCAGCATCAGGTCTTCATCGCCGCAGGCGCTCATAAACAGAGTGATCCCGCCAGCTATCCATAGGAAAGCCAAATTTTTTATTCGCATTGTATGATTATTACTTTAAATCAAGGGTGCTTAATGCTTTAAGCAGTTTGCTCAGCAATAGAAAGGGATAATGACTAACAGCCAAAGGTGAAAGAGCCTTTCCTATCAAGCAAAGGCTCCCAGTCCACCATACTCTACTAGCCTCTGCGGTGTCTGTACATACGCTTTACACGGAAATCCATTGTGATCTCTTCTGTCTCTCCATCTAGGGTGCTGGTAGCGATATTGTCGCAGGTGCCATCACCAAAGTCTATGATGGTGGTCACATCATCCACGGTGCTTTCTATAGTTCCGCTGGTGATCCAACGACAGTCACGTGAAGATACCAGAGGACTGGTGATGGTCTTACTATACCTCACTCCATCGGGAGTAGTCCCGCTTGAAGCTCCGCTAGTATGATACACATTATCATCGCGATCTTCCGTATCCTGTCCGCTGACGATCTCGCGGGTGCGGTTGGATGAGCGGGTAAAGGTTTCTCCTTCAGGTGTAGTGATAGCGCTTTCTTCCGTGGTGGAAGTAATGGCCTCACTTATTATGATATGCTGAAAAGTACCTTCAACCTGATGGTCATTTACTGTAAAATCTTCAAAGGTAGTGATGATTTCAGTACCTACTTCATTTCTGGGACCACTGATGGTAGTGATAATTTTTCCTGACATTACCGCTCCATTCCAGAAATCACAGCTATCCCCATAATCCAGGGTCATCACGATTGGGTATTCCTCTCCTTCAGATGTTTCTACTGTCCGTGTGGCACAGCCAAATTTACCCAATCCACCACCGAAACGTCCGTTAATGGCGAAGGATGCAGGCAGGGCATCCTCCACTTCCAGCATAATGCTGCTGAATAAATTTTCAGCAAATGCGGTTTCTTCCAGTATCGTTTCCGAGGAAACGTTTGAAACTTCATCCTCCTTACAGGATACCGCTACCAACATCAATAAAATGCCTGCCATCAGCATCAAATGATGGCTAACTCGTGATTTTGTTTGCTTCTCTCGTTTCATAATTCATAAAGTTTACTTATTTATACTTCATTTTAGGTTTATGCTCACTGTAAGAAGACATAGATCTTCCATCTACCAAAGCGCTCAAAATCGCGCCTGGCGTAAATTTTTCAGGCTTGAAGTCTTAAAAGCTTAGCCTTGATTCAACACTTCTTTACTTAGTCTGCTTTTATCAAATCAATGGTGGACCATCGTCAAAAATTGAAATTCAGAAATATGCTAAACGTACGTTCCATCAGCAACTGATCTACTGTAACAAGTTGTATTGTGCTGGGACTCCTCTCCCTTTGAAAGACACCGAAGCGATCAAACAAAAAAGTCCTGCTACCTACGTTCTGCTGGTCATACAGGTTAAAGACCGATAAGCCTATATTGGCTTTACTTTTCCCAATCTTAAATCCATAGTTTACTGAGGCGTCCATGCGATGATACGCAGGCAGGCGGTTGTTATTTTTCTCATGGTATATCAGCCTTGTTCTTCCGTTTTCATAAGCGAGCTCACTTGGAGCAGAGTATGGTTGACCAGAACCATAGACCCAGTTGAGCGAGAAGGTCCAGGGACTGAACTCCCACTGACTACTCAACTTGAACTCATGGCGCTGGTCACCATCTGCGAAAAAAGGTGCTCCTTCATTAATTTCATTAAACTGCTGCACAGCCGAAGACAGGCTGTAGCTGAGTGAACTGCTGTTATGCTCCCAGTTTTTGCTCAGCATCACATCCAGGCCTTTGACCTCACTTGTGCCGTCGGTGATCACCTTATTAAAATTCCAATAAGGACGCGTACCGCTGACATCCACATAACTTTCATAGCCTCCCCTCATCAGGCCACTGATATTTTTTTGGTATACTTCAGCATCCACTAACCAATTGTTTTTGGTATAGCTAAAGCCCGTCATGTACTGCTGTGATGAAAGTACAGACAGGTTATCACTGCCTGACAGAAGCCAGAAATCCTGATCAAAAGCAAGCCCTAAATTGGAATTGGCTTTGTTGATAAACTGATAGTATTGCCCGGCTGCCCCCTTGAGAAACAGGCCTTCCCTGAGTTCGTAATTTGCCGACAGGCGAGGCTCAACATAAAGCTGCTGATCCGCTGAATAGTAGGTAGTCCGTATGCCAGTATTCACTTCCAGCTTCCCTAACGGTCTATATATATGCTGCACATAGATTCCGCTCTGCGTTCCCTGATTCAGAATCTGAGAGCCTCTTCCCTGCTGTTGATTCTGGTCGGCGTACAGGATTTCGTTAGAGGTCATAAAAAAACCGAAATCTACTTCATGACGGGGGGTAGCAGTGTACTCAAAATCCAGCTTTACGGCATACTCTTCCAGTGTGTTTTCCCTTTCTAATGACATTGAGGCTGCCGGACTGGCAGTGATTTCACCTTCGTAGGCTGCCATAGAAAGCTGGTACTGCGTATGATAATGCGAATAGCCCAGACTGAAATTACTAAACAGTCGATCATTCCAGATACGGCTCCAGCTTATACCCAGCCCCGTATTACCCAATTGATGTTGTTCCTGAATGCTCTCCCCATAGGCTATATTGGGAGAATCAACCCGCAAGTCGGTACTTTTATCATAATCATCTGCCCCTTGATAAAAGCTCAGGCTTAGTTTATCTTTATCACCCGGACGGTAGCTGAACTTAATATTGGTATCATAATAATAGAATAGCTCATGCTCATCACGTCCGCGATTGGAGAACTCGGAAACCAAAGGGGGCAAATCATCATCCGCATACCTGATCAAAGTATTGTATAAGCCTGTTTGCCATATATCAGTGTAGGAGCGCCGGAAAGCAAGAAATGCGGTGGCTTTTTCCCCTATGGGTGTTTCGGCTTTGAGATTAGCACTCAGTGGGTTTAAACCCAGACTCAGAGAGGGCTTGTACTGATTACCACTTTTACCCGTAATGTCTATCACGCCAGATGCTCTGCCGCCATATTTGACGCCAAACCCACCTTTGTATACCCTGATATCTTTGATCGCATCACTATTGAGAGAGCTAAAAAATCCATACAAATGATCCAGATGATAAAGGGTGAAGCCGTCAAAAAGTACGAGGTTCTGGTCAGAAGAACTCCCCCTTATGCTGAGTTTTGCTGAAGTCTCATTGGCGATGCTGATACCAGGTAAGAGCTGCAGGCTACGAAAAACATCCTTTTCACCAATCTGCGGCATGCGTTCTGTTCTGGCGGGATTTACAATATGCTGACCGCTCCTTTTACTTAAAGCTACCAGTCCGATGGCAGGCTGATCCACTACTTCTATCTCACTCAATATTGAATAAGTTGATTTTAAGCTTACCTCTTTCTGTCCCCTACGCTGCCTATCCAGGCTTAGTACCGAAGGGGCATAGCCCAGATGGCTTACGACAAGTGAGTCCTGCAAAGACGACAAATGAGATAATGAGAAGAAGCCTTCCTGATTTGCTACTGTACCCTGTGAAGTACCGGCTATGGAAACTGTGGCATAAGGTATGCGTTCACCCGTTTCAATATCACGAACCACAGCAGCATAGGTATACGCCTGTGCTGATATAGTATTTTTCTCTGAGTTTGCGGCGTATACCAGCTCAGGCAGTGCCCTGCGAATCACCACCTTTCCATTGCCCAGCAGCAGACAGGTCAGAGGCGTACCGGAGAGGATACTTTCCCAGGCTTCCTCCAGAGGCCGCTGCTGAAGCACAAGGTCAACCTGATAGGGCTGGACCAGTTTGCGCTCATAGGCAATTTTCAGATGGTATTTTTTTTGCATATGTTTAATGACTTTCAATAAGCTTTCTCCCTCAAAAACCTCATTTACAAATACTGTTTCTTTATGCTTTTGCCCTATTACTTTAGTAGTAAGAAGTAGACACAGCATTACCGTTAAGGAAAAAAACAGCACTTTTCCCACAGTTAAAGCGTCTAGTGGAAGTCGCTTTACATCTACTTCACTGCTAAATCCAAGAGGCATTAAATTTATTCCTGCCGAATAATCACTTTATTGTTAGCACTATCTAATTCATATGTTAATTCCATGGGCAGGCAGATCATCTGCAATGCTCCATCCAAATCATGATTGGTAAACTGCCCGGAGTATTTTCTTCCCAGTACATCTGCTTGAAGGATGACTTTCAGCTTGTACTGCCGTTTCAATTCTTCCAGCACTTCTACCAGAGGGACATCTTCAAAGATGAACTCGCCTCTTCTCCAGCCTACACCTTCTTCCACATCAATGTCAAAGGGTTGCACTTCATGTTGGGTAAGCAATACTCCTTTTCCCGGACTCAGTAGTTGCGCGACATTCCCCTCAGTATCACTTACCTTTACTTTTCCCGTGAGGCAGGCTACTTCCAGCTTTTGCCCGCGGGCATATACATTAAAACTTGTACCCAAGACTTCCACTGTTCCATTTGGGCTGCTGACCCGAAAACTGCTACCTTTTTCCACTTCAAAGAAGGCTTCCCCCACTAAGTGTAGCTTCCGCTGATCTTCCCAGCCTGTAGGGTCAAAAGTAATTTCAGAACCCGCATTCAAAGTTACCACTGACTTATCCGGTAGGGTGTAACTCAACTGCTGACCCTGTGCTGCCCGGATGGTTTCGCTGCTACTTCTCAATAAAAAGAAGGAGATCAGCAGCACAGTAATCATGGCGGCGGCGGCAAATTTCCACCTGTGCAATTGCCAGAGGCCAGTTGAAGGTTTGATTGCTTCAGCCTGACTTCCCATGCCTTCTGATATCTGCTTCCACAGGCTTTCAATCTGTATTTCGGAAGGCTCTCTTTCCGGAGCCTGCATCAGTTGTACCAGGGCTTTAGCATGAATGATCTCTTCATTTTTTTCAGGATGTGCTTCACACCATGCCTCCCAAAAGCCATCTTCAACCGCAGCTCCTGTCCTTACCCACGCGATGAATCGCTCATCCTGGGCAAAGTCTTCAGCTTGATAGTGGTCATATTTATTTTCATTCTGAATCATATATGCGGCTTTGTACAGTTAAGACAGGAGTGATGACTTTGTAATCAAAAAAAGAAATGATTTTTTGAAGTTTATTCATAAGCTATTGATTATCAATTACAAAAAGTTTGCAAACACACCAACCAATACAAGCTTAAGTAGCTGCGCATACTGCTTCAATACTTTGAGGGACTGGTAGACCAGGTTACGAGCTGCCTGATAAGTTATGTGCATCACCTCCGCAATTTCATCATATGACAGCTGCTGGAAATACTTCAGGTAGATAACTTCTCGCTGGCGTTTGCTGAGCTGCACCATTGCTCCTTCCAACCCTGCCCGCTTTTCTGTAGTTTTCTCTTCGGAAATGATGTGTTCTTCAATGTTCAGCACCAGCGCAAAGTCATAATGTGCATCGTCCAGCGGATGGTGGAAGGCTGGTTTTTGCTGTAATTTGCGAATGATTCTGCGGCGCAGCGCTCCCAGCAAATATCGTTTGATAGAGTCAGTTGAACCCAGTGTGCTGCGTTTCTGCCAAAGGTCCAGAAAAAGATCCTGTATGCAATCTTCTACCAGGGTAGGATCATAGGTAAAACGGCTACCATACTTGTACAGCACACGGATATGGGCACGAAATATCTCTTCAAAGCGCATGCGATCACCGCTTTTGAAGGCTTCCCATATTTGTTCATCTGTCATCTTGCTCACCTATTTGATATATAGTTAGTTGTCTATTGTTCTGGTTTTTGACACTAGCTAATAGCAAAGGTTTAAAAGCGTGAATATTTATACTTCTCTGTAAAAGCTGTTTTAACCGCTGGGCACATTATTGGATCGTAAATAATTATATTTTTTATTAAAATTATCAGATATGTTTTAAACTTTTATGAAGTAAAGGCCTCTAAGAAGTGTACAAAAATTCAATTACGATGAAGGAACCAAAAAAATACATACGGACAATATTTTTAATGATAGTCATATCCGCGCTGGTACTCGTGGCTGAAAGGGCGGAAGCCCAGCGCAGGGTACAAGGCCAGAGGTATACAATCGTAAAGTCCGCTCCCAAATCCTCGCTAAAGGTAAGCTACAATAATGTAGAATATCGCGTTCACAATCATGTATACTATAAGCCAGTGAAGGGAAAACATATAGTCGTCAGCGCGCCTCTTGGCATTCGGGTAAAGCGTCTGCCTGCTGCTGCAAGCCCAATAGTCGTAAGAAATCATGTTTACTATGAGTATCAGGGGAGCTATTACTTAGCGCAGGATGAAGAATATGTAGTAGTACAAGCTCCGGTGGGAGCTCTGGTAGAACATTTACCTGAAGAATACGAGCACCTAGAAATCAATGGGGAGCACTATTATGTAGCGGATGGTGTGCAGTATAAAGCCGTACTCAAAGGGGATGAGCTTTGGTATGAGGTCATCAAAGTTAGTGACAAAGCATATTCATAATAAACACAACAGAAAGCCACCCATCAAAGTACTGGGTGGCCTTAGCCCCACTATGCTGTATATTTTTGTGCTTTTTTATTCTGTTCCTGCTTCTGATTTTTCAGATATGTGGTGATAACGATCCTGCTGATTGACAGGCATTTCCATAGCTTCTACTGTCGTTTTCCCTCCAATTCGCTCTCCCCACTGGTCATAAGTAAGCACCATGTCGGAGACACGTTTGGGAAATTGCTCAGCTACATTATTCATTTCCGAGCGATCTTTAGCGAGATCGTATAACTCCCAGCCCCTTCCCCTCTCTCCTACCAGCTTCCAGTTTCCGTCCCGGATGGCTCTGCTGCCCCGGTATTCCCAGTACATAGGCTTTTCTCTGCTGAGTGATGCTCCTTCAAAAATTGGCAGCAGGCTTACACCTTCCAGGGGCAGCAGCTCTCTACCCTGATAGCCCTCGGGATAAGAGGTTCCTGCCACTTCAATTAAGGTAGGCATAATATCCACAATCTGTCCCGGACTTTCTGAAATGCTGTTGGCCTCCACTTTTTCCGGCCAGCGGATAATCATCGGACTGGAAATCCCTCCTTCATGTATCCATTGTTTGTACTTACGAAAAGGCGTGTTGGAAGCCTGTGCCCATTCTGTATCATAGGTTCTGGCAGACTCCGCCGACCCTGCTGCCACAACAGGTGCATGATTGGCATCAAAAGGACAACCTCCGTTATCCGACATGAACATGATAAGCGTATTTTCAGCAATACCCAACTCATCCAGTTGGTCAAGGAGTAAGCCAATCTGCTGATCCAGGCGGTCAATCATACCGGCATAGGTAGCCATCAGTAGCTGTTCTTCTTCTTTTTGTACCCGACTCAGACTCGCCCATGCAGGGGCGATGCTGTCGCGAGGGGAGAGCGCCCAATCCGCGTCTATGAGACCCATCTCCTGCATGCGCTGGTAGCGGGCGGTCCTCAGGCTGTCCCACCCAATGCTGTAGGTATCAGCATACTTTTGAATGTACGCATCGTGAACCTGCAAAGGAAAATGAGGAGCATTGTGTGCCAGATACAGGAAAAACGGCTGGTCATGCTGAGACGCCTGCGTCACTTCCTCAATGGCATATTCCGTGAAAGCATCGGTTGAATAAAAGTCTTCAGGCACTTCATAAACTTCTCTGTCTTTCCTCATGTAATTAACGCCTGAACCATAATCAAGTCCGGTAAAAAAATTGATTGCTCCGCATAAAAAGCCAAAATAGTGGTCAAATCCCCGCTGATTCGGCGTATCTATATCTTCCTGCCAATGCCCCAGATGCCACTTCCCACTCATGATGGTTTGGTATCCGGCTTCTTTCAGCACTTCCGCGAGCGTCACATTATTATCTGTACGATTGAGGTTATCTGTCTGCTGATGGTACAGCCCGGTGAGCAGGGTAGCACGAGTTTCGGTACATTTGGCAGTATTGTAGAATTGCGTCATCCGCATGCCTTCGGCTGCCAGCCGGTCCAGGTTAGGCGTATTAATTTCTGAGCCATAACAACCCAGGTCAGAATACCCCATATCATCTGCCATGATGAGGATAATGTTGGGCCTCTGATTAGCTTCTGAAGCTGAGGCCTCCTCAGGGGGAGAGGAACATCCACTCCATGTGAGTATACTAAACGAAAGAAAATAAGCTAGAGACAGGCGTTGCATAGTCGTTGTATTAATCAGATAATAGCTAAAGGTTCTTTATGCTCTAACTTACATAAAGAACCTTTATTAATAAAGACAAGCGATTTTTATCTATATCCGTTATTGCTAGGGTCAGATTCTAACAAAGCGGGGTTGAGCCGAAGCTCTTCTACTGGAATAGGCAGCAACACATGATGCGGCTGAATGTTGGCAGCGGGATTATAAATCCGATACTCCGTATTTTGCACTACATCCAACAAGATTCCCCAGCGAATCAGGTCCAGCCGCCGGTGGCCTTCACCCCCCAGTTCCCAACGCCGCTCATCATAGATCGCTTCTCTGAAAGCTTGCTGCGACAGGCCAGACAAAGGCTGATTCGGCTCATAAGCCCTTTCTCTTACCTGATTGATGTACTGATAGGCATCAGCGGGGCCATTGAGTTCATTCTCCGCTTCGGCAGCCATAAGATAGACATCCGCCATCCTAAAGATGATTTTGTTGTCACCGTGGTTGCCCCGGGGAGAGTTGATCTGGTCCAGGTTCCACATTTTAGGCATGTAAGGAAAGTTAAGTGCATAGCCCAAATAAGTTTCCACGATATTGGATGACCTTCTCAAATCATTCTCAGGAAACTCATTGACATAGTCGGGAAGGGGTATGGCCAGTCCATAGCCGGTAAATCCTTCACTCCTTTCGCTAAGAGCACTGCTCAGGGCAGGTCTTTCATCACTGTTTTGAGGCTCATCGCGTATCCGGGGGGTAAAATGATCCGGCCAGTCATCCTGGTTGATGTCTTTCACAAAGTCAATGGCCCAGATGACCTCATCATTGTATTCATTGTCGGGAGCAAAAACATCGGCATAGTTATCCAATAAAGCATGCGAAGAGTTGTTGATGATCTCTACCGCCTTATCTCGTGCTTCCTGCCACTTTTCCTGGATCAGGTAAATTTTTACCATTGCGGTAGCCGCTGCCCATTTGGAAGCCCTTCCTAATTCGCTGTCGCCATAGCTATCGGGTAAGAGGTCCTGGGCAGTCTGTAAATCCTGCAGTATCTCATTACGAATCTCATTGACATCAGTACGTCCCAATACCCTGATCTCCTCTATGGGAAGCACATCCCGGAAGTAAGGCACATCTCCCCAGAGATTGGTCAGGTGATAGTAGGCATAAGCTCTTAAAAACAAGGTCTCTCCCACAAACTGATCTCTGTTTTCAGCACTGATATCTTCATTCCCTTCCACATTGGCCAGAATGATATTGGCGTTTTGTATGATGCGGTACAAATCCTGCCAGGTGATGGGAGCACCCCCTCCCTGGGAGATATCGCCTACGTTTCCTTCATTCAGGGTATAATTCTGAATGGGTTCCACCTGCCCGAACTCCCGGTTGGGACCAATCACATCAGCACCGTTCTCATAAAATCTGTCCAGGCCGATTTTCGCATGCAGCGAATTATTTTTGTAGATGTTATACAAACCGTTGACTGCCGACTGCACTTCCGATGCTGAATTAAAGAAGTTGGAAGGAGAAACAATTTGACGTGGCTCTTCGGCCAGGAAATCCTCGCAGCTTGTAAAAGTAAATACCATCAACAAGCTCAGGAGTGAATTATATATATAATTTTTCATCACTATTCTGGATTATTCATTTTTTATAAAACTGACTTAAAGAATGGCCTTGATACCAAGCGATAATATCCTGGCACTGGGGTATTCGCCCTGAGAAAAACCAAGCGCTACATTATCTCTACCGAACATACTTGTTTCGGGATCATTCAACCTAAAGTCAGACAGGACAAATAAATTAGTACCTGTGAAGTACACGCTGATACTTTTGAAGCCATTTAAGCCCCAGCGCTCAACCGGAAGATTATAGGTAAGCTTCAGGTTTTTGAGCCGCATATGGGTACCATCCTCTATCATTTCAGAATTATTTTTAATTTCTGACAAGGCCGCTACCGCACCTGCCCGGGGTATATCCGAATCGGGGTTTTCAGGAGTCCATCTGTCTAAGGTCTCAGCGTATTTGGTTCTTTCCGCTCTTCCGAAGAAAGCTGTTTGTGTCAGGCTGTTAAACACTTCATTGCCGTAGGTGCCCTGAAAGAAAAAATCAAGGCTCCAGTTTCCGTAAGAGACCGTGTTCTGAAACCCATAGATAAAATCCGGTTGCGGGCTTCCCAGTACGATGAAGTCATCTTCCGTAATCTGCTGATCTCCATCGGTATCTCCGAAGCGGGGGCCACCTACATCCTGCCCTACCTGGCCGGAAGCATCTATCTCTTCCTGCGATTTCCAGGTACCCAGATAATTCACGCCAACAAATACCGGAGCAGTCTCTCCAACGATTAAGCGGCCTCCGGGACCACCCTGTCCGGTAGCTGAAGGATCTACCACATCAATCAAATCAACGCCACCCAGGTCTACCACTTCGTTTCTGTTACCGGAAAGTGTAAGCATGCTGGACCACCGCCAGTCATTTTGAGAAACGTTTACCGTGTTCAGGATAAACTCTAATCCGCTATTCCTCATTTCTCCGAGGTTTTGCAGACGGCTCACGAAGCCAGTCTGACGGGGAATCTGCACATTCAGCAGCAGGTCTTCTGTTCTTTTGTTGTAATAGTCCAGTTCAAAGGAAAGCCTGCCTTCCAGGAAAGAAGCTTCCAGACCGATATCAAACTGATTCGTGGTTTCCCACCTCAGCTCATCATTAGCCGGTCTTCCCAAAGTAACTCCCGCCTGCTCCAATCCATTAAAAGTTGTATTGGCGTTGTCCAGCAGGGCGAGTGTTCGGAAAGATTCTATCGCCTGGCTACCGGATATGCCATAGCTGGCTCTAAGTTTAAGCTGATCAAATACGCCTAAGTCCTGAATAAAAGGCTCTTCTGACAAGCGCCAGGCTACTGCGCCGGAAGGGAAAAATCCGTACTTATTGCCGGGAGCAAAACGGGAGGAACCATCCACTCTACCTACGAAGGTGAAGAGATATTTGCTCTGGAAGATATAATTGACCCTTCCCAGCCAGGAGATCAGCTGAAAAGCGTCATAATCAGAGCTTACGATATTACGGGTAGGGTTTGAGCCGAAGGCTAGATTATTGTAGCCGGTGATGTCATTGGAAAGCTGAAATGCCTGTGAAGTATTTTCTTCTACCTGATATTTCTGTAAGGTAAAACCTCCCAGCAAATTCAGTTCATGCGCTGAGCCCAGACTCTTTCTATAAGAAATAGTATTTTCGTTAATGTATCCTACGCTGGAGCGGGTATCAATACGGGCATCTCCTCCGTCATTGATGACAAAATTTTGGGGCAGAGCACCAGGGTTAAACCTGTTGCGTTTAAAATCATTAACCTCAGGGCTAAAAGTTGTGCGGAAGACAAGATCGCTGACCGGCTCCACTTCCAGATACAGATTTCCCAGCAGATTGGTAACGTAGCTATGATCGTCTCTTAGCACAATATCCGCCTCCGGATTGGTCTGAATAGATGCCGACACAGGATTTTCAGCAGTATACCTTCCTTCATCATCAAAGATGGCACGGGCAGGCAGATGGTCTCTGAAAATCTGAGCGATGCCGGTTTTGTTATTCTCTCTTCTCAAGCGGGAAACATTGAGCCTGAATCCAGTTCTTACTTTATCAGATAAATCATAATCCAGGTTGGCACGGAAGATATATTTATTGATACCGGAATTTCTGATGATCCCTTCCTGCTTAAAATAGTTACCGGAAATATAATAGTTAATATCCTGGTTTTGAGAGGCTCCGGAAACTGATACGTCCACATTATGGATGGGCGCGCTCCGTGTCACCTGATCAATCCAGTTTACATCGGGCACTGTACTCAGGTCAGGAAAGGGAAGTGCGGCACTCCTGAATTCAGCGTCTTCATTGGAATACTCCGCATGCTGAGGTCCATTTAGGAAGTCAACAGTTTCTATCATATTTTGTACGCCAGAGTACAGATTAAATGAAACCTGTGGTTTTCCTGCTTTGATGCCCTGCCCATTTTTGGTCGTCACCAGGATCACCCCATTGGCACCCCGTGTCCCATAAATAGAAACCGCAGTAGCATCTTTCAGGATATCTATGGACTGGATGTCGTTGGTATTGATGTTGTTCAGGTCAAAATTCTGCCCTACGATCACTCCATCAATCACCCACAGGGGTTCGTTATTACCCTGGATGGAGTTACCACCACGGATACGGATAGAGGTGGCGGCACCGGGCTCACCACTCGTCTGCGTCACCTGTACGCCGGGCGCCCTGCCCTGCAGTATCTGATCTACCCTTGCGCTGGGTACATTCTCCAGACTTTCTCCTTCCACTTTACTCACTGAGCCGGTCAGGTCTCTTTTCTGCTGCGTACCATAGCCTACTACTACGACCTCGGATAGCGATTGTACATCAGGGCTCATGCTGACATTGATAATGGACTGATCGTTGATCGCTATTTCCTGAGACACATAGCCTATGGAAGAAAAAACCAAAGTGGTGACTTCATCATCAACGGTGAGCCGATAATTTCCATCTACCCCTGTGACTGTACCCTGAGAAGTGCCCTGAGCGAGAATATTTACCCCGGGCAAAGGCTCGCCTGACTCTTCATCTGTAACAGTGCCGGAGATGGTTTGTGCCATATGTCTTATGGAAGGAATATAAGCTTCACCCATAGACTGTAATCTACTTACTGCTGAATGCCTGCTCAAAGAGGCCCGAGGTTCATTTTTTTGAACAGGCCGAACTACTTCTTCCTGATAAATCATATAATAGCCTTCCTGAAGCTTCTTGTATTTAAGATGCAGCGGCTCAAGAAAACTTTTGATCACCTCTTCCAGTGCCTTATTCTTTCGCGCGTTTTGAAGCGCTTCTGTGCTTACTTGTTTACGCTCTATGAGCTCTACATCATAATTAAAATGGACAGCATGTTCAGTTTCCAGCTCAGACAAAACTGACTTTAGTGATACGTTTTTTTCTTCCTGATCAGGAGTATTTGCAACTGAACCATCATGCGTTGTTGCCGGTAAACGAGACAGCGAGGCCAGGTCCTGCGCCCCAACGGGCCTGCCAGCCAAGAGCAGTAAAGCTCCTATAAGACAGCCGTAAAAATAGTGTAAGTGTTTGTTCATAACTCTGCAGTTTTAAGTTGTTCTAAAAATCTTTTTCTCAACATGGGTGAGCGTTTATTATCTTGCATGAAAAGTGATAACATCTTCTTCTCGGCTAATTTCTATCTGATAAATACCTGACAATGCTTCCAGCAGTATTTCTATATTATCGGAAGGTACAGTACCTCTAAAAAGCATGTGCTGGAGCTGCTCATCATCAAAAACTACCTCTACGCCGTAAATATCTTCCAGCCTTTGGGCTACTTCAGCCAGGCTCTGATCTTCAAAAATGAGCTGGTTTTGACGCCAGGAGAGGTATTTTTCAGGCTCAACGACCTGCTGACTTAACTTTTGTTCGCTGTAAATTACCCTTTCGCCAGGTTTCATCGCCAGGGTTGGCTGCTCCCTGTTTTCCAAGAGCGACAACTGTACATTACCCTCCTGCAGCACCACTTCAGTAGCTGAATGTCGGGCACGTACATTGAACTGTGTCCCCAGTACTTCAATGCGCAGCTCAGGGGTCAGCACTTCAAACTTACGAGCTATCAAAGCAGCGCTTCCTGTATTATTTGCAGATAAGTCTTCCTGAGGTGTTGAATCTTTCACTACCTTAAAAAAAGCTTCTCCTTGCAGCCATACCTTTCTACTTTCCTGCTGTTTCCAGTCAGCATTATATTGAATAGAAGAGTTGGCATTTAATGTGACCTGTGAACCATCGGGCAAGATGATTTCTTTAATTTCTCCATAACTAGCCCGGTACTCAATCATGGCTGGAGAGGGAAGCAGCAAAAAATAAAAAAGAACGCTCAGGGAAAGTAGTACCGCTACCGATGCGGCCCATTTCAGATAGGGGGGCTTAATTGACCCAAGGTGAAGCGGCTCAGTTTGATTTGATGAAATATTCTGAAGTACACGAGACTTCAAACCTACAATTTCTCGTGGCGTGACCTCCTCCTCTTCAAAAGAAAGTGAAAGTAACAGACGCTTTGCTTCCTCTACATCTTTTTGCTGGTATGGATGCCTGAGTAGCCATTGATTCCAGAACAAAGTATTTTGCTGATTGGGGTGGAAGACCCACTCCTGAAAATACTCATCAAGTACGAAGTCATGGACTGTATAGCGTGAATAATCCATAGTATCAGGTTGTTGCTATACAGTAAAAGCAGGAACCGGATAAAGCTCACGGTTTTCCTGGCCAGAAAATTAATATTTACAGACCACTCAATGATCTGATTAACTATTTGCGTACATACGAATCAAAGCTATCTTTTATTACAATTATGCTAATAGCAAGACCAGCAGAATTGGCCAGCAGAAGGGGAACAATATATCCTGTGAGGGCTTTAGTTCTTTTTGTAAATTACTGATCGCTTGAGAAATGAGGTTGTAAACTGTACGCTTATTGAGCGTCATCATCTCGGCAATTTCGTCATAGGTAAAGCGGTTGTAAAATTTTAAATAAAGGGCTTCTTTTTGCCTGCGGGTCAGGGAATGAAGGGCATCATTAAGCTGCCTGATCTGCTCTTCCCTGAGCTGTTGAGAGATGATTTTATCTTCCTGGGAAAAAGTAATATGATGCTCTGCTCCTTCATTGATTTCCCAATGTTGAGCCTGCTTGATACAGCGCAGGATTCTCCTTCTCAGGCCTTTAAACAAGTAAAACTTGATAGCATTTGTATCACTCAGGCGTGTTCGCTTCTCCCAGATTTCTGCGAATAATTCCTGTATGCAGTCTTCAACCACTTCACGATTGCTGGTGAATTTATGGCCATAGCTATACAGAAGTAAAATATACCGGTCAAATATAACACCCACAGCTTCCCTATCTCCTCGCTTTAAGCGTTTCCAAAGATATGCATCGCTATGCGTGTTTACTGATGAGGGCATAGGGTCTGGCAGTGGTTACCAATACAACTTATTTTTAATATGTTAAAAGCTAAGGATGATTTCAAATAAAATTGGGAATGTGATATCAAACCTTCCCGTTTTACACGTTTTGGATACTTATAACATAAAATCAGCTGTCAGTCACTTCCTATGCCCCCAGAGATATTTTACATAGAGAATAGCTTAAAACTGAATTTTATTGCTCCAGTTTCTCCACCAATCTACGGGCGGCCCTCACATCGTAGTTTCGGTTATCCTCATTATCAGGCAGCAGGGCTTTTACAGCAGAGAGTGTAGGCTTAGCGTCATCCTCCATGGTCTCTAATACATTGATAGCCTGTACTCTTGCCATTTCATTGTCTACTTTCAGCGCATCATTCAGCGTTTGTACGGCAACCTCCTTTTCTCCCAGATGATAAAGCGCCTCGGCGGCTGCAATTCTTACAGACACTTCTTCATCATCCACCAAACCTTTCAAATCCGGTACTGCTGGGGAGGCATTCTCTCCGAAAATAGTGCAGGCAGTAGCCGCCCAGTATCGTACAATCGGCTCATTGGAGCTCAGTTGCTTTGTAATGCCTTTCACATCCTTTTCAGTGATCATGTCAATGGTTTTGATGATCTTTTTCAAAGGATAGTCCTTACTTCGGGCAAACTCGTAGAGGGTAGTAGTTTTAGCAATTTCTTCCATCATGGCTTCCGGGGTAAAGCCCACATCCCGAATGTCCAGCATCCAGTCCTGATTGGCTTCTCTCATTCTTTTCAGCACTGAGGCATGCTGAGGATCGTCGGCCAGGTTCTTGACATTATCCGGGTCAGCATCTACATCATACAATTCTTCCAGCGGCTTGGTCTCCCAGAATTTAGACTGCACTTCGTTGAGCTCGCCTGCCTTATAGGCTCTTTCCCAGGATTTCATGGAGGGTGCTCTCCACAGGTATTCAATATACTGGGCATATATTTTATGCGGCATAAAATTACGGACGTAGCGGTACTTTTTATCCCGTACTGACCTCACCATATCAATGCGTTCATCCATTCTACCTCTGAAGCTGTAGGCATACTCTCGAGGTTCATCTTCCTGCTCACCCAGAAATGCCTTACCCTGCATATAATCAGGGATGGGTACGCCTGCCAGGCTAAGGATGGTAGGAGGAAAATCCACAAAGGTCACCAGCCTGTCAGTGCGGCTACCGGCATTAGCGGGAGCCAGATGCTTGTACTTCTCAGGAAAACGGATGATCAGAGGAATATGCAGTCCCGACTCGTACATAAAGCGCTTACTCCTTCCTATCACACCACCGTGGTCACTATAATAAAAAACAATGGTATTGTCAGCCAGTCCTGCTTCTTCTAACTCCTGCAAAACCTGGCCTACCTGCTTATCCATATCTTCCACCTTGTCGTAGTACTGTGCCCAGTCATGTTTCATCTCCGGCGTACGGGGATGGTAAGCAGGGATAGGTACTTGCTCCGGATCATGACGCAAATCAGCCAGTGAGTCATGGATTGAGCTTTCGTGAGAAGTGGTAAAGTTAAATATGGAAAAAAAAGGCTGGCCTTCCTTCCGGTTTTTATATGTCGCCTGATTGCTGGATTCATCCCAGGCTTCCGGTTGATCCTCAGTGTTATAATCTTTTTTTACATTGTTGCTGGTATAATAACCGGCTTCGCGCAGGTACCTGGGATAAAACTGTATCATCTCCGGAATGGGATAAGTACTACGCATATGCTGCGTGCCCATGCTGGTAGGATACACACCAGTGATAAGGGTAGAGCGGGAAGGGGCACAAACCGGCGCCGTAGCAAAGGCATTCTCATACAAAACTCCTTCTTTTGCCAGTTGATCAATATTTGGTGTGGTGGCAAAAGCATCGCCGTAGGCGCCAATGAGCGGACTGTTATCCTCACTAACGATCCATAAAATGTTTGGTCTGTCCTGCTGTTGCCCCTTACCTTCTGTTGCAAAGAGTGTAACAAAAAGAAAAGCCAGCATCACAAAAAAACGGATATTCTTGTTCATAAGCTTAGGTTGTTGAATATTACATATCTTAGTTATTCCAAAATTATTATTGTGTGCTCGCAGACCAGTACTGACTCTCTGTGGTATTGTCTTCTACCCAATCCTTGATGGTATTGATTACCTCAGGATGCTGAGCTGCTATGTTGTTTTCTTCTCCCTCATCTTCCTCCAGATTATACAGTTCCCACTGCTGCCCTACTCCCGGAAGTATGGCTTTCCAGTCTTTCCACCTCACCGCTCGCTGAAAACCTCTTTCATAAAACTCCCAGTATAAGAAGCGGTCAGCAGGTAAAGATTCCTGTCCACTAATCGCAGGCCATACGTTGATCCCATCCACCTCGGAAGGGGTTTGGGTTCCGGCGATGTGAGTAAGTGTGGGTAACACATCCGCAAAATACCAAACCGCACTGCTGTCGGTTCGGGGCTGGAGCTGTCCGGGATAGTGTACGATCATAGGGGTACGGAGGCCTCCTTCGTACATATCGCGCTTTCTGCCTCTGAGATTGCCTGAGCTGTCAAACCTGCCTTCCCAGCGCTGTGCCGCACCATTGTCTGAACAAAAGAATAGGATGGTGTTTTCATCTATCTTCAGATCTCTGAGGGATTGCATGATACGCCCCACGTCCCTGTCCATACGGCTTACCATAGCCGCATAGATGATCTCATTTTCTTCCCAGTCTTTTTCATTGTATGGAGCTGTATCCGGCACTTCATATTCGTCATGAGGAATAGTGTAGGGAATGTAGAGGAAGAAAGAGGTATCTTTATTGGTTTCAATGAAATCTAAAGCAAAGTCGGTGAACAGGTCATGAGAATAAATCTCTTCTTGCCCGCCTTCATTTTCGGGAATGGGATACTTTATCTCATTCTTCCAAAGATAATCGGTGTAATAATTATGAGCACGTCTCTGGTTGAGATAGCCGAACCATTCGTCAAAACCCTGCCGGGTAGGAATACCTGTGGTGCCGGGTTCGCCCAACCCCCATTTTCCGGTCATACCGGTAACGTAGCCCGCATCTTTGAGCAGTTCTGCCACAGTTACATCCTCCTCCAACAAAGGCACTCTTCCCTGCGGATTTTCATCGGATTGTACTAGGGGTGAGCTATTGCCTCTCACCGTGGTATGGCCCATATGCTTGCCGGTCATCAGCACAGAGCGGGAAGGAGCACAAACTGTGTTTCCGGCATACACCTGGGTAAACATTACTCCTTCACGGGCCAGCCGATCTATATTGGGTGTTTGTATCAGTTCCTGTCCATAAGCACCCAGATCCGCATAGCCGAGATCATCGGCCATAATAAATATAATATTAGGTGGTGTGCTGGCGGTTTCTTCACTTTGCTTTTCCTGCTTACAACCTATGGATAGAGCAAGCAGAGTCAGGCAATACAAGCTGAGTGATTTATTCTTATTCCATTTCATATTATTATCATTTACTCCCTGTCCGCCAACTGATCCTCCCCTTTCACCAGATTTGTCTTATGCTCTTCTACAAAAGCATTAATCTCTGCAAGCACTTCAGGATGCTCTTCAGCGATATTGTACTGCTCTGAAGGATCATGGCTCAGGTTATAGAGAATAGGCGTAGCATGCTCTTCTTTTCCTCCAAACTGTCCGTATTCTCCCTGGGTGATGTAATGCGCCTTGTACGCTCCTAAGCGTGCCGCATAGATTTCGGGGCCACGATAATACAAAATTCCTTTTCGTGGGCTGGGCTCACCCTCCAGCAGCGTAGCACTCAGGTCTACCCCATCTATGATGCGATCCTCTGGTATTGGCACACCTGCCATATTACTGAAAGTAGTAAACAAATCCATGGTAGAACCCAGGCCGGTAATTACCGCCGGTTCAATCCTGCCGGGTGACCAGAAGATACAAGGTTCACGCATACCACCTTCCCAGGTAGTGCCTTTCCCGGCCCTGAGCAATCCTGCACTTCCCCCATGCGTTTCAAAAGGTAGCCAGGGGCCGTTGTCAGAGGTAAAGACTACAATGGTATTTTCTGCCAGGCCTTCTTCTTTCAAAGCAGTGATGATTTTACCTACGCCGTCATCAATTTCCTCCAGCACATCTCCGTACAAGCCGCGCTCACTTTTTCCTTTAAAGTCTTTTGAAGCAAAGAGTGGAATATGAGGAAGGTTGTGCGCCAGGTAGACAAAGAAAGGCTCTTCTTTATGCGCTTTGATGAAGGCTACAGCTTCCTCCGAGTATCGCCTGGTAATGGTATTCTGGTCAGCAGGTTGCTCTATGATGGCTGTATCCCGCATGAGGGGCACGTTATAATCTTCATAACGTATTGAATCTTCCGGTAGCGCTCTGTAATTTCCCTTACCTACTTTGTCCATATCATTGGAATAAGGAATGCCAAAATACGTATCAAAACCCTGAGCAGTAGGCAGAAACTGAGGGCGATGTCCCAAGTGCCATTTCCCTATAGCTGCCGTGGCATAGCCAGCCTTTTTGAGCTGCTCAGCTATGGTCACTTCTCCCGGAGGCAATCCATTCAATGAATTGGGGAATAGCACCCTGCTTTTGTTGCTGGTCATCCCGTTCCTTACAGGCAGGCGTCCGGTCAGAATTGCCGCCCGGCTGGGAGTGCATACACTGGCAGCCACATAGAAGTTGGTCCAGCGCTGTCCTTCTGCTGCCATCTGATCCAGGTTTGGTGTTCGGATGGTAGGATGTCCGTAGGCACCCAGGTCTCCGTAGCCCAGATCATCAGCGAATATGATGACGAAGTTGGGAGGTCCCTGGCGCTCATCGCTTGTTTGCTCCGTGTCTTCTGAATTGCTGTTCTGCTGGCATCCCCAAAGCAGTGAGAAAAGGGACACACTTAATAAGAGCTTGTGAATAGTAAAGGTAGTTGAAGTAGTTTGTTTCATGTTCATGTATCGTATTCTAACTATATCCTTTTAATATGCATGGTTTTGTTCAATTTTCCATTTTCAAACCCTATAAAGCCCAGTCGGGCTTAGGAAATTCCCGCATCGGACTGTAGCGCTTGTAGGTATCAAAGACCTCTTTATCAGGCCCTACGATCCTTGGGTCTTCGGTCAGCTTCAGGTCCTGTACCATCAGAGCGTCCATCTGCTCTTTGATGCCGGTAAATTCAGGGTCCTGGGCCAGATTATTAAGACAATCCGGATCTTTTTCTATGTCAAACAGCTCATATTCCGGACGTTTTCCTACTGACCATTCAAAGTACTTTTCAAGCCCTTCCTCGTCATGATGCTCTACAATGAATGATTTGGTAGGGCAGGCATCTATATCGGTAAATGCCCACTCGGAATGATGTACACCGGCTGAATCAATGCCATACATAGGATAGACCGCTCCACTGGAATCCGGTACCAGGCGCTGAGGGGCGCCGGCAGGCCAGCGTTCGGGTTTCATGTTCCAGATGTAAAGATAGCGTCCCTGCCGCATGATGCGCTGCGGATAGCCGGCATTGGCGAAGCGTGAGGAGGAATGACGTTCCCTTCCTGCCAGCACATAATTTTTAGTATCATCCACTACCCCTTCTTTCTCTGACTCCAGGATATTAACGAAGCTTTTTCCTGAAATGGGAAGCATTCCTTCAGCCTCAGTTTGGGTAAGTTCCAGTATGGTAGGTGCCAGGTCCACAAAGCTGATAAGGTCCTCTACAGTTCTGCCCGCAGGAAAACCATCGGGATAGCTGATGGCCATCGGCACATGCACTCCATACTCATAGCCATTAGCTTTGGCACGGGGAAAGGGCATTCCATTGTCGGCAGTGACGATGATGATGGTGTTGTCCAACTCGCCTATTTCTTCCAGATGCTCAATCATGCGCATCAGGTGGAGGTCAAACCATTCAATTTCTACGGCATAGTCCAGCAGGTCGCCTCTTATGGTGTCATTATCGGGCAGAAACTCCGGCACTTCCACATCGGCTAATGACTTGCCATGCCGCTTCCAGGAATCCAGTTCATAGGAACGATGAGGTTCAGTGGCGCCATACCAGAAGAAAAAAGGCTCATCTTCATTTCTTTCCCCCATGAACTGCTGAAAGTTAGCGAAGTAGTTTATGGTATTGATTTCTTCTGCATAACGCTCATCTTCCGGACTGCCTTTCTCATAACGGATTTCGTTATATGCTTTACCTGCGGCATCATCTGCCCGAAGTGGGTCTTCTCCGTATTTAAATGGCCCCACCCCTTTGCCGGTGCGACCGGTATGATAGCCATTAGCACCTAGCATGTCTATAAAGGGCACATATTTTTTGAGCCAGCCGGAAGCGTGCTGCCCCGCCGTTTCGTTCTGCCAGTGGTATCGTCCGGTGACGATAGAACTACGAGAGGGGGCACAGCCCGGAGAGCCCGCATAGCAGTTAGCAAAGTAGATACCATTGTTGGCTATCCGGTCAAAAGCCGGGGTCTGCACCCAGCTTCGTCCTGCAAAACTGGTATGGAGAAAAGACTGGTCATCGCTGATGGCAAAAAGAATGTTAGGCTTTTTGGGGGTTGATTCTTCTGAGCAACTCGTAAAAACGACTACAGTTAAAATTACAGAGACAAAATTAAGAAACGTAGTTTTCATATAAGGTTAATTATTCAAATTTTGTAGTATTATTAGAGGCAATGCCTCATGAAACATTTCATTCCACCTCCCACTCATAAGTGCCTGGCTCTAGTTCAAAAACAGCCCGCGCTGCTTCAGTACGATCAGGCTGTCTTGTTTCTCCATTGAGGGTAAGCATCTGGCCTTCTGTATAGGGCACATATATGCTGGCAGTGGTATTGGGAGGTACACTTACCCGCATCAGCAAACTACCTTCCTGCTTTTGCCAGGAAGAAAGAATCTCTCCATAGCCACTCTCGTGTGAGGCATTAACCCAACTTAGCGAAGTTAAAATATCAGGGCGAATGATGAAGTGCTTAAAACCGGGGATGCTTTCGTCGAGCTGTATCCCCGCCAGTGATTCATAAAACCATTCGCTTACGGTACCAAACATGATATGGTTGAGCGACATGGAGCCATCCCAGTCCTGCCACAGGGTGTTGGCTCCTTCTTCCAGCCAGTAGCCGAAGCCGGGAAAATCTTTCTGACGCACCATGCGATACAGTGTTTCCGAATGTCCGTACGCCCTGAGCACATTGAATAGGTATTTCAGACCTACTACCCCCACGTCAAAGTGATTGTCCTGTTTCCTGATATCTTCCAGCAAAACATTCAGTACCTTTTCCTCACTGCTTTCCGGCACGATACCGTGGTAAAGGGCAAGTGCCTGAGAAGTTTGTCCGCCATTCCCATAGCGGCCGCTACGCTCATCAAAATACTTTCGGTTGAAAGCTCCTTTGGCTTGTGAAGCGTACTCCTCGTAATATTCAGCATCTTTGTGCTTATTCAGCACAGAGGCCATCTCGGAGAACATACGGCTAAAGCCTACCAGATAGCCTGAAGCCAGTATATCACCTTCCGTTTTGGTTTCCACCGGTTTGTGGTCATCAATGCCAAAATTGAGGGTATATCCATCTGCATTAGTGATCAGAAAATCCAGGTACTTTTTCATGGCCGGATAATACTTCTCCAGAATAAGCTCATCACCGGTAAAACGGTACAGGTCCCACACCATCTGAATGAATGCTCCCTCCCACTGCGGTCCATAGCCCAGATGATTTATTTCGGGATTTTTACCATAGGTATAACCCCAGCCGCTGCTGGGAATCACGCCCGGCAGATCACCACTCTCCTGCTGTTCGTCTACAAAGTCATCCATCCACTTGAGGTAGGCACGCACTACATCATAGTTGAACAGGCCCGTCTCGGCTACCAGATGAGCGTCGCCGGTCCAGCCAATCTTCTCGCGGTGCGGGCAGTCGGTAGGGATGCCATGATAATTACCGATAAAGGACCATTCCATATTCTGCTGGGTGCGATTGAGGAGCGGGTCGGAGCAGGCAAAATTTCCAGCTTTGTCAAAAGCGGTATGCAAGACTACACCGGTAATCGTTTCCAAGGTAGGTGCTACGGGCAGGCCTCTTACTTCCACATACTGGAATCCGTGATAGACAAAGTGCGGCTCCCACACTTCTACCCCTTCTCCTTTGAGGGTGTAGCGATCGGTCTGAGCATCGCCTGATCTGAGAAACCTCAGGATCTGCTTCTGCTCTACCGTGCCATCGGGAAAAAGGCGCTCTCCCATCTTTATGCTCACCTCCGTAGCCCGCGGACCAGCAACTTTCAGCCGACAGTAGCCCGCTATGTTCTGTCCCAGATCAAATACCCAGACGTTCGGATCTACTTCAGTAACCGATACCGGCTTCACTTCCCGCATGGCTCTGATGGGCTGAATCATCTGCGCCTGCAACTGACCGGAAGCCCCCCGGCTGATCAGGGCATTTTTCCAATCGCTATCGTCAAAACCCTTTTGACTCCATCCGGGCATTTCCAGCCGGGCATCATAAGTTTCTCCGTTGCGGATGCCATCAAAGCGGATGGGACCTTCACACGTTGTTTTCCAGCTTTCATCCGAAACGATAACTTCCCTGCTTCCATCGGCAAACGTCATTTCCAACTGGCACAAAGCCTCAGGGTAGCTTCGCCAGGGAGCCTGGTTGAAGCCCCAGACCGCTTCGGCAAAGTGATTGTACCAGCCGGTACCCAGCACCATTCCGATAACGTTTTCACCTTGCAGCAGCGCATCAGTTATATCATAAGTCAGATAACGCACTGACTTATCGTAGCGGGTTTTTACCGGGTCAAGTATATGATCTTCTACTTTCTCACCATTGAGGTATAGTTCAAAATAGCCAAGCCCGGTCACATATATTCTGGACTCCTTCGGTAATTCCTCTACGGTAAATGTTTTACGAAAAAAAGGAGCAGGTTTGCTTTCTAGCAGGCTATCACTAAAGTCGGGATGCTGTATCCATTGTGCCTGCCAGTCATCATCCTTCAATAGTGCCATTTCCCAAGAGGCAGGCTCACTCCAGCCTGAAGTGTTGCCCTGCTCATCCCAGATTTTCACCTTCCAGTAACAGCGCTGCCGTGATCGTAAGGCTTGTCCGGCATAAGGAATATATAGAGAAGCCGAGGAAGTAATTTTACCACTATCCCAGAGATCACCCTCATCGTTTGCCAGCTTTTCAGGTGAGGAAGCTACCAGAATGTGGTAAGCACTTTGCTGCACGCCTTCCTGCGAAGAGCTGATCTTCCAGGAAAGACGAGGACTTTTGTTGTCAATTCCCAAGGGATTTTCCAGGTATTCACAGCGTAGCCCTTCTAAGCTCAGATGCTGTGAAAACGTAATCAAAGGGAAGAGGAGTAGTAATGAAAGGAGCAAGAGATGTTTTGGAAAATGAGCGTTCAGCTTAGGAGTATTCATGCTGGTGTTGATGTTCTTACCAACATGAAGTAAAAGTTCGTTTGTGAGACACAAACGAAGGCTAAAGAGTCCTCTCTGGATATAATCACTCATCACAATCACATAACTTGACTTTCTCATCTTAGAAAGGGCCTTTTGCATTGGTTTGTACGGCTTCCTTTCCTCCGGGCATTTCACCTCTTGTTCTTTCTATATCCAGGGGATCACCCGTTTCACGATCGTACCAATCGGGAGTAAGTTGGGTGGGGGTAGTATCCAATGTTTCTGTTCTCCACTGCTGCAGCACTTCTCTCATGTACTTCAGGCGAGACTGATATTCCGGCAAGGAGGCTACATTCACCAACTGCATGGGGTCGGTATAGCAATTGAAAAGCTCTTCAGCAGGACGTGGAGCCATAAACATATCTGCCTGGGCAGCGCTCAGCTCACCAGCGTCACGCAGGTCTTTGAGGTCCTGAAAAGAGGGACTTTTATTGGAGTCAGCCGGTCCGGGATTGCTCAGGTTAGGGCGAAGGTTCAACACATACAAGTATCCTTCGGTACGCACCATCCTTTCCAGCGCTTCCTGGTCATGCCAGTTGTGCTCGGAGAAGACATAGTTTCTGAATTTGCTGGCAGGGTTCTCAAGTACACCCGCAAAGCTTTTGCCCTGAAAGCCGGGCTGTATTTCAGCACCTGATAGCTCCAGCAAGGTAGGCGCAATGTCTATCACACTGATCAGGCTGTTACTTACGACACCTTTCCGGGGCAAGCCGGCATTCCATTTCACGACGAAAGGGGTTTTCATGCCACTATCGTATACCCTGGTTTTGCTTCGGGGAAAAGGGCGTCCATTGTCTGACATGATGATGATCAGGGTATTGTCCAGTACCCCCTGCGCTTCCAGCTCTTGCTCTACCTTTCCGATATAGTCATCAAAGCGGGTAACTTCGTCGTAGTATTTGGCCAGATCCTCTTGGGTGCTTTCCGCATCAGCCAGATAAGGGGGTGGCGTGATATCGCCAGCTTCATGAGTTCCACTAAATTCATTAGTACCCCAGGGGCGGTGGGCATCAAAGGCGGCGAACCACATGAAGAAAGGTTTGTCCTTAGGGCGTTCCTTAAGGGAGGAAACCCACATCTCTTCCCCCCCATCGCCATTCTCTTTGCCATTGTCATGAATTACATCAAAACCTCTACGGGCATGCTCGCCCATGTGCCATTTGCCCGCCTGCGCGGTGTAATAGCCGGCATTCTGCATCAGTTCCGGAAAGATGGCCACTTCTGCCGGGAGGGGCGTATGCAGTTCAGCTGAACCGGTATTGTGAGGATACCTGCCGGAAATGATGCTGGTCCGGCTGGGACTACAGGAACTGGCCGTGAGGTAGGTATTGGTAAAGCGGATGCCTTCCTGTGCCATTCGGTCAATGTTGGGTGTTTGCACTTCGGTATTGCCATAACAGCCCAGGTCATTCCACCCGATATCATCGGCGATGATGAAGACGACATTGGGCGGATTATTCTGGGCATTTGAATTTTGGAAAAGTAGTAGGAGTAAACATCCTGCCAGCAGCAGGCTTGGTTTCAGGTTCATAGGGTGTTGGTTGTAGTGGTTATTGTCTGCTTTCAACGCGTCTTTGGTAACAGTATACTGTTATTTTCCCAAACTACGAGCATAGCTTAAGAAAACAAATTTCTCCTGCCGGAAAAGTAGTAGCCGGCAGGAGAAATACAAGTGATTAAAATCCGGCGTTCTGACTAAGATCCGGGTTAACATCTATCGCCCGTTGGGGGATAGGAAAATGCAGTTTATCCTGGTTGATATTATACCCTTTGGCTCCCATTACTTCAAGGGCCCGGCCGGTACGTACCAGGTCAAAAAACCTGTGGAACTCAAAAGCAAGTTCTACCCTTCTTTCGTGTTCAATGGCCCTCTCCAGGCTAGTGTACTCAGCGGGATAACCCGGCTCACCGAAGCCAGGCAGCCCTACTCTAGCTCTTACCATATTCAGGTAAGTAGGGTCACCCGTAACTTCTGCGTACATAAGCAGGATATCGGCATAGCGGATAATCTCAAAATTATGCCCGGCGTAACGCCAGTTGGGATCAAAAAACTTCATCGTAAATGGATAGTCCACAAACTCCCCGGATTCCAGGTTGACGTAGCCGGGATACACCGAAGTAATCTGCCTGATACTGTCGGCAGGTTCAAACTCATCTACCAGGTCCTGGGTAGGGGTATTTCTTCCTCCACCGCGGAAAGTTTCATTGATACCGGGCAGGTGAAATGACCATTGGTAAGGTGTGTACTCCTGCTGATGATTGCTGTTTACTGCATTCTGTCCTTCCAGGTACTGTATTTCCAGAATAGATGACTTTGAATTTTTGGTGTCGGGATGAAAAAGATGAAGATAATCCTGGGCATTCACTACACCATTATCGTCGGCATCCAGTGAGTACATCCCGCTGTCAATGATTTCTTTCAGTTCAGCCTCAGCCCCCGATTCATTTCCCCGGCTAAGGTAGACTTTAGCCAGCACTGCCGTAGCACCATATTGGGTAACCCTCCCAATATTATTTCCTGTATAGCTTTCTGGAAGATTTTCTTTAGCATACCTCAGATCACTAATGATTTGCTCATATACCACTTCACTATCTTCGCGCAGGTATTCGTAACCTTCTTCCGGAGAGAGAGGCTCCAGGGGTAAAGGAATATCTCCCCAAACCCTCACCATGTTGAAGTAGATCAGCGCCCGAACAAACCTCACTTCCGCACTCAGCCTTTCTTCTAATTCCTGACTACTAAATTCCACGGCTGTATTTTCAAGACGATTCAAGATATCGTTGCAAATAAAAATTGAGTTGTAGGAATCCTGCCAGGCATTTTCAGTATCCAGATCGTTGGTTGGAATATTGAAATTAGAGATCATCTCTGCAGAATTGCTGGACCCTCCGATAAACTCTATGTACGTATTGTCCGAGCGCAACTCTCCGTAAATATCAGCGATCCCACCTGCCCGGTAAGCTCTTTCCATTTGCCGGTATGCATCATTCACTGCCAGAATGAACTGTTCTTCTGTCTGGTAAAAATTACCTTCGGTAATCGCGGTTTTTGGGTACAGGTCAAGGTCTTCTTCACTACAGGCAAATATGCCCAGCAGTAAAGTATATAGAATAACTTTATTGATCTTTTTCATTTCTTCAGTTTTTAAGATGGATAAATCAGAAGCTTACGTTCAGGCCCAGTGAATATACCTTAGCCGATGGGTAAGGAGAATGCGCCACTCCACGACGAGCTGCATTACTTGCTCCGCCATTGTAGTTCTCCGGATCAAACACCGGACTGTCAGAGATTGTAAACAAGTTTTGCCCGTTGAAATACGCTCTGACTGAGCCTAAACCAATTGTTTCAAGCAAAGAAGGAGAAAAAGTATAGCCTAAGGTTACACTCTTAAGCCTTACAAAAGAACCATCTACGATCCAGTAACTGGAAGGCTGTTTTTCGTAACCATCCAGGTTGACAGTAAGCTTATAGTGATAACCATCCCCCGGCTCTTCTGCTGACCTCCAGCGGTTTGTCATAGCCTCGTAGTAATTACGACCTTCATGGTACTGCATGGAGCGGTGAATGTTATTGTCAAACACTTCATTACCATGCACGCCCTGAAACAGGAAGCTGAAATCAAAGTTTTTATAGTTAAATGTGTTGGTCATTCCCCAGGTAAAGTCCGGGGCAGCATTACCAATAATGGTTCTGTCATCTGCATTAAAAACACCATCCTGATTTACGTCTACATATCTTCCATCTCCCGCTACCGCTGTCTCGTAAGCAGCAGGATCAGCTTCCACTTCCGCTTCGTTCATATAGACTCCATCATATTTATATCCATAAAAGCTAAAGATAGGCTCGCCTATCTGGTTGATAGATTGCATACCAAAACCTGCGTTAAGAATCAAAGGGGCATCATCTGGTCCTAAATCCACTATCTCATTCCGATTCATGGAGTAATTGAGTTGGGTAGTCCATTTCAGGTCACCGGTAAGATTACGCGTCACTAAACTTAGCTCTAAGCCTTTGTTTTGTAGCTTACCTATATTCTTAAAAATACTGGTAAATCCGGTGACTGAAGGTACGGGTACATCCAGTAACAAACCATCAGAACGAGTGGTATAGACGTTACTTTCCAGCACTATTCTGTTGTTCAGGATACCGATGTCCAAACCTAAATTAAGTTGTCTGGAACGTTCCCAGCCCAACTCAGGATTGGTAAAGCCTGAAGGATAAAAAGAGGATTCCAGTGAATTGCCAAAAGCAACTCTGGCCTGGTTTAAAGCAGAAATCCATCGGTAGTCGGCAAACTGATCGTTTCCGGTAAAACCATAACTAGCCCGTAGCTTTAAGTTGCTGATGACATCCAAACTACTCATGAAACTTTCGTCAGAGACGAACCAGCCCGCTGAAACTGAAGGGAAGTAGCCCCATTTCTTATCAGGACCAAAACGGGAAGAGCCATCCCTTCTGATACTGGCCGCCAGCAGGTATTTTCCTTTATAATTATAGTTTACCCGGGAGAAATAAGAGATCAAAGTTCGCTCAGTAGCCTGATCATCGGCGCGGGCAACAGTGGCTCCTGCGCTGAGATAGGGTATCAGGTCATTATTATAGCCGCGTCTTTCAGCGATAGATCTGTAAAAGTCATCTTTAAGATACTCCTGCCCCAAGAGTACCGTCAGATTATGATCACCGAAGCTTTTGTTGTAGTTCAGCAGATTTTGAACATTATAGTTGATTGTCCTGTCCATACCTACAGTCATTACACCTTCGGTCTGCACATTAGGCCCCATCGTATGATCACGGGTAGCATAATGGGTATCATCTATACGCTGGTAATATAAATTTAACGTTGACCTGAAATTCAGGCTGGGGAAAATATCTACCTGTCCGAAGATGTTACCCAGCCCATTAAAACGCCTGTGTTGGATATCATCCTTAATTCTGTACAGTGGATGACCGTTGAAAGCTCTGAACAGAATCGCATCATAACTGCCAAAGCCTTCTACAGAATTAGGCTCCCCCAGATAACCGTTGTCAGCATATACAGGGTAGATTGAGGGATATTGTACTGCCCATTCTACCGTTCTGTTGTAAGGTTCATTTTCGTGATCGTAGGTTGCGTTCAGCATACCTCCCAATTCCGCCCAGTCGTTTACTTTTGAAGAAATTTTAAAGTTTAGTGAATACTTATTATAGTCAGAAGCAATGACAATACCCTCCTGCTTAACATATCCACCGGACACCCGATAATTCATTTTCTCCCCTCCCCCGGATACATTCAGGTCAACTTTATGCATAGGGGCTACTCTGAAAATCAAGTCCTGCCAGTCGGTATTGGGAAGTGACTCAGGATTTTCCAGCTCTTCAGGCCAGGTATATTTGTACTGACCACGTGCCTCAATGGTGTTTGGCGCGTTGGGATCTCCTCCGGTTTCAATCCATCCGTTTTGGGCAGCATCAATAGAAGCCTGCGCATACTCATAGGAATCCATCACATCTATGGTGTTAATTACCTCCTGAATACTATACGAATAATTCACCCCAATTTTTGGCTTACCGGCTTTTCCGCTAAGGGTAGTAACGAGTACTACGCCATTCGCCCCCCTTGAGCCGTAGATGGAAGCAGAGGCTGCGTCTTTTAGAATTTCTATGGATGCAATATCCGCAGGGTTAAGCATATTCATGTCATAATTGGGTAAAGGAATGCCATCTACCACAATTAGAGGAGAGCTGTTGGCCGAGATGGAGTTAATCCCCCTGATCTGGATGGAAGAAGAACTGCCGGGCCTGCCATTTCCATTCACCACCTGTACGCCGGGCAGCTTACCGTACATGGCTTGCCCCATCTCAACCATAGGACGGCTTTGCAGGTCAATATCCATATCTACCGTGCCTTGCGCGCCCGATATGTTTGCCTTCTGCTGGGTACCATAGCCCACGACCACCACTTCTTCCAGTGACTTCACATCTGGACTTAAGGTTATATTGATGGTGGTTCTGCCACTAATCTCCACTTCTTGTGAGAGGTAGCCGATGGAAGAAAATACCAGGGTGGAAATGTTATCATCCAGCGTCAGCCGATAGCTCCCGTCAATTCCTGTTACCGTACCCATCGTCGTGCCCTTGCCTAATACATTGACGCCAGGCAGTGGCTCTCCTGATTCTCCATCTGTCACCTTTCCACTGATGGTCTGTTCAAGGGCTTGTGAATAATGATCAAGTGAAGGTGAATGTGTTACTGTAAAAGTTACAGCCTCCTGATTATCTCCCTTCTTAAGATCAAGATAGGCCAGTTGGCTGCCGGAGCCCACACTTTGCGATAATGCCTGACCTGCCAGAGGAATCAATAAAATAATGGATGCCAACAACATGCTGCGGCATAGTTTTAAGAGTAGTTTCATAGGTTATTAAAATTAAGTAGTGAAAAAATTTTGTCTAAAAAGTCACCTTTCTGTGATGATTATTTCTCTTTAAATTCTATGGTATTTTTGATAAAACTTCGGTTTACTTATCAAGTAGTAGATATTTAAAGAAGCGACATAAATATGTCTCTGATCTACTCTCTCACACCCACCTCCTGTGCCCAGTTTTGATATTCAGAGGCAAGCGATTCTGTGACGTCTACATATTCACTGCTCACATCCTGTAACTCTGTAGGGTCTTTTTCCATGTCATATAAGCTCCATTGGTTATCCGATGCATTCGTCACAATCTTCCATTTGCCTTTTCGTAATGCCTGATGGCCAAAGTGCTCCCAATACAATGCCCTTTCCTGATCCAGAGTGCCGCCGGTAAATACAGGCTTCAGGCTCTCCCCTTGTAGTGGTTTTATGGGTCTGCCCTGATAAGTTTGAGGGTAATTCGTTCCGGCTACATCCAGGCAGGTAGCCATAATATCTATGACATGGGCATAATCATTGACGATACCTTTAGTTTTGATGCCTGCCGGCCAATGTGCGATAAATGGTGTAGCAATACCGCCTTCATTTGTCCACTGCTTGTATCTTCTGAAAGGTGTATTGGAGGCAATGGCCCAGGGTTTCTGGTAAGCTACATACGAGCCAGGGTAACCAATTTCAACTGTAGGATCATTAAGTTTTCTTCCACTGATTTCTTCCACGCAACCTCCGTTGTCAGACAGAAATAGAATCAGCGTATTTTCCCAGGCATCATTTTGTTTTAAGGTGTTAAAGACTTTGCCAATACCCTGGTCCATACGGTCTATTATCGCAGCATACACTGCCATGCGCTTTGCCCAGTCTTCTTTATTTTCCGCATCTTCCCAGGCCTCTACGTCCTCTTCACGGGGCGATAAGGCATAGGTAGAATCTATGATGCCCAAATCCAGCATTTTCTGATAACGAACCGTTCTTAATGAATCCCAGCCCAAGTCATATTTACCTTCATACTTCTGTATATCCTCAGGCAAAGCATGCAGCGGCCAGTGGGGAGCGGTGTAGGCAAGGTACATCAAGAAAGGCTGCTCCTTCTTCTGTTGAAAATGATTATCCAGAAAATCCACTGCATAATTGGAAAAGGCATCCGTCATATAAAAATTATCCGCGGGGGGTGCCCAGGGCTGGTCATCCAGTGCCATTTGTCTTATTCTGGGCTGCACTTTGATGATCTCAAAATAGCTGCTACCTCCGCTGATCAGCCCAAAATAACGCTCAAAGCCCCGTTGAAGCGGCCAGTGCTCGGGCTTCTCTCCTACGTGCCACTTTCCGGACATATAGGTAGCATAGCCTGCCTCTCCCAATGCCTCGGCAATGGTCATTGAGCTGTCATTCAGGAAACCCTGATAAGGTCCGGGTTCAGGCTCACTATTCAGACTGGTGACCATCGCTCCGATTCCAGCCTCATGAGGATACAAGCCAGTGAGTAATGAAGCACGGGTAGGACAGCAGCGGGCAGCATTATAAAACTGTCGGAAGCGAATACCCTTATCAGCAATTTCATCCAGATTGGGTGTAGCGATCTCGCTACCATAACTTCCGATATCAGAATAACCCATATCATCGGCCATGATGATTAAAATGTTGGGTTTAGCGCTGGCTAGTGTGCTTTGAGTTTCTTTGGGCTGTTCAGCACAGGCGCTTACTAACAAAGCAGCACTTCCCAATAAAGTAAGTAGGTTACTACTTTTCTTGAATATATCAGTGTATCTCATAGGCAGCTAGACTCTGTCTGTGGCTTGAGCGAATACAGAAAAAAAGATAAGCCTGCGTGCCGCAAGCTTATCTTCATATCATCAATATCCTTCATTCTGTGAAAAATCGCCGGGATTGCTTACCCTGTCAATCTGGGTTTGCGGAATAGGCCTTACCAGATGCATTTCCTGTATGTTGGGCGCGGCATCCAGGTTGTACTCTCTCACCCTTTCCAGCAAAGTTCCGGTACGCTTGAGATCGTACCAGCGGTGCTTTTCCCCTACAAGCTCCCTTGCTCTTTCGTCAAGAATAAAGGCAAGGTCTATATCACTGGCTGACACTTGCATCTCTGCTTCTTTGCCTGGAATAGCGGCCCTGCTTCTGATCACGTTGATATAATCAGCGGCGACCTGGTTTTTATTTTGCCTCCAGGCTGCTTCGGCAGCGATCAGATACATCTCAGCCAGCCTGATCACAGGAAAATCTCTACGACCGTCAGTGGCATTGACACTGGTTCTTAAGGGGTCCATGTACTTGAGCAAAGAAGGGTAATTTCTCCTCTGGTTTGTACCAATTTCCCAGGGAGCGGTAATATCTCCTATCCAGTTGTCATTGAAATCAAACAGCCAGTAAGGAGCTGTCTCTTGTACTTCGTCGGGTACAGGGTACATAACGATTTTGATAGCAGTATCGCCGGGGTTCACCACATGACCATTGATCTCTGCTGACTTGTCTGCGAGCCAGGCTGTCCTGAACGAGCCATCCCAGCGGGCATCCATAGAGCGATCGTATAATTTGAGCAGATAATTCGTGGGTAAGAATCTTTGCCAGGGTCTACCATATATTACGTTCCTGGTCATGGCAGGATTAAAGGTATAATCAAATATAAAGAAAAGGTGTCCCCAGTTACCCCCGTCATTGGTGAGTGGGTCACCGGTGTACTGAATAGACCAGACAATTTCACTGTTGACATCATTGCCTATGTCCCAAAGCTCTGCGTAGGGAGTTACCAGTTCAAAATCATATTCATTGATCACTTTGCTGGCCAGCGTTTCTGCTTCAGACCAGTTTCCTAGCGTAAGATGGACTCTTGCTAACAGGGCTTCCGCAGCGGCTTTGTTAATTCTTCCGTATTCAAAGGCCTCCACCGGCAGATTGTCCACAGCGTATTGGAGGTCAGGTACGATACCTTCCTGATAAATCGTGCCTACATCCGTGCGGTTGGCTTCGGTCTCTACCCCTACGGTTTCTTCCAGGCTAAAGTGTACCGGGCCAAACTGCTGCACCAAATGGAAGTAGTATAAAGCGCGAATAAAACGGGCTTCACCTATGATCCTTGCTTTTTGTGTTTCACTTATTTCGCTTACCTCCGGAGTTCTATTTACCACTGTATTGGCTTGATTAATACCAATATAAAACTGATTCCAAACGGTAGTAATCATGCCATTGGTACCTAACAGATTGGCAGAATAATTATTGATATCAGGAGCATTGGCTACGCCCCCAAAACCGTTGGTAAAGATATCGGTGCCAGTGACAGTGAGGAAAAAGCCTTCCTGTCTTCCGTAGAACCTTCTTAAAGGCGTATAGGCTGCCCTAAGTCCATCTTCTATTCCCTGAGCACTGTTGTAATACCCATCAGCTGTCGCAAGGCTTACCGGGTCTTCTATTATCACATCTTCACAGGCAAAATTAAAAACCAGTGACAGGCTAAGCAGAAATGTTTTATATATATTTTTCATCGCTAAAATAGCTTTAGGTTAAAACTTAAGGTTAATGCCAAAAATATAGGTCGCTGTTGTCAAGGGAGAGCCCGCGCCCACTATACCATTAGAAGTTTCAGGGTCCACCCAGTCATATTCTGAGAGCGTTATCGCATTGTTCACAGTAGTATAAAGTCTTAAAGAGGATAAACCTACGCGGCTGATAAGCTCGTTCTGAAAATTATAGCCCAGTGTAATATTTTTGATTTTGACAAAAGACCCATCAAAATACCTTACTGCATCCGAATAGAGCGGAGCTTCACCCGCATCAGGTAAGGGAAATGCATTGGTAGGGTTATTCACCGTCCAGTAATCCAGATTTAAGCTGTTGTACCTTCCCTGCCAGTTGTTTCCTCCCAGGTTATGGTAGTCACTGCGGAGCCACTGCCCCTGGCGGGCATAAATGAGAAAAGAGAGGTCAAAGCCTTTGTAGCTCAAGCGGTTGGTAATCCCCCCACTCCAGTCAGGCACATCAGAGCCCAGTATGGTTCTGTCATCCGCGTTAATGGTACCGTCCGGCTGATCGGTGAGTTCCCCGTTTTCATCCCTGCCATTCACATCCGCTATTTTGATATCGCCGGGAAACTGCCCTTGCTCTTCTGCCTCTACAGCTTCGTCGCTTTGCCATATGCCGCTCTGCTTAAAGCTGTAAAATACATTAATAGGCTCACCGATAAACCAGCGGTTTCCTACATCGTCATTTTGTCCGTCAAACAGCTCAACGATCTCTTCATTGTTAGAAAAAGCATTTAGGTTCACATCCCACCTGAAACCTTTATTGCTATTGATCACATTGGCATTCAGGTTGAACTCCCAACCGCTGTTGCGGGTAGCTCCTATGTTTTGGAGGATAGAAGAAAAGCCGGAAGTAATGGGAATGAGCCTTTCCAGCAGGAGGTTTTCTGTATTTGTAATATAATATTCTATTGAACCGGTAATCCTGTCTTCCAGCAAGCCGTAGTCCAGTCCCAAATTGGTGGTGTTTTTTTTGGATATCTCCCAGCCAAGATCAGGATTAGAAATCAGATTCTGCCCATAGCCAAAGCCCTGATTTTCACCAAAGGCATAGATTGTACGTTCTAAGCCTCCCAGGGTCTGAAAAGGGTCTATGGATGTATTTCCTACTTCTCCATAGCCTGCCCTTAACTTAAGAAATGAAACAGAGGGAACAGAAAGAAAGTCTTCTTCGCTGATGATCCAGCCGGCGGAGACTGCCGGAAAAAAAGCCCATTTGTTACCTTCTGCCAGCCGAGAAGACCCATCCGCTCTACCGGTTAAGGTAAACAGGTATTTGTCTTTGAACCTATAGTTTACCCTTCCCATGTAGGACAAAAGCCCCCAATTGCCTAATGAGCTATTTATTCCGGTAATCGTAGCAGCACTTCCCAGATCACGAAATTCTGATTTTTCTATAGGGAGGTCCTGTGCGGCGGCCTGCGAGGTTTCAAATTCATTTTCCTGCACACTGAAAAGGCCTACCACATTAAGTGCATGCTCACCGAACTGCTTATCATAGCTCAGTATATTTTCCAGTGTATAAGCAAAATTAGTTTCGTTATTTACAGAAGCTGTATTGATACTACCGCCTAACGAACCATTATATCTCCCCCTTCTTTCAGAGCGATAATCAGGGCCGTAGTTCAAACGGTAAGATAAACCCTCAAGAATTTCGTATTCCGCATAGATATTGGCAAAGACACGATAACTTTTGGTTTCATCTACATACTGCAATGGTTGATAATTCAACAGCGGGTGTGCCAATAAACCCTCTCTGGGATTGGGGTAAGGGTCAAATTCTCCATCTTCGCCATAAGGCTCAATCAAAGGTGAAAAACTCAGGGCAGCGTTATATGGTGCACTTGACATCTGGTTCCTCAGGTTTCTGGCTACCGTTGAGCTTAACCCAATTTTCAGCTTTTCTGAAAGGTTTGCCTCTATATTTGCCCGGAAGGCATAGCGGTTAAAGTCACTGTTCTGTATAATGCCTTCTTCATCGTAGTATGAGCCTGAGAGATAATAAGTAATATTTTCACTTCCTCCACTCACTGATACCTGATGGTCCTGCTGGGTGCCGTCCTGGAGCACCAACCCTAACCAATCTGTGTCTACGCCATTTTGTAAATTTTCAATTTCCACATCACTAAAAAAAGTACCGTCCTGGCTGGCGTCGTTCGGATCTATGCCGCGCGATATCCGAGAGTACTCGGTAAATTGCCGGGCATTCATCAGGTTCAGGTTTTCTATCGGCTGCTTCACGCCATAGTATCCGTCATAGCTCACTACCGCTTTACCGGCCTGTCCCTTCTTTGTTGTAATCAGCACTACGCCATTGGCACCTCTGGAACCGTAGATTGCCACTGCACTCGCATCCTTGAGTACCTCCATAGATGCGATATCGTTTGGGTTAAAATTATTGATGCCAGCGGTAGTAGGGATTCCATCAATGACATAGAGAGGCTCATTGCTGGCGTTTATAGAGCGGTTGCCGCGCACCCTGATCCGTACATCAGAGCCAGGAGAGCCGTTTGACTTCACAATATCCACCCCTGCTAATCTGCCTTGCGATTGCTCAAGCACATTACTTGCCGGGGTTTCTGCCAGCGATTCACTGGAAATAGAAGAAATAGCCCCTGTAAGATCACTTTTCTTTTGCGTTCCATAGCCCACGACCACAACTTCGGATAGTGACTGAATATCGGGCATCAGAGTGAGGTTAATAGTATTACGCCCTCCGATAGTAACTTCTTCTGACTCGTAACCTATAGAAGAGAACACCAGTATGCTAACATCATCACTCACTGTAAGGCGATAGTTTCCATCCACGTCAGTTACAGTGCCCACTGTGGTACCCTTAGCCAGTACATTAACACCCGGAAGCGGTTGTCCATTTTCGCCATCTGTTACGGTGCCAGCGATGTTTTGCTCTAAAACCTGTGAATAAAGATCAGGTGAAGGGGCCTTACCGGCCAACGCCAGTAAGCCAGCCTGCTCCTTATCTTGGCCGTAGGTCTGCCGATCAGATAGGTTTAGATTACTACGTTTCTGCTCAATCTTTTGAACTTTCTGTCTTTTCTCCTGCGGATAGATGGCATAAGAAGCATCCTGAAATTTCCTGAAATCAAGTCCCAGGGGAGTAAGAAGAAATTGTAAACTGCTCTCCAGATCTTTTCTTTCCTCAATAGCCTTTGCTATTTTTTCGGTTACTTTCTTATTCCTTACTGTTTCACTGTCATAGTTAAACTCAGTATCAAATCTTTCAGCAAGTTTGGAAAGCACGAGGGAAAGCTCCTGCGCCTGCGCCTGATAAAGCTCTGCTTTTTGTTGGTGTGAGTCTGTGCGAATCAAAAGATCACTTGTGGCCAAAGTCTGGGCGTTTGCCTGCCGGTTTGTCAGGACACAAATAGCTATGCCTACCAGCAAAAATCCGGAACATGTGCGTAAGAATAGTTTCATAAGTTGTTGTACTTTAGTAGTGAATTAATTTCAAAGAAGCCTTTCCTCAGGATTTACCATTTGCTAAGGAAGGGCTTCTGTTTGTTCTACTTGTCTCTGATGGTTATTTTTTGATCATCTTCTGCCAGCCATCATGATATCCCCATCATTCTGCTGAGTATCCCGGATTCTGCTCAAGCAAGGCCCCGGTATTACTTTCTATCTCATCAAAAGGAATGGGAAACAGATTATGATAAGGCTGTACGTCACAGCCGAAATTAGTGGCTACCGGATTGCCGTTACAGTAACGGCTGGCACGGTCATAGAGCAGTCCAAGGCGGTTGAGTGTCAACCTTCTTTTCTCTTCTACGCCGAGTTCCCGCATTCTTTCGTCCAGGATATAATCTATATCCACTTCATCGGGCGTCACCGGAGTAGCCTGTGCTCTGCCCCGCACCACATTGATGTCCGCTGCCGCGCTGCTTACATCTCCATTACCCAGATGTGCCTCTGCCCTCAGCAGATAAGTTTCGGCCAGGCGGATAAAATACTGATCGGTGTAGGTGCTGCCGGCGGTAGAGGCATTCAGGGTTTGAAGCACCGGGTCTACAAATAATTCAGGCGGATGGTTGCCGGGGGTAAACACTTTTGACTGGAAAGGATAGAAGCGCCTGATGGTATCTTCATTATCTTGTCTGAATAGCTCCATATGGTCGGAAATCATTTGCCCATACCATTCGGATTCAGGGTTGTTGAAGGCTACATCCCGTATAAAATTGTGTTCCGAATTTCGCATATCGTTCCAATCGCTGTTCTGCCATATTCCATAATTCAAATGGTCTGTGCCTCTCAAACGGCCTATTCCTCTTCCGGAAGTGTAGGAAACTCCTAAAGGCAGGAAGGGAGAAACACCAGAAGGGTCTTTAACGCTGAAAGCATAGGGCCGAGGGGCGTGGTCTCTTTCCAGTTGCGCCCCTTCCCGGCTGCCTGACTGAAGTTCCCCTCCCAAAACATCTATTTCCTGTTGAAAAACCCAGATTCCTTCGGTATTGCCAGCAGAACGGTTTTGGTTATTTCTTCTATACAAATCCCAGTATACATCCCCTTGCTCGTTCTGACGGGAGCCAAAACGCTCTGTCATCAGGGCAGTGGAGGGATGATCTATTACTACACTGGCAGCGGTAATGGCATCGCTCCACCTTTCCAGGGCAAGGTAGGTTTCTGCCAAAAGGTGATAAGCAGCCAGGTCCGAGACCTGCCCATCAGCTACATCATTGATCCCGGCCAGATTTTGCGCAGCAAACTCCAGATCAGCTACCGCTTGCTCGTATACGGCCTGCCGCGAAGCCCTTTGATAATCCGTTTTGGGAGAGCTTACCGCTTCCAGCTCTATAGGAACCCCACCGTACAGGTAACCCAGATTACGATAAGAAAGTCCTCTGAAGAGCTTGGCCTCTGCTTCAATCTTTACCTTTTGTTCATCAGTGAGCTGAGACTCACCTAACCTGTCCAGAATGATATTGGCCGATGAAATAATTTTGTAATACTGATTCCAGTGGTATTCTGCCTGTTCTGAGCTAGGCGTAAGCGTAGCCAGATAGCTGCCGAATCGCTGGTTGAGCTGCTGCGCTCCGTTGTATCCAATGTCAGTACCGTACAGATAGTCCAGGGGACGGTGCTCGCTGGCAGAGAGCATCACCCTGAGGTTATCGTAAAGCGCGTATACAGAAGAATTAAAATCACTGATTGTCTCAAAAGCATTTTCCGGGCTGGCAAAGTCCAGCGGGGTCTCTTCCAGAATTTTGTCTTCATTACAGCTAATCACTGCCAAAGCTAAAGTCAGAATAAGTAGGTATTTTCTATATTTTTTCATCTCGCTGAATTTTAAAGTTAAAAGCTCATATCTAGGCCAACAGAAAAGCCACGCAAAACTGGGCGGCCATTCGTGCCAAACCCGCTTTCTGTTTCCGGATCCCAGCCCTGCCAGTCTGTCCAGGTGTATAGGTTTTTGCCGCTGACAAAAACTTTCAGATTGCGGATGCCTATGTTTTCTGCCAGGTTGCTGTTCAAACGATAAGCTAAAGTAATGTCCTGTAGCCTTACAAAGCTGCGGTCGCCATAGTAGATATAGTCAAAGGCAGGCTCCTGATCCAGTCTGCGGTAGCGGGCATCGGGGTTGGCGGGTGTCCAGTAGTCATAGCCGTTCCACATATTGTTTCTCCGGATGTTGTCGGCACTGCCAAAGCCATCCAGCATATTCCTTCCCCGATAGCTATCTTTTCCTCCCTGTACAGCATTGAGAAAAAATCTGAATGTAAAATTTTTGTATGTAAACTCGTTGAGAATACCGAAGCTGTAGGCGGGCTCTTCCCTTCCCAGTATCACCCTGTCATTGGGGTCAATGAAGTCGTCCCCGTTTTGGTCTACAATGCGATGGGTGCCCACAAAAAACCCTTCCGGAGCTTCCTCGCCCAGTTGGATGATACCAGCCGACTCATAGTCAAATATGGAATTGATAGACTCCCCGATGAACAAGCCACTGGCTTGCAGATCATCTTCCTGCCCGTCACCATCAGCATCCAGCCCTACCAAAGACACGATTTCGTTACGGTTGGCAGCCAGGTTAAAATTCAGGTTCCAGGCAAAATCATTTCTCTTTACCGGCTGGCTATTGATAGCTAGTTCTATTCCGCGGTTGGCTACTTCCCCTACGTTGGAAGTGATCTGTTCAAAGCCGGTAATTTCGGGAATAGAGACATCAAAAATGAGGTCGTTGGTGGTGGTGCTATAGTAATCAATGCTACCGCCCAGGCGATTACTCAGCATTGAGAAATCAAGACCGAAGTTGAAGCCGGTAGTGGTTTCCCAACTCAGGTTGGGGTTAGCCAGGCGGGTTACTTCCTGCCCAAACAGGGTAGAGCCTCCATCACCAAACACATAGGCTGCATAGGTATTGAGTACTGCCAGGGAAGCATAGCGGTCTACCAGGTTACCGTTGGTACCATATGAGCCTCTTAGCTTTAAATTGTTAATCCAGCTCTGATCAATGAAATTTTCTTCGCTGAGCACCCAGCCTACACCTAAGGAAGGAAAGAGCGCTGTCTTTTCATTTCTGGCAAAGCCCGAGAACCCATCGCGGCGCAGGGTAGCGGTGACCAGGTACTTATAATCAAACTCATAATTCAGACGTGCCATCTGGTATAAATAGCTCTCGTCCCAGGCTTCAGACTCGATCGTTTGAATAGCAGCAAGACTCAGGTCATTGTAGCTCAGGCGCAGGTTGTTATAGTTGGTACCTGTAGCCAAAGTGGTTTCATAGTTTCTTTCTCTTTGCCCTGCTACAAGGGTCAGGTCTATCTGATGTTTTTCGCCTAATTCTTTTTTATAATTGATGATGTGGTCTAATGTCCAGTCGTACCAGGTTTCGTTTGCTTTGAAAGCCCCACCTGAAGCTCCGTTCTCATATACGTTGCTGCTATAGTGCCGATCCCAGGCATAGTTATTACCGAAATTAAGCCGATAGTTCAGGCCTTCTACAAAGGGCAGACTCAGGTCAGCATAGAAGTTACCGAAAAGGCTGTTGCGCTTTTCAAAATCATCTGCTGCTGCATCCAGAAAGGGATTGGAAAGATTCGCACCGTTTGGATTTAAAATATATTCACCATCTTCTCCGCTGGGCTGGACCAAAGGGGCCATTCTGGACAGGGTGCTGATCACTGGCGCATTACCTGAATAATCGGAGAACGAGCCAAAGGTTTGAGCACCTATCTTGAACCAGTCAAAAATCTGGTTTTCTAAATTAATCCTCGCGGTAATACGCTCAAACTCGTCATTGATGATATAGCCCTTTTGCTTAGTATAGCCGCCTGATAGATAATAGGATACATCACCGCTACTGCCCCTCACACTTAGGTTATGTGCATTGATATAGCCGGGGTCAGTAGCGGCATCCCACCAATCGTAATCCGTGCCATTGTCAAAGCCAGCTCTCAGCTCGGGATCTCCTACGATATCTGCATAAGACCAGTCTGGTTTTAGCTCAGTGTATTCAGGCTCCTGATAAGATGCTTCCCAGTCCACGTCAAAAGACTTTTGAATAAACTGCTCCCGATCCATCAGAGTAAGTGTATTGCTAGGGTTTTGGGTAGTAAATGAACCCGTATAGTTGAACACTGGCTTGGAAGATTTATTTCCACCTTTGGTGGTAATCAGCATCACACCGTTGGCGGCCTGCGCTCCGTAGATAGCCATACTACTGGGGTCTTTGAGGATGTCTATAGACTCAATATCATTGGGGTTAAGGTCATTAAGACTACCGGTATAGATAATTCCGTCTACTACCAGCAGTACATCCTGATTTCCGTTAATAGTAGACCTCCCTCGCACAGAAATGTTGGGGTTCTCCCCTGCTGCATCCACCTGTCCGACATTAAGTCCGGGCACTGTGCCCTGAAGAGATTGGGCGATGTTTACATTGGGTGATTCCCTGAATGATTCAATATCCGCTCTTACCACCGCGCCAGTCAGGTCGCTTTTTTCCTGGGTACCATAACCCACAACTACGACTTCAGAAAGCGACTGAATATCGGGAAACAAGTTCAGGTTAATCTGATTACGACCGTTGATCTCTACCTCTTCAGTTTCATAACCGATAGAAGAAAATACCAATATGCTAACGTTATCATCAACTGTAAGGCGATAATTGCCCTCTATGTCGGTTACAGTACCGCTAGTGGTCCCTTTGGCCAGTACATTGACGCCCGGAAGCGGCTCACCTGACTCTCCGTCGGTCACTATTCCACTTACTGTTCCCAAGGCTTTTACATGACCAGCAAACATCATGGGGTGCCTGCTGAAAGAAACTAAGCCACCCTGTTTACTGTCACCGATATTTTCTAATATTCTGAATGAGCCAGGAGTGCTTTCAACCCTCTTGATTTCTCCTTCTTCTTTTTTAGGAAAAATAGCATAAGAGGCATCTTCAAACTTTTTGAAGTCAAGCCCCAGCGGAGATAGAAGGAGGCGCAAGCTGCTTTCCAGATCTTCTTTTTCTAAAATATTCGGTATTTTTTGAGTAACCTTTTTATGCTGGATGGTTTCCGAATCGTAGTTAAACTCTGCACCAAATTTTTCGGATAGTTTTGATAATACCACGGAAAGCTCTTGTTCCTCATCCTGATAGGGGTTGTTGGGCGCTACATTAGCTTGCAAAGCTGTATGCGCCGCAAGCGCCTGTGCCTGCAGCTGGTTTATCAGCGGGGCTAGTAATATCATGCATGACAGCAAAAGACTGTAGCGCGATCGTAAGGTTAGTTTCATAAGTTGATGTATTTTAGTAGTAGTTAATTTCAAGGAAGCCTTTTGCTCGCGATTTGCTGTCTGCCAGGATAAGGCTTCCGCTTTTTTACTTGTCTGTGATGGTTATCTTTTGATCATTTCTGTCAATTTTAAGGTTATACACTACGGCCATTTTGGCCAGTAGAATATCCAGCTTATCTGCCGGAGCAGCACCGGTAAACTCTCTCTCCAATAAGCCTGTTGATTGCACAGATACTTTGAGGCCATAGTTATCTTCTATAAGCTGAATGATTTCTGTAATGGGAGTATGGTCAAAAAGTAACTTATTCTCTTTCCAGGATGTGTAATGCGATGTATCCACTACTTTTTTCACTACTTCACGCTTGACTTTGCTCACCGCCACCATGTCACCCGGCTCCATCATAATCTCTCTTTCAGCACTTTCTGATGCTTGCCGCAGGTTTAGTTTCACACTTCCTGAGCTCAATACCACTTTAGTCTCCTGGTGTCGATGATTGACATTAAATGCAGTTCCCAGCACTTCTACGTGAACACTCCCGGTGTGGACAATAAATTTGGCCGGCTGACCGGAGGGAGTCACCTTTTCCTCTACTTCAAAAAATGCTTCTCCTTCCAACCATACTGTCCGCTCAGCAGCATCTTTCCAACTGCTTTCCTCCAGGCTAAGTGATGAATTCGCATTCAGTACGACCAGCGAAGAATCGGGAAGCCTAAGCTTCTTTGTCTCCCCATATGCAGTGTGATACTCAGTAACCTCAAGGGAAGAAGTAAGCAAAAAGTAAATACTTGCTAAAAGGATTAAGCCACTTACCGTTGCGGCAACAGCAAACCATGATCTAGTAAATAATTTTCTGGTGTCAGAAAGTTGCATATGCCGCTCATTACCAAATAGCCCTGGCTGAGCCTTCTCCTGAATAGCACTATCAATCTTTGCTTTGATCCTGGTTTTTGCGCTTACAGCTCGCTTGTTCTCCTGAAAGTCAAGTTGCAGGATGATGCTACGCGCTTCTTCTATTTCCTGCTTTGCCTCAGGATGCAGGCGGATAAACTCCTGCCAATAGTTATTAATTTCAGTTGTAGGTGACTTTACCCATTGATGAAAATGTTCATCCAGCAGAAAGTCTTTGGCAGTATAATGTGGGTCAGGCATGGCTTAGTATTTACGGCTCTTCCAGAGAGGCTCTTCCAAAGTGAAAAGACATTTTGGAAAAGCGCTGTTTACTAAGCAAAGACAGGAGGCTAAGATTTTACACTATGATTTTTTTACTTTCTCAAATAAATACACCTGATACAATAGAATGCGTATTTACTTTGCATATTTTTAACAAAAGGCAGTAAAATTTAGTAAACAAATAGCGGTAGCAGAGTTCTTTTACGCGTATTCCAGACAAGCCGACAGTAAAGTAAGCAACATGGGAAGTGATGCCAGTTCAGCGTCAGGGTTTGTCTTTTTAAAGTCCGCTCTTAAAATATCGATAGTGCGTCCGACCAGGTTATATACTGACCTCACTCCTATCTCCATCACTTCGGCTACTTCCTGGAAGGAGAGATTGTTATAAAACTTCAGGTAGATTGCTTCTCTTTGCCTGTCCGTAAGCTTATGTAATGCCTGGTTGAGCACCTTCTTTCTTTCTTCCTCTATATCAGAAATAGTTGTGGAAGTGGCTTTAGCTGATAGTTCAAGCTGAAAACTAATTCCTGAAGTAAAAGAGTAAGCATTGCCCCTTTTTTCTTCCTGCTGCACTCTCCGGATAAGCATTCTCCTGAGACAGCGAAAAAGATAAAACTTAATAGAATCTGTGCCTCCCAAATGTTCCCTGCGGGTCCAAAGGCTGATGAATAAGTCCTGTATGACATCTTCTACCAGCGCCTTTTCTGCACATATTTTATCGCCGTATCCGCATAAAGGCTGGAAAAGCCGGTCATAGATGCTATCAAACGCTTTTTTGTCGCCGGCTTTGAAAAGTTCCCATAACTGCATATCCGTAATTTGATCATAAGCCTCCCCTGGCAAATGTGGATTAGCCAAAGTGTATTTTGTTGTGGAGGGATTATCATCCATACGTTCCATGCGTTTTTTTTCCTTCTTTCACATAATTAATTTAAATCACTGGCAATCACAAATTCATATAATCAAAAACCCGTAAAACCAGCATTTAAACTGACTGTATTTTTGTGAGTTATTAAATACTGTTTCCTGTAGCAAGCATTTTTCAAACCTTCAAAAACAGCTTATTTCTATATAAAAAATAGAGAAAAATCCAGACCAGAGCCAACCCTCCCAACGCCTGAAATACGCCATGCCAGGCTTCAGGAGCCGGAGCATATATTCCTCCAAAAAGCAGACGGGAAGTAGCTCCAAAACTGATAAAACGATATGCAAGGTAAATCGTAAGCGAGTTCATGCCAATCACCTTGAAAAAGAATGCCCATTTCTGGAATTTGAGCACATCAATCACCCAGAAGAATATAGCCAGCGTCAAAAACGCCATGCCTCCGGTGAGTAGGATAAAGGAACTGCTCCACAGGTGTTTGTTGATAGGAAAATGTAGGCTCCATAGCAGGCCTAAGGCCATACAGCCAATTCCTGATAACAGCAATAACTGTAATTTTTTATGATCCTTTTGTTGCTTTCGCAACATATCTCCGGCAGCGGCGCCCAGTACAGTCAGGCAAAGTGCAGGAAACTGGGTAAGCAGCCCCAATTCATCATATGTACCCTGTAATAGGCGGCCGGGCAGAAATGTGCGGTCAAACCAGCCCACCAGATTTCCTTCAAAAGAAAGGTCTCCGGCACCATAGCCGGGTACAGGTATGAGGAAGAGTGCAGCATAATAAAATAAGAGTATTCCTCCTACCCAGGCCAGGCGTGTCCGGGAAGAAAAATTCAGGTAGAGTACAGTCGTAACAAAACCAGCGAAGCCTATTCTTCCCAACACACTCCCCAGGCGTATCTCTGAAGGTTCAAAAAAGGGGATAGGGGCATTTTTGTATAAAATACCCAGTGCGATCAGGATGAGCAGGCGACGAAAAGCTTTTTGGTAAATCTCCGCTTTACCCATTCCTAACGATAAACCTTTTTGCAATGAAAAAGGCAATGACACACCTGCGATAAACAGGAATAGCGGAAAGATAAAGTCGTAAAAGGTAAAGCCATGCCATGCAGGATGCTTCATTTGTAATGCCACAGCATCTACCCAACTCCAGCCGGTTTTCCCCTCCATCAACATCAGAAAAGTACCTGCACCGGAAATGAACAGCATATCAAAACCCCGCAGCGCATCTATGGAAAGTAGCCTTCGTGGTTTCTCTGCTGCTATCGGTGGAACCGTTTTTTTGGATACAGGAGCATGGGTAGTACTTTCTGCTGTACTCCCGGCGCTCATTAGGTAAGAGGAAAAAGAAGACCAGAATGTTGTGAGATCAAGTTTTGCCATTAGTTAGGTTGTTGTTTTTACTAAAAAAACGGACGCAGGTCCTTGATGGCAAAAAATACAAAAGAAATTTATCTTTTCTATCCCCGGCCCCCTTCAATATAATTATCATTTTGTCTGTGCTAAAAGAAAAAAGCCTTTTGCAAATCCCGGCTTATTAGCGTCGGGCAGTGCAAAAGGCCAATTGTATTGCTTAATTCTTAGTAGTAAGACCACAGACTTACTATCAGGTTTTATTCACATTGTACCCGATATGATCCTCATGACCTTCTGTTACTTAAGCTTATAATACTGTGAATAGGCACCATTTTCATGATGTAGTTTCAACTCCCATACTGTTACTCCCAATTCATTTGTCTCTTGGAAGAGCTCGCATACCATCGCAAAGCTTTCAGTAGACTCATCCTGATCAAAGTTGAGCGAAGGCTCACAAGTACTGTGGTACTTTCTGCGTCGTACTGTTGGCGCAAATATGATGGTGTTACCTTCGGTTGACACCTTACCACCCACAAACTCTACAGTATAGGACTGACAGCCGCCTACGTCGGTGCTTAGTTCATAGTTCCAGACAAAGTCACTGTTCTCCTGTACGCTGAAGCCTGTTCCGGGGCGCGGGTTCATATCCCAGGGGCTGTTAGCCCCTCTGAACCAGATACCTGTAGTAGCATCATAAAACTTATCGTCAATAGTATAACTTTGCTGAAAACTCCAGCTATCTAGCCACTTGCCTTTCAGGACTTCAGAAAGCTCATGATTCTGACTGTCGACGATCTGGTTGTTTTTGCTGCTGAGCCACGCACCGGGCTCTACATGCAGCGCATCTCCCACATTATAACCCACGAAGCTGTTGGTCAACTTCAACCTGGCTTGCTTGTCGCCTTCCAGCGCTATTCCGCTTGAAACTGAGATACCTGGCAATAAAGTACTCCCTGCCCGGGTCAGGTCAATAAAATCCAGCTCGTTCAGTTGGTTAGCAGACTCAATTAAAATTCCTGCCCAATGTCCGTGATGCTGATCAGCACTGGTGAAAATCACTGGATTAGAAGCGCTGCCTTTGACAGAAATATAAGCCTGCTCTTTCACCATCAGACTCTTGTCCTGCCCGAAAGCCAGGCTAACTCCTGCTTCTATGTGTAAGCCGCCATAAATTTCAATATTTTTGCTGACCAGATATTCCATTGCCCCCGCAAACCTGCTTATGGTCATTGCTTCCAGTGGGGGTATGGTGCCTTCAATGATTTCTATGCGAGGATTATGGTTAGACTGATCCAGTTCCGAATTGGCATCCAGCTTACGGGCCAGGTCCAAGGGTATCGCGATAGGAATATCATTTCCCAGATAGATGCTGCTCCTCATTTCCATATCCGAACCTTTCTCTGCATATAAACCATAGTGTTTGCTATGGGTAATTGCAGTATGATTCAGTTTGATGAAGCCGAAATCTTCACCATCTAGTCCTAAGTTTGCAGCGGCTTCCATACCGGGAAGGGCTTCACTCCCACCATAAGAAATCTCAGTATAATTCAACGCATTCTCAGGGCTGGGAGAATTAAAAACAATCCCTTTCCAATAGCCTTCGGTCTTTTCTTTTCCGGTAAGCTTCACCGAATCATCCTCAGTACCTAGCGCTTTCAGATAGCCGGGGGAAGTGACGATCATACCCTGATCGGCTTCAAAGGCAATGGTGACACCTGCTTCTATGATCAAGGGGGCTTTTACGGCAATTAAGTCCTTTACCAAGTAGTCAGCTTTTGCAGGTTCAACAAATATATTGGAGAGTACTGTCTCAGTCTCAATATCTTCCTGAATAATGACTTGCGTTACTGGCTCAGTAGATTCGGAAGTTGCTGTGACCTTTATTTCATCAGCATGTTCGTTACCTATTACATTATACACGGTGAGTTCAATGTTGTACTCACCAGCCAGGTCAGGAGTAAAAGTAGCTTTTGCTTTGCCCTCATCTACTAAATCTGCCTCACTGCCTTCCGGCTTAGTCAGGATCGTCCAGACGTATTGATGTGGTTTATCTTTACCGTCCTTTGAGGCCGAGCCATCCAGGCTTACCAAAGTATTTACCTCCACCTGCTGATCGGGGCCTGCCACAGCTTTTAACTGAGAAACTGGCTGCGGTTCTTCATTTTCATCCTCTTTCTGACAACTGATCAAAAAGGTAAGCGCCCATATACATGAGCATACAAAAAAAAGGCGTTTCATTTTATTTGTTTTGGGTTAATCTATATTGTGTCGTGATACGATAGAGTTATTGTTTTTAATGGGTGTCTGTATATGCTCATTTGAACTATCACACCCTTATATCTGCTCGGAGGGTAATTCAATTTCCTGCTGCAACAAAAGACCTGCACATGCAGCAGCCAGTAAAGACTGCATATCGTCAGACAGGCTTTGGTTGACCCATACACGTCCTTGATTAAGTAGCTCAACCGCGGCCAATGATTTCCCATCCTGCTGAAACTCAAAACCTACGATATCTCTGCCCCAGCTTTTTTGCGCTGCAAGCTTACGCACAGGTACAATTTGGATAGGTGCATCTGCGTCGTTACTCAGCAAACCTACATACTTACCATTTTTCCGAAAGTCATCGGGGTGCATCATCAACATATGCCAGACCACTTGTTCCTGATGGTTATACAGCGTAGCAGCCATCATATCCTTGGTCTGTACAGTAAAAGAAAGCAGCTCTTCTACTGCGGGTTTAGCTTTGAGCGCAAAACGGTCTACCGGAATTACTAATCCACGCAGCTTATGCGCACTCATCACTGTGAAGCGCTGTCCTTTTTCATCTTCTATCGTAAAGCTGAATTTCTGTTGTGCGCCCTGTAGCTCGGTTAAAAACAAATCTATACCATAGCTGAAAGTCCATCCTCGTTGTACTCTGTCGGTTTGGTAGTTACCAAAAGAGAGTCTCTGATTGATGAGCCAGCCTTGTCTGCCTTTTACCGGCATAGGGGTAGCTTCACTGGCGAGAGGCTCCTGTAGCAGCATCTGGGGGGTTGTGCAGGCTGCGAGAGACATATATATGCTTAACAGGAGCCAAATTACATTTTTCATTCATTTTCAATTTTAATATTGTCGCTCATGACGACACACAAAATTGAAGAGAATACAAAGGTCATAGTATACCCTGAAGACGGTGAATTGCCTACCTTTTACACGGTATTTTCAGGGGTAAAATAAAAAAGGATTGTCATACTGATTGTCAGATGTGTACGGGATGTACATTAATGACCACAAGAGTGTCCGTAAAAGAACACTTACATTTTGCTAACACTTTGTTTTTGAAGAATTATCCACACAAAAAGTTTGGCCTTTAATTTGAAAAGAGCTCTTTATCCTGATATAAATGTATGGTAAAGAACTACTTACTCGCAGACGACCATCAACTTTTTTTAGATGGACTGCACTCGTTGCTAGCGGAGATGGAGGGTGTAAAAGTGCTGGGAACAGCTACCTCCGGCAAAAAACTTTTAGACAAACTTCGCTCTTTCCCTTATTGTGATATTGTTATTGTGGATCTCCATATGGCTGATGGTAAGGGAAAATTTGTCAGCCAGGTGATCAAAGAGAACTACCCGCATGTCAAGGTAGTGGTACTGACCATGAATGATCAGTTGGAAAATATTCGCGAAGCGTTACAGGCAGGCGCGAAAGGTTATATCTTGAAAAACACAGGGAAAACTGAGCTTCAAATCGCTTTGGAAAAAGTAGCTAATGGAGAGTTTTATCTGAGCCAATCAGTCAGCCAGCTTCTTGCTCAGAATATGCTTAGGTCAAGTGCCTACTCACCCTATCGTTCTACAGAGAGTACGCTTACCGAACGTGAAGAGGAAATCTTACGTATGATTGCTGATGAGTACTCCAATCAGGAAATTGCTGAACAGCTTTTTATCAGCCCCAAAACCGTGGAAACCCACCGGAAAAATCTGATGAAAAAAATTGGTGCAAGGAATTCCCTGGGAATCTATAAGTACGCACTCAAGCACCAACTGGTCTACGTCTGAAGCCCTTCGTTTTCATGAGGTCTGGATAACTTACCAATACATTTACCCACTTTACAACAAAAGCGTGAGCGAAAGATTGCTCACGCTTTATTTTTTGCCCTCATCAAAGTCTTGCACTTAATGCTTTCCTGACGTAGGCTAACAAATATCAGCCGATAAAATACGGTTATCTTCTACCATCAAAATACCATCAACACGGTAGTACAAATGCCCCTCCTACGGTATTCTAAGCCAAAGCATTACCCACCATATTTGTCATGTGAAAGAACCCCATAAAACAAAGACATTAACTCAGATTCAAATGAAACATTTTTTTTTGATGATGCTTCCACTTTTCCTCATTATGGTGAGCTGTGAAGAAGAAGAAACGCCCAAACCCGATAACAAACTGGAAGCCAATGCTGGAGCCGATCAGCAGGTGGAGGTAAATTCGCTGGTTACACTGGATGGCTCGGCCTCAAAAGACGGCAATGGCGAAACCTTTAACTATGCCTGGACCCTCAAAACACAGCCTGCCGCGAGTGAAGCCGAGCTTAAGGATAAAACCGTAGCCAAGCCTACTATTACTCCAGATGCAGCCGGTGAATATGTCATTGAGCTCAAGATCAGCAATGAGTCTGGCAGCGATACCGATGAGGTAACCATTAAGGTCAGCGCCGCTCCTGATAATACCGCTACCATTATTGATGCTGACATTGCTCAGGACAGGGTGCTGAAAAATGTTTTTGAAGACCCCGAACTGCCCGACTATCATGTAAGCGCTATGGTCGCAGTCAATGCCAAATTGACGATTGAGCCTGGCGTGGTGATCATTTTTGATGAAGACAAAGGGCTGAAAATCAATGCTGATGGTAAACTGATCGCCGAAGGTACTGAAACGCAACTGATCACTTTTACCGGAAAAGAGGCAGAAAGCGGATACTGGGCTGGCATCACTATCCTCAGCAGCAGCACTGACAATGAGATGAGCTACACTGAAGTAAAATATGCTGGAAGTGAGGCTGTCTATCCAATGTCAAATCCTGCAGCCCTAGGCGTTGCTAAGCAGGGATATCTCAAACTGACAAATTCCACCATTACGTATGCTGCAGATCATGGTCTGCTGGTAAGCAATTCCGGCACGATTGACCTCGCTCACAACTACTTTCTCAATAATCCAGGCTTGAACGTGAGCATACCGCTAGGCCAGGCACACAAAATGGATGCTGAAAGCCGTATTGAAGCTGCTAGCGAAGAACTTAATTATGTGGCGCTGACTGGTGGTTTCCTGGAAGAGGATGAAGAAGTGAGCTGGGTTAAGCTTTCTAATGGCACCGCTTATAAATTGATAGAAGAAGTAGTGGTTTCGTCCGGACTTAGAATACAAGAAGGCGCACACCTGAGATTTAACCCTAATAAATTCTTCAGAATTACGCCTGACGGTTATCTGTATGCCAAAGGCAGCAACAGCCTTCCCATTACGTTTGACATCGCACCTGAAGGAGGCTTCAGGTGGGGCGGAATTCTCATCCAGTCTTCCAGCCCTGACAACCTGCTGGAGTGGGTAAAAATCATTGATGCCGGTAATGGAATCCCTGCCTACGGCATGATGCACAGCGCAGCGCTGAGCATAGACAATATCGCCGCTTCCAGGGTCAGTATTAAAAACACCTACATCTCAGGTAGCCGTGGCTATGGTTTATACGTTGAGCATGGGGCTAATCTGCTAGCCTTTGCAGACAACAGTTTTGAGCACAATGAGGGCACTGCCCTGGCGCTGCCCATACACGAAATCGGAAAGCTCAGCGCATCATCAGTAAGCACCAGCGCTAATGGCATGGATGCCATAGAGATCATTGAAGGCTCACTAAAGCTGGATCAGGAAGCAAGCTGGACAGCCATGGCAGACGGAACCGCTTACTACGTGCCTAAAGAAATCAATATCATGTCAGGCTTGAAGGTGACTCCCGGAGTAAGGCTGAACTTTGGTGCAGACGCACTTATGAAAATCAGCCAGGGTTACCTCAATGCAGTGGGCACAGCAGATGCTCCCATCGTATTTACCGGTGCCGAACAGCAAAATGGCTACTGGCAAGGTATCCTGATCCAGTCAGGCAGCAGCCAGAATGTGCTGGATTATGCAGAAGTTGCTTATGGGGGTAGCAATGATATGCCCGGCATGGTAAATACCAGAGCGAATATAGCCGTAGATGCCCTAAACCCTGGTAAGCTGATCGTAATAAACTCATCTATCAGTCATGGCGCTGGCTGGGGTATAGCAGTAGAAACCGGCTGGGGTGCTACCATCAATGATGATGTGGAGAGCAGCAACCTCTTTGACGATTTATCACAAGGCAATCTTTATAAGTACTAAAAATAAAGTGCCTGAAGACCGATACCGACAGGCGCCCACCAAACCCAAATTTTATTATTCATAATTCATTCAATATTAATCTCAAACCCATGAAAAAGTTAAATGCAATATTATTGTTATCCGCGCTAATACTAACTTCAGCCTGCGAAAAAGATGATGATGAACCCGAAGCTCCAGTAAGCATTAAAACGCAAATGCTTATCGCTCCGAGTTGGAAAACCACTGGCTACTATTTGATAGATGTTGAGTCCAGTGAAATATTTGATCTCATAGAAGAAATGCCCTGTTACAAAGACAACTTCCTGAAATTCAACAAAAACGGAAAGTTTGAGATGAACGAAGGTAGCGACATTTGTGAAGATGAGGAACAAGTTTCCAAAGGTAGCTGGAAATTCAATACTGATGAGTCAAAAATCACATTTACCGATGAGGATGGCCCGCAAGATGTAGAAATATTAGAACTTTCTGAAGATGAATTTATTTTTGCCATAGATGAAGTCATTGTGGTAGGAGAATCATCCTTTATTGTCGCTTTTGCCTTTGAAGCTAAGTAATATATAGAATCATCAACGCTCATATATAGATACCCCTTTCCACTAGATTGTTTTACTTCGGCCGATGTATCAGGATGCCAAAGCAAAAGTCTATGGATTAGGGGTATTTTTTACTAGCCTCTTCCAGCTTCCGCAAAAATTATCACGGGATTTAATAAAAAACATGTCTTATCTATTCAGAATCTTTAATAGATTGTGGGATGTTTTTGAAAAGATACCTACAACCTACTACCATCTATCTGTCTGGTGTTTTGCTGTGTGGAAGTTTGCTATACCAATGCAGCAACCCAAATAATGAATCTGCCGAAAGTGCCATCACTACCGATCCGCAAATGCTCGCACAGGGTGAACAACTTTTTCAGGAAAACTGCTCAGCCTGTCATAACTTCCGGCAACGAGCCATCGGTCCTGAGCTTTCTGGTGTGACCCGGGAAACGGATGCCGACTGGCTGTTTCACTTCATCCGCAATGCTCCGGAAATGATAGAGCAGGGTGACCCGCGAGCAGTTCGGTTACATGAAGAATATCAGACCTATATGCCCCCCTTTTCGTCTTTGGATAGTACTGATGTAAAAGCTATCATCGCTTATCTACATACGCATCAGCCACAGCAGGAGGCTTCCTCTGAGGCAATAGATACTACCAAAGTTCTGGAAGATCCTATTCCGGAAAAAATTATGGAGTCCGGCCTGAGTCTCGTAATTGAGGAGGTAGGGCAGGCTCCTGCCACTGCCCAGGAACCCCCGCTGGCCCGCATCAATAAATTGCTTACTATCAAAACTGACGGGCAGGAACGCATGTTTATCCATGACTTGAATGGGGTGCTTTATGCGTTGGAGAAGGACACATTTCATCCTTTTCTGAACATCAGAAAAGAAAAACCTGACTTTATCAGCAAGCCTGGCCTGGCTACAGGCTTAGGAAGCTTTGCTTTTCATCCTGAGTTTGAGCAGAATGGCATTTTTTATACCACCCACACCGAGCCTCCCGGTACCGCCCCTGCTGACTTTGCCTATGATGATAGCATCAAGGTTACATTACAATGGGTGCTCTGTGAGTGGACAATGGATAATCCAGAAGCCAGTACTTTTTCCGGAACAAACCGCGAATTATTAAGGGCCAATATGGTGGGCGGTATTCACGGGGTACAGGAAATAGCTTTTAATCCGCTAGCAGCGTCTGGGGATCCTGACTACGGTATGCTCTATATGAGTACCGGTGATGGCGGTGCGGTACTGGCAGGCTATCCTTTTATCTGTGGAAGCAAAGAGCGTTTCTGGGGCACCCTAATCCGCATTGACCCACAAGGAAACAATAGCCAGAATGGCCGGTATGGAATTCCGCAGGATAACCCTTTTGTAAACTCAGAAAACCCGGAAGCGCTGCAAGAGGTTTGGGCTTACGGCTTCCGAAACCCGCACCGTATCTCCTGGGATATGGGAGGAGATCATAAAATGCTGATCACCAATATCGGACAAAAAAATATTGAAGCCATTTATCTAGGCGTAGCCGGTGCCAATTATGGATGGGGCAATAGAGAAGGAGCTTTCATGATTGACCCCCAGGGTGATATCAACAATGCGTACTCGCTGCCCGAAAATGATGATAAAATGAATTACACTTATCCCGTAGCCCAGTATGACCATGATGAAGGAAGAGCTATTTCGGGCGGCTTTGTATACCGAGGCGACCTCGTTCCACAGCTCAACGGCAAATATATTTTTGGAGATATTGTAACGGGAAGACTTTTTTGTGTAGAAAGTAATGAACTGGAATTAGGCAAGCAGGCTGAAGTCAAGGAGTTAGGCATACAAGTCAATGGAAAAGAAACTAGCTTCAGAGAAGTAACCGACAATAAAAGAGTAGACCTCAGGTTTGGCATTGGTGCTGAAGAAGAGTTTTATATTTTCACCAAAGCCGATGGTAAAGTGTGGAAGGTCACTAATGTGGCAGGCAACTATATCTCTAAAGCATATTAGTGTTATCATTTTGCTTTTGTAAAAAGTAAAAAATTCGTTAATTATAAAGTGACTTAATGCGAGAGGTAAAGCTCAATTGAGCGTTGTAGTTTGTTGGATCAATGAGAGTGTCTTTTATTATCAAGCGTACATAAAAAGTCAAAGATTAGATTTTTAGCGATAGCACCCTTAAGAGTTGGCGTTGAATTATGTAGCCCAAAGGGATATATCAAATTGGTTATGTAGCGAAACCATCCGTCTTTCTGATTTTTTCTATTACTAATATATATAAACCTAAACTATGAAAGATCAACAAAACAACGAAAGACGCGACTTTCTAAAGAAAGCAGGACTAGGCGGCCTCAGTCTGGCAGCATTTACAGCGGCACCGATTGAAGAAGTGCTGGGCTACTCTACCCAGAAAGTAAATCGTTTATCCGCTCCTTCCGACCTCAAAATCACCGATATGCGCATTGCTGAAGTTACCGGAGTAATGTTCAGAACCCCTATCGTTCGCATATACACCAATCAGGGCATTATCGGGCATGGCGATGTGAGGGACGGCGCAGCCAAAGAGTACGCACTTTTCCTGAAAAGCCGGATTTTGGGAGAAAACCCCTGCAATGTAGAACGCCTGTTTAAAAAAATCCGGCAGTTTGGTCATCACGGCAGACAGGGTGGTGGCGTATCCGGGGTAGAAATGGCGCTCTGGGACCTGGCGGGTAAAGCCTATAATGTACCTGTTTACCAGTTATTGGGAGGTAAATACCGTGACAAGGTGCGCGTATATTGCGATACTACCACTTCATCTGACCCCCAGGAATACGCCCAGCGTATGCAGGAAAGAATTGACAAGGGTTACACCGCCCTGAAAATGGATATCGGGATCAATCTGATCAAAGATATCCCGGGAGCCATTACCAATGCCCCTGAAGCTGAATTTAATCCTTATCAGCATGAGTATCGCCAGTACAACCTAACCGAGCATCCTTTCACCCGGGTACAGATTACAGAGAAAGGCATAGACAAGCTCATGGAGTTTCTGGATGTGATGCGCTCTCAGATCGGCTACGAAATTCCGATGGGGACTGACCACTGGGGACATTTTGGCGTCAATGAAGCTATCAAAATTGCCCGTGCTGCCGAGCCTTACAATCTCGCCTATATTGAAGATATTATCCCCTGGCATTATACCGACCAGTGGCGTGAAATTACCACTTCCTCTACTACACCTACACAAACCGGTGAAGACATTTATGGGCTGGAAGGCGGTTTCAAAGAGCTGATTGACAAGCGTGCCGTAGACATCGTGCATCCGGACCCCAACACCGCGGGAGGAATTCTGGAAACCAAACGCATTGGTGACTATGCCTCACAGCACGGTATAGGTTTTATGCATCACCACGCTGCCGGGCCGGTCTCGTTTTTGGGTTCTGTACATAGTGCTGCAGCTACCGAAAACTTTATGTGGCTGGAACACCATGCGGTGGACAAACCTCAGTGGGAGGACCTGGTGAGCGGAATAGAAAAACCTATCGTTCAGGATGGCTACGTCAAAGTACCTGAAAAACCTGGCATTGGCGTGGAGCTGAATGAAGATGTGGTAAAAGAATTCCTGGTAGAAGGCGAAAAGCTTTTTGCCCCTACGCCGGAATGGAATGAAATCCGTGCCTGGGACAGGCTCTGGAGTTAAGGTCAAACTAACTTTAGATCTGGCAGATTTTTGAAATCTGCCAGATCTATTTTTCATCATCACTCACTCCGTAATGAATTCACCGGATTAGCCTGTGCTGCCTTCAGCGATTGTGTGGTCACCACGATTAGCGCAAAGGTCAGGGCAAAAAGTCCAGTGATTGGAAAAATCCACCAGGCTACTTCCGTTCGGATAGGGTAGCGTTCCAGGTACATATTCAGCAGCCACCAGGCGATAGGTGCAGAGACCAGAAAGGAGATAATCACCAGCCGGGAAAAGTCTTTGGACATGATAGACACGATGCTCAGTACTGAGGCGCCCAGAACCTTGCGTATGCCAATTTCTTTGGTACGCTGTTCCGCAGTGTAGGATGCCAAACCAAATAAGCCCAAGCCAGTGATGATAATCGTCAGTATGGCAAAAAGATTCGCCAGTTTGCTGGTCAGGTTAATGGTCGTAAACTTCTTCTGAAACTCTTCGTCTACAAAGGTATATTCAAAAGGATAGGCAGCATTATACTGGCTGAAAATATCTTTTACCTCAGCCAGCGAAGCTTCCAGCGCTCTGCCCTTAGTCAGGCGGATGCTTACTGCATTCGTCCAGTCAGGGTCCAGGATCATGAACATAGGCTTGACTTCCTGATAGGGAGAACCCATCATCACATCGTCTACCACACCAATCAGGGTACGCTTATCGCCCCACAAATCCAGTTGGGTACCAATAGGCTCCTCCAGCCCCATAATTTCCAGTGCTGCCTTATTGATGACAATAGCCGAAGTGTCGCTAACAAAATCTCGGGAGAAGTCTCGCCCCATCAGCACCTTGATACCCATCGTCTCGGCATAATCGTATTCTGTAGCGATTGTCGTAAAGATCACGCGCTGGTCTTCCGGCTTACCTGGCCAGCCTACAAAATTATTGGAATTGATCTGCGTAATAGAACTGTTTGAGCGGGTTACAGCTTCCACGGCACCACTTTGCAAGAGTTCCTGCTTGAGCACATCATAGTTTTTGCCTATCTCTTCAGTAAAATCTACTGTAATCAGGTTTGTCTGATCATAGCCCAACTGTCTTCCTTTTACCAGTTGAATCTGCTCGTAGATCACAATCGTACCGATGATAAGCAGGATGGAAAAGCCAAACTGTAAGGTCACCAGTACTTTTCGGGGCGTGCTGGCTTTTTTGCCGACTTTCACTTTACCCTTGAGTACCTTCACCGGCTGGAAGGAAGAAAGATAAAAAGCCGGGTAGCTTCCGGCAATCAGCCCGGTAAGCAATATTATGCTCATGGAGCATAACCAGAACAGACCGGAAGTATAATTGATGGCCAGCTCTTTTTCTACTAAATCGTTATAAAGCGGTAACAGCAGTTGCGCTAACAGGATAGCAATCACGAAAGCCATAAGACTGATAAATATCGACTCACCTAAAAATTGCCCCATGAGGTCAATCCGGCGGGAACCAACGCTCTTGCGTATGCCTACCTCTCTGGCTCTACGCTCCGAGCGGGCAGTCGCAAGGTTCATAAAGTTGATACAGGCAATGATCAGAATAAACACAGCGATGATGGTAAAAAGGTTGACGTAATCTATCATGCCTCCTTTTTCTAGCCCGTTCTCAAATTCGGAATGCAGGCGCCAGCGCAGCATAGGATGCAAGAACAGCTCAGGTTTAAGGTCCTCCTCTCCATGCTCAATTAGTATATTTTTGATGCTACTCTCTACCGCTTCTTCATTCGCAGGATCATTCAACTCCAGAAATACCTGAAAGGAATAATTGCCCCAGTTATCTTCGTTCTCTACTACCCAGGGACTTGCCTGCCGCCATTGGGAGTAAGGGATAAGGAAGTCAAACTCAAAAGAAGAATTGCTGGGCACATCCTTCAGGATACCGCTCACCTTGAGGTCACTTTTGTCATCTACCCTGATAATCTGGTTGATAGGATCTTCATCGCCAAACAACGCTTTAGCTGTTGACTCTGTGATCACGATAGCGCTGGCATCATCCAACACGCTAGCCGCATCACCATAGAGTAATGGAAACTCAAACATCTCCAGAAATTCCTCACCCACATAATAGCCCTCCTTCATGATGGGGTTTTCATCCACGTTAAGCAGGTGTTCACCACCCCAATTCGTTACCACTGCGTTTTTGATGTTCACATCCGCATCTTTCATTGCCTGATACGTAGGCAAAGGCACAGAATTCCATGAATTGACCTTTCCATCAAACTCCGCATTGACCATCAGCTGATACAAGCGATCTGATTTAGGAATAAAACTATCGTAAGAAGTCTCATCAAACACCCACAGCAGTATCAGAATGCTACAGCAGATACCGATGGAAAGTCCTGCAACATTGATGAAAGAATACACACGATTCTTCAGCAGGTTACGAATGGTAACGAGGAAATAGTTCTTGAACATAGCGGCGAGGTAGTTTAGTGGGGTAACTCAAGCTTTGGTAGAAGGTAACAGATAATTGAAAATAAAATCCTCTCACTCCTCAGATGCAAAAACATTTACAAGAAGTTGCACCTCTTTCAACTCGGCAATCATAAAAGTCAAACATTGTACCGCTCCGCACTTTCTTAAGCATAGCATCAGCCAAAAGCCCCTATATAGGCCTTTGGTGGTTGATTAAATAAAAAATGATCCATATGGTTCATTTGCTCAAGTCCTCTGAAATCGTACAAAAACGTACAGCACTTGTTCGTAAGCGTACACTCGCCCCAAGTCATTCATACACTCTTTTGCAAAGCCTGAAGGATAGTTTTCTATGTTTGTCACCCAGGAGAGGTCTTTTCCGTTAAAAGCAACAAGTGAATTCAGCGAAGCTAGCTTAAAGTCAGGGTAGCAAGGCAGCATTTTCACTTTCACTTTCCCCCCCCTCTTTTAACAAGTTTAAACAAGATCCCTCCTGAAGGACAATTGCTTTTCCGCGCAATTAACGTTTAGCATTTTTTATGTACGCCATCTCTGCACTGCTGCTAACTGACATTTTTACGGCCGATTTTTCTGCTCATGCATTTGACAGTACACTTTACCTCTATCCCTCACACGACATAGGGTCTGGCATATCGCAGGATGATACAGGCAGCCACGCCTGAGAAATATCAAGCTTACCGAATTTACCTATCGCTCCGACAGTACGATAAAAACCACCACCCCTTAGTCTGGAGTAAGAGACTAATTTAACCGGAAAAAGACCAAGTTTTGATAAGCCGTTCTTTTTACTGTATTTAGTTTCTATTCCTTTTACCCCTAAGCACAGCATTTACTTTATGCTGCTCGATTCACTACCATTAGGCCAGGCTACTCCTCACTTCTTTTGCCTTCATCAGTTCTACCGCTTTGAAAATAAGAATGATTTCTGCCAGTTCTGCCGGTAGTAAAGCCATCAGTCCTAAAGGGGATAAGAATACCGTCAGAAAAAGTAAAGCTGCGATGATTTCAAAAACACCGGCTACAGAAGCAATGGTACCTAAAGACTTTTGAAGCCTGAACAGCGCGAGACCATACACAATGCCTATTCCCCCCAAAGTAATTATGGCTCCGAATAGTACCAGTTCACGTTGAAGAGGGGCATAAAAGATAGAGACAATGTCGTACCCCAGGATAAGGGTGTTGAGTCCTATCAGAATAATCGATATTACTTTGAGCAGATAATTACTGAACAACCCAGCAAGAATCACAAACCCACGCATAAAGAACACATAGGCGATAAGCACAAATATTTTGATGCTGACATATAGGGTACTGCCTACAATCATCTCTCCATCAGTAAAGCGATAGTATTCAACGATGCTTTCTGGTATCCCCAGAATAAAGTAAGCGACACCAAATATCCAGGCTATGTTTAGCTGCTTCATCAGAAAGCCGGAGGGCTGGCTGAGGTCCAAGTCTCTTAATAAAAAACTCTTCAGGGACAATGTCTTCACATCCTCTTCTTCCTGCTCCGCTATTTTATCCAGATCGGCACCCAGGGCTAGCAGTATGGTTTTTAGGGTATAGCTTCTGGGCGTTACCTCGCCGGATTCTATTCGCTGTATGGTCCGTACACTTATGTTACACATTTCTACCAGTTCTTCCTGCGTAAGCCCTTTTGCCTTTCTTAGATCTGCTATTTTTCTACCTAAATCTGGTTGCCTCATAAGGTATAAGTATTCGTTGATGACTCTTTAGATGAATAGTATTGCTGAAAACCTGAGCGATCGCTTACAGATAGGCTGCATCCCTACGCTTTATGTGAAACGCTATAGATTCCCGGCTGCTCTGAGGTAAGCGTTCCAGTAAATATAAGACACTGCTAAGTATATCCTCCCCTATACCCCCATATAGTGCCCCTTCATGGTAGGAAAGCTTAAGACCTGACACATACCATGCGCCTGTAAAGTTATTTTTGTTGGGCAAGGGTATACCTTTCTTCTTTCCATATACTACCACTTCCCAGTTATTGGTAAGGAAACAGATGCTCCTTTCATCTGCTTCCTGCGGCCAACAGTACTTTCATCGGATTCTAATTTTGATCTTTCAGGCAATTTTAACTTCTGACGTAAATTGTACAAGGCATGGCAAATAACTTCACCCGACATTCACCCGACATTTGGCATATCACTTGATTATCAACAAATCTTCAGTAAGTGATAAAAGACTTCAAGTATAAGCCGTTTACTTATGACAGGTGATGGTTTTGACCCTTTACAGTAAATAACAAAAGGTGAATCATTACTTTTTTTACGTAGCATATAGCCTTTACCCCCTGATATGGCCAGAACAGGTCACTCTTCTAGGTGTACGTACCATCCTAACTTTACAGGCCATCTGTATTTTTTAGCGCTCTTGATTTTGAATAGGCTTCATCGGCAGATTTATAGTCCTTCAGGCCATCATATGCCAGGCCTAAATTGTCATAATACACAGCGTTTTTAGGGTTCAAGGAAATGGCATTTTTATAGAAACGAATTGCTTCAGCATGTTTGCCCATGACATAATTTGCGATGCCTGCCCGGTTGTTGAGCGCCTCATCTTCAGGGTTAATCTCCAACCCTTTCAGATATAGCGATAATGCTTCTTCATGCGCCACCTCATTTTCAAAGACATAGCCCAGATAATTATAGGTGTTGATATTGTTAGGGTCTGACTTCAGGGATTTCTGTAATGATTGTTTGGCCTCTTTCCATTTTTTTTGCCATATCAGTGACAGGCCAAGGCCGGAAAGTGAGATTGCGTTATTTTCATCTATTTGCGAAGCTTTCCTGAATGTCCGCTCCGCATCTTCCCATCTTTGCAAAGCATTATAAGCCAGGCCTAGATTGTTGTAATACAACACATTTTCAGGTTCGCGCTGAACGGCTTCCTGATAGTTAGCTACAGCTTTCTCTCCTTTGCCGATATTATGGTAAAACACTCCCAGACGATTGTAGTAAGTTCCTTTGGTATTTTCTATTTCCAGCGCCTTACGATACATCTGCTCGGCATTTTCATAGTCACCCATTCTTTCGTAAGCCACTCCAATGTTCTCATGGTAGACAGGTTCTCCAGGATTTAATGCCAAGGATCTGGAAAAACATTCGGCAGCCTGCTCGTACTCTCCTTGTTTTAGATAAAACAATCCCAAATCATTGTGGCGAAATGGATTATCAGGAGAGTCCCGAATACTGGTCGTCAATAATTCATGTAGTTCTTTGTCTTTCTTTTGCTTTTCCAAAATTACCCTCAGTGCGTTAAAGTACTTAGACTCATTCGGTCTCAGCTCCAGTGCCTTACGATACATTTTTTCTGCATTTGCAGCATCCTCCATTCTTTCGTAGGTCAGCCCCTTATTCTCAAAATATACCGGCTCTTCGGGATTCAGGCTTATGGATTGGGAAAAGCATGCCACAGCCTGCTCCAACTTTTTTTGCTTTAGATAAAACAGCCCCAAATCATTATGTAACAAAGGATCTTTGGGGGAGTTGCGAATACTAAAGGTCAACAATGCTTTCAGTTCACTATCTTTCTTCTGCTTTTCCAAAAGCTTTCTGAGGGAATTATAATACTTGGACTCGGTAGGCTTGCAGTTCAGGGCTTTCTGGTAGTAGGTTTGGGCATCATCGGGGGTATCCATTTTTTCGTAGTTAATACCAAGCAAATGGTATATCACATCCGGACTGCTGTCACGCAGTTTCAGGCACTTAAGATAGCTTTCAATGGCTTTTTCCCACTGCCCGGTCTGTTCGTACAGATAAGCGATGCCCCAGTAGCTTTCAAAAATCTCCTCTCCTACCCCAAACGCCTTATGGAAGTGCTGTTCGGCTTCTTCGTATTTTGTATCATAAGTCAGAATATAGCCGATATCAATATGTGCCAGGCTCAGGTCCGGTTTGCTTTGGATAGCATTCCTGTAGTACCGGGCAGAGCTTTCGTACTCTCTTGACAGGGAGTAAGCAAAGCCTATGTCACGATAGCAGTTGTAGACGATATTTTCATAAGAATGTTGCTCTACCAGGATGATCTGCAGGTGGTCAATCAATGCTTTGACTTTTTCCTTTTTCTCCTCTATCCGGTTGGCGTAACCGTAAAGTATCAGTTTGCGGCGATAGCTCCCGCTATTCAGGAAATTCATGTGCAGCGCGTCATCGTACCATTGCTCAGCGGTCTCATATTTAGATTCATCACGATAGCTATCTCCCATGAGCAGGTAAGTGTTCAGGTTCTCGGGCTCCTTCTCTATCGCCTGCAGAAAGTGCTCCCTGGCTTTGTCGTAGTCCTTCTGTTTTAAATGATATTCTCCAATAGCACTTTGAACATCTGCGCTATTATGCAACTCCCTGGCCTGATTAAAGTAAGCCAGGGCGCCCTCATAATCCGGCAGGGGGTGATACAGCTCAATCTGTCCCAGATAAACAAAGAAACTGCTTCGTTCTTTCAGCGTTAACTTTTCATTTTGAGCCAGCTCCAGATATTCAATACCAGCGGCCAGCCAGCGGCCATCCAGGATGTTAAAGTTTAGCTTACGGTATCGCTCTATTTCCGGCTGATGCCCGGTAAACCCAAAAGGAGTTTCACACAGATGTCCGTATACGTAGCCATCCCAGTGCACGAGCGCCTCTACAAACTCTTTCCACCATAAATCGTAGGCCTGCTCCATATCGCCTTCCTTACACAATCGCGTGACCTGATCTGCCGTAACAGTGGCCAGGGCAAGAAAATATTCATGCTGAAGCTTTACCAGATATTTGATATACTCGGGCCGGTCATACTTATTCCTGTCCAGATGTGATACATCCCATACTGAGTGAGGCTCGCATTGCCTGAACTGGGCAGCCAGATACTCCAGCATCTCTGCCAGCACAATCATCTCTATTTCCTGATCAAAACAGGCCTCCTGGTACAAAGGAGCAAGCAGAGAACGAATATGATGTTCGCTAAGATTCATTATATCCTATCATGTGGGTTAAGTTGATCGCGCGAAGCGGCGGACATAGCCGGCTCAGGGGTGCGTACGTTCTCTTTTGATACTTTTTTCGGTTCCAGTCTACCTTTACACCGGTCTTTAATACAAAATTCACGTCCTGAATCATAGCTGTACTCAGTACCACATACCTGACACACCAATTTGCGGTTTTGCCGCTCCTGGTCCTTATCCTCCTTTTCAGGAAAGAAACGAATCGGTGTAACCGTAGAGCTAAACAATACCGGAGTACCAAACGAATTATTGTTATAGTGCTCCAGCTCAATATCAGGATTACTCTTACGGTACTCGCATCCCAGAAAAACTCTGCCGATGGTGACAGCCTGAAAGATATCTTTTCCCGACAACAGAGAATGATAGAATTTGGCAAAGAAAGCAATTGAGGTATCGGGCGTTACTTCATTTTGCATAGCCAGCACAAAAGGGATGCCTTTTTTGATGAGGCTCACTGCCAGCCCTTTACCCATATTATTGAGCTGTCCGCTCTCACAGGCCTGCATCACTACCACCCGTGGCTGTCGGTACTTCTGGTTTGTCCCGAAGAAGTTTTCAAAGAAGTCGCTGCGTACCCACTGCTTTTGTCCATTGTTATCAATAAACGCGATCTCGGGATCTTCTTTGTTCATGCGGGCATGGCCATAAAAATGTAATATATAATCCCCATCAATCAGCGCATCAAGCGTCTTCATCTCCTGGATAAAGTTTTTTACGCTTGGGTTCTCCAGGCGCCAGGTCTCTATCATCTTATCCCCCTTATCATTCACAAACGCTTTGCCCAGGGCTTCAAAGCTGTCTTCAAATTTATCAACCTCAAGAAAGTCTTTCTGCGGATTGCAGATTACCTTCACCACGATCAGCTTATTCTGATGCTTGGGAGAATAATCAGCAGCTATCTCATTGTCATTGGCAATGTAGCGGATCAGGTCAAACTTGAGGTTTTTCTGGGCACCAATGTAAAAGGGTTCAATGCGTTTGTCGGGATTACGTTTGATTTGCAAATACTCCCAGGGCAACATCGCTAGATCGTAAGCATCCTTTTCAAATTCCAGCACGATGATCCCCCGGGTGTCATCACGCAGAATCACCGATAGCTCATTGTAGACAAAGTTTCGGGCATCCTGTTGGTCAAATAAACACAAAAGTTTGTAAAGGATGCTGCCCAGAAACTCAAAGTCATTCTTCTCAAATATGCCTTCTACCCGGGTTTTGTTCAACGCCTTATGAAATATCCTACCAATCGTAAGCTCCAGCCTGATACCTTCTTCTCTGAAAGACGCAGGTGCGGATGAAGTATCAGATTTGATAAAAGTAATGGTGTCTTTGCTAAACTTGATACGCAATATTCTAGCTTTACCTAAAGCCATAGATGTTTTATTTTTTCACATTCATGAGTACAGAAAGAAGTTCTTTGTCCATGCTTTTCTCCCACGTATCACGCTCGTCCGGTGCCAGCTGTTCATCTCCCGATAGGGGGCGGCGCACGTCTATCATCGCGCTTATTTCCTTTCGGAACTCGCCTACCTGCAGTTGCACCTGATCACGTGTCAGGTCAGGACTCATCATGACTTTATTGAGGAGGGAAAACAGCCTTGCGTTTAGCAGCTTCATCTGCTCATCCTCAAGTTTTCCGTTGATACCGGAGATAAACTCCTGCATTTTCACAAAATCCTGGTAATAAGGTAGTATTTCTACATCGCTTCTGTTTTCCGCTGCCAGTATGCTGTAGAGCACATAATCTTCTGCCCGGTAAGGCGTGGCCTCCGCGCTGGATGTGCCATGGAAAAGCTTCCCATGTTTCACAAAAAACGCTTCGGCATTGATGTTTTCTTCTGCCTCGTTGAGCAGCGCAAAATAGCCCGGCTTAAAACCCTCCTGGGTATCCGGGTTGAAGGTGATACCATGTCCTATCAATGGCTCTACATCTTTTGAATCTACCAGGTCCTCATAACTGTCCAGCACAATTTTAGCTACCTGCGCATAAGGGAGCACTGCGGTGCCGAAGCTGCCCAGGTAAGTCTGCGACGTGCTCTCTATCAGATTGAGTATCTTTCTGAGGTAATTTTGTTTCAGCGCACGCCCCAGCACCACCGTAACTGAGAATTTACCTCCCCTGTAGGGATGCAGGCCCGCCACTCTGGTATTTTCTATGATCATACCGTCAGGCAACTTCTCAATCTTACCTTCCAACATCTTCCGGCCTACAAAAAAGGGCACATCCTGTATTTTACCATCATACAAAAAACCGGTAGAAACAAATACACAAGGCTCCCAGGTTTTAAACCATTCTCTGCTGTAGGTGAGGTACATCTGATTTACCGTCACTTCAAAATACTGCTTGTTTCTTTGAAATGGCACGGCTACCCTGAGCTGTGGCTCTATGTTGGTCTGAGGGATGATGATCCGGGAGGGGCGAAAGGTCTCAGCCCCTTTGATTTTTCCCCATAATTCTGATAGTCCCATGATAATGATGGTCTGGGTTGATGGTTTTTATTTAGGTTTATCACATTCAGTCTGCCATACTAAGTGGGTTATAATGCTTTCTCTTATATAATATCATGATCAACACAGGAAACATTGGATACCTGCGTCTCAACCCAGACTGGCTATCGCCATATATTCAATAACTACCTTACTCACCATAACAATATAACTACAATTTTGGGGCTTTACAAGCAGCAAAACCCGCCCTTTATGCTACTGGCAGCGTGCCTAAAGCTATTTACTCTCCTCTTCTATTGGGAGGCTTCTTCAAAGCGACAATTTGTTTGACCACCCCTTCCTTATGAATACCTTATCATAGCAATGGGAGCTTTTGGGAGTATCGGCTTACCTTCCCTCATCAGGCAACGGATATTGACCATAGGGACCTGCTGTAGCTGCATGGCTTCGGTAGAATCCTGCTCCTGATCTGCTCATGCCTTGTGGAAGGTCATCACATACTAATCTGCCTCGGCGACTCCTCTCTGCAAGTTCCGTTGCGGAATGACTGGAAAAAAGAGAAAGCTTCTCTCTTGTCATCCCGGAGGGATCTTAGCCATGCTGAAATTATATAGTTTGTTTGGTCACCAGGCTTAGTGCGGGGGAAGTGCATCGTGCGGACGCATTACAAATGTCCGGCGTGGAGTGCGCTCGAGGATTATAAAAAGAAAGCTCCACTCTACTCTCTACCCCCCTGTCATCCCGGAGGGATCTTATCCGTATTGAAGTAAAAGGAGAAGGTTGAGTATGATGATGATACCATGCAAGATAGTGCACATAGCAAACTTGCTACAGGCTGGATGTTTACACCAAAAAAGCATTGCTACCCTATTCCATTTCCTGTATCTTAAATTGAAAAAGGTATGAAAGAAAATAAAGCGAAGATCAAAGGGGATGGTAATACGGTGTTTCAGGACATTAAGAAGTCCCGGATAGACACTTTTAAAGGTAAAGAAAAAACAATACTTCCACCATCATTGGTATTGTGATCGCCCTCGTCGGTGTGATTGTAACCATTATTGTAGGCTGGGAGGAAATACTAAGCTTTTTCGGTATATGATTAATAAAGCATGCATTGAGGGTGATCATAATATTGTGATACAGGATGCCGATGGCTCCACCATTACTATTGATGCTAACAATACTAATGAGATACAAGAGAAGTTAAAGCAACTCAATAAGGAGCAGTTGACCGCCGTGCAACAGTTACTGGATAAACATAGCGATGCGATTTTTAATCACATCAGAAAGCTTTTACAAACCTCTTTTCCCGATCAGCCTTTCCCCAAAAATCTTACTGCCTATACCAGCATTGCTAAAGAAAACATCGTAGGAAGGGAAAAAGACCTAGAGGAACTACGCCGCCGTTTATTGGAAGATAACAAACTTTCCCTCATCAATGGCATGGGGGGCATTGGAAAAACCACCCTTGCTGCAGTTTATCTGAATACCTATAAAGATGAGTATGTCCACATTGCCTGGCTGACCATTGAAACTTCTTTAGAGGATGCTATTATTGCCAATCATGACCTCCTAACTAATCTAAAGTTACAGGATGTTTCACCTGAGGAATTACTCAATGCCTCCCTGAACCAATTACGTAACCTGCATAGCTCCAAACCCAACTTACTGGTGCTTGATAATGCTACCGAACGACTGGCAAAACTATATGACCACTTACCCAAAGCCCCCCATTGGCATGTGCTAGTAACCTCCCGGGAAATGATTGAACTCTTCTCTGTGATGGAACTGGGCTTTCTGACAGAAGAGGAAGCCATCGCATTGTTTCAAAAGCACAACAGTAACTTTAACGAAGAAGAAACGAGAAGTTTTGTGCAGGATGTAGAATGCCATACTCTCACCATTGAGATACTAGCTAAGTCCGCGAAGAAAAATCGTTGGAATGCAGAAAAGATTAAACAAGCTATCAGCCTTGATGAAAAAGCAGGCATAGCCACCAGCCATAGTGGACATGAGAAAATAGACCGTATTACCTCTTATCTGATACAAATATTCCAGTTGAGCAGTTTAGATGAGCAGGAAAAATATATATTGAAGCAGTTTACAGCATTACCCAACCAATGGATAGGCTATGACTTGCTGACTAACTTATTACAAGTAGAACAATTGACCTGGAAAGAGGATTTTCCCGGAACATTAGAAGACCTTTACGAAAAGGGCTATCTGCTTAAGGATAAGGACAGCTACAAAATGCATCCGGTACTGGTAGAAGCTCTAAGCCCTCAGTTAAAAACTTCTGCTAATGAGTTAAAACTATTAATAGAAGGGGTAGCTAAACTTATTTCATATGATCAAGATAAAGATAGCCCAATTGATAAATCTACTTACATCCCTTTTGGAGATGCAATATTACAACATGCATCAGTTACCTCTACTCCTAAAATATCAGTACTACAAAATGATATAGGGATGCTGTACTATGTGCTAGGACAGTATGAACAAGCTAGAGATTTATTGGAAGATTCTTTAAATGGAGATATAACTAGTTTTGGAGAAACACATCCGAGAATAGCTATAAGAAGGTCAAATTTAGGATTAATCTATAAGGAATTGGGAGAGTTTGAAAAGGCACGTGAATTGTTTGAAAAGGCTTTACTTTCTGATATAGTTAATTTTGGAGCTTTTCATGCTAAGGTAGCAATGGATCAAGCAGGTTTAGGGTTAGTATATCATGCTTTAGGGAGATTGAAAGATGCTGAAATATTATTAAATCAAACGTTAGAATATAATAAAACTAACCTTGGAGAAAAGCATCCCGCTGTAGCTTCAGATAAATCAAACCTTGGACTATTGTATGCAGATATGGGACAGTTTGCTCAAGCCAAAAATTTACTAGAAGAAGCCTTATTGTCAGATATAGCAAACTTTGGAGAAAAGCATCCAAATGTGGCAATAAGGCAATCTAATTTAGGAACTATACATCATGATTTGGGTGAATATGAAAAGGCACTAGATTTACTAGACAAAGCTTTAATATCTGATTAAGAAAACTTTGGTGATAATCATCCTCTCGTAGCAACAAGGCAATCCAATCTAGCTCTTGTATATAGAGATTTAGGAGAACATAAGAAAGCTATGGAATTATTAGAAACTGCCCTAAAATCTACTACTGCAAATTTAGGGAATCAACATCCAAATGTAGCTATAACTTTATCAAACTTGGGCACTGTCTATAAAGCGATGGGGCTATATGCAAAAGCCAGAGAAGTATGGGTACAAGCCTATGATATATTTTGCCAAGTAGTTGGCGAAGATCACTTCCAAACTAAACATGTAAAGACTTTCCTTCAGCAAATAGAAGGAAAGTAAATACTTTGTCTGCGTATCACAAGTATTGGCAAAGCATAGTGGTTAAGATTCCTTCGCCTGTGGCTACGGAATGACTGGGAAAAGTAGAACTCCCTTCAATGAGTATACTGCTGAGCCACTCTTTCCTCTGTTCTGTGCCCAATTACAAACCTGCTGCTAAACCAGGGCGCTTCACCCTGGCCTTAGCTACTTTTTCTTTTAGCGACCTCCCCCTTACTGTAGGCTGAAGTATTCATTCCTAAAAGCAAATCCATAGGGCTTGGCCCTAAAGACAGTCTACCGGCAGGCTGCGTCAGCTGACTTGATGCTTCGGAAGTAATGTTCAGAGGCTAAGTCACCCGGCGGCGTAAGCTATACGTAGGGTTTTCCCATCCCTCCCACTGACTTTGTCCAGGAGACAAACCACTTAAAGGCTAAGCAACTGCTTTTTCTTCCCTTTATATACAAATAATACTTAGGTGAGATAGCAGATGAATGCTTCAAAAAAGAAATACAGTAGCGCCCCTTATTTGCCAGTTTTCTTCTGCGAACTGATGGTGTAAGGCAGTGCAGGGCCCCAAAGCGCTTACCACATCTTTCGGTAAATCATTATTAACATTAATTCAAAAGAAAATGAATCTGAAATCAGAAAGCAGTGTGCTGGAAGCTGCACAACTGGCGCTTTCAGCTACGGTGCGGGAGGAAAATGTCCGCCTGCATATGGAGCCTTTCGGGCTTACAGCTGCTTTGCAGCAGCAAGGTAATGAGCTGCTGGAGAAGGCCAAAAGTTGCCAGAGCAGACAAACGATTCTGTACGATGAGCAGTGGAGCATATCACAGCAGCTCAATGCCGAGTTGGATGCGACACATAGCCTGTTTAAAGAGCATGCCAAGGTAAGCCGTATGGCGTTTCGCAAAGAGCCTGATCTACTGCATAGTCTTAAGATAGAGCGCTTCGTAAAGCAGGCCTGGCCGCTGGTTCGGCAGGCGGAGTATTTCTACGAGCGGGTGCTGGAGCAGGAGCTTAACCTGCAGCCCTACGGCATCAGTAAGAAGGAGATAGAGCAGGCCAAGGCTGCGGTCAGGCGTCTGCTGGAACTGAAAGAGACCCGTATGCACAAGAAGGGTCTGGCAGAGAACTGTACGCAGGAAAAGAACGCGGCCTTCAAGGAGTTGCGCGACTGGGTAAGCAGGTTCCGCGCTATTGCCCGCCTGGCGTTTAAAGGCAATCCTCAGATGCTGGAGATCTTCGGCATACAGGTACTTAGCAAGGTGTAAACAATTCGTCTGTTTCCTACCTCCCCTCCGCTTTGCGCCTGGAGATAGGGTATAAATGGGAACGCATTCCTTGCCGGGCATTACAAATGCGCTCCGGAATTATAATGTAAGTCCCTGAACATTCCCCTGCTGTAGTTTTGCAAAAAGTAAAGCCATGGCAGGGGAATCTCAAATGAAAGCAACCACGCAATCCCTAAGACTTTTTCTTTACAGCTTCCCTCTTCTTTTTCAATCGTGCCCATATCCGAATATTTCTTTAGGAGTTCTTATTGCTATGATACGCAGCCCATACACCTCAGATTACCTTGTACAGGAGTAGTCAACTGGATATCTTCTTCAGCTTGTGTCTCAGGCGAAACATAAAGAAAGTAGGGACTAAGGCAATTTTATTACCATTCACCTCTTTGATCTTCCTGACCCGGGAGAGGTTGATGTGTATCACAAACCAGTCGGTATCCGTTGGGCTGACAGACTTCAAATCCACCGGAACCTTAAACTCAGTCAGGCCGAAGTGATAAAGCTCCGGTTGTCCGGGAAACTCAACATATTTGACGATCGCATTTCTCATTCCTATATCAGGATGAATCTGCAAGCCCTCTTTGGCCAGAATGAGCTTAAACTAATGAGCAAACTGCTCCTTTAGGTTGGCATTGATGTCTATGAGTACATCCATGACTGATGAAAAGCTACATCTGAATGCCAGTATTCCGAGATAAGTCCGCGCATAGGATTTTACAAGACTGCCTTCTGCTTAATACCAGGCACGGGGCACCTGTAGTATCACTCCTTCCAATCTATTACTATCTCCAGCGGTAGGTGGTCAGAGCCGATGAAAGGGCCTGTACCTCTTGCTTTCACCTCCACCCCTTCACTCAGCAGCGCATGGTCAATACTGACCGACAGGAAAAACCAGCGGGCATGCCAGCTGGGCAGCAGGCCGAAGCCCTGTCGGCTATCCCGCAGCTTCGTTCCCTCGCTGATCCGCTTAAAATTGGGTGAGAAGCTACTGCAGTTGAGGTCGCCCAGCAGCAGCACTTCCTTTTCGGAGTCTTTTACCAGCTGATTCAGTCGGCTGAACTGCTCATTTCTGGCTTCAAACTGAAAGGCTCCTACCGGAGGTACGGGATGCGTACCGATGATTTGTAGTACCCTGCCCTCGTAACGAACATCACTGACAAGCGTAGGCATGTTAGCCTTGCTCAAGATCAGCACTTCGCTGTTTTCCAAAGGTAGCCTGCTCATCAAAGCTATACCGAAATTGTCTTCCCTGATCTTTTGATGCGTATAGGGGTATGCAGTAAACAGCTCATCAAGGGCTTTGGCCCACCGGGAGTTGAACTCCAGGAAAAGTATGATGTCAAAATCCTCCTCTTCTATGTAGCGGATCACCTCATCATATTGGTGATTAGAGGTCAGCAGGTTGATGGAACAAACTTTTAGCCCCTGCGCAGCAGTCTCCTCCGGTGCGGGGAAGTAAAACGTATAGAGAGAGGTAATGATAAACAGTGACAGTAATGCGTTGATCAGGAAAGCTACTTTCTGCTTACGGATAAAGGCAATGGTTAGCAGCAGGAAGAAGTACAGCAGAAAATACACTCTGAAATGTGTAAAGAGGTCAAGCAGCCAGCTTAAGCTGCCCAGAAAACCCAATCCAAAAGTAAGTACCCCCACAAGAGTAAGGCCACATAAAATGTTCTTCTTCATAAGCAGGTCATACCATATGATCTCGTCTGCAAAGCTAATAAAACCTACTGGTGGTAAAAGCTGAGTTTGTCAGCAAGGCTGTATAAAGTTTGTAGGTTTGCGCAACAAGCTCATCTGATATACAAAAGCAGGATACTAATCAATTAACTCTCCGCCAAAGTTATTGTCTTCATAAGCTTTCCGGTAAGTCCTTCACTGATAGTTTATCAGCTATACTTGAGGCCAAAGTCAAAACGTTCGTGGACCACCCGCCTCAACATGCCTATTTGTCCGCAGTGCCACATGCAATGCTTGATGTTCCAGTCCAGGGCTTCTAACTTGGTTTTGGCAATGGGATGCGGGGTGCGGGTAGGTTCCAGCGGCTGTTCAAGCGCTTGCGGAGAGAGGGCACGAATGATCTCCAGTGACTTTTGTTCCATCAGCATAAGGTGTCCATGAAGCTGTGGTGGTGGCACTTTTCCCCGGGCAGCGGCGGGCGCGGCATTGGTGTAGAGGGCCGCATACTCTCGCAGGGGTATTTTTTCCATAATATCCGACTGGTGACCAGCGATGGTCATGACCGAATGAAAATAAAAACTCATAATCAGGTGCCCTGCCTGCCAGTTTACGGTTGATTCAATAATGTCGGGCATAATATCCCATCTGTCATAGGGAATAGTAGTGATCAGCTGATTGACCCAGTCGTAAGCACCTTCGGTTTGATTGGCCAGGAGTTCTACGGTATTCATAAGATGGCATTTTGGTATTAAGAGGCTGCAAGAAGTGAAATATAGTATGCGCATTATTCTTCCTGCTGCATTGCACTCAAGTTAAGAATTTGTGCGGAGCTAAATGACAGCAGATGTCATACTGTACTGTAATTTTTGCAGTTTACAGGCTTTACCTACGGTGTTTTACAGGTTCATATTCTGACAGTTTGACATTTCTACTGACATATACCCATGCTATATTGTCATATTTTGAATTGGCATCCGATTTGTTTAAAATATGATAGATCATGATCTAAGTTTTATTCTGGTTTAATCACAAATGTTTTAACGCACACAGCAGATGTGTAACAGGCTGTTGCGGCGGATTTGCGAAAGCTTATTTGTTTAATGTTTCACTTTAAAATGAATAAAACCATGACACTAATGAAAAGAAACGGAGAGTTTGTACCTGAGAGGTATTCTCCTTCTGTATCACGATTCTTTGATGACTTTTTTACCCGTGATCTGTTTGACTGGCCTTCTTTCTCTAATACCAACACTACCATCCCTAAGGTAAATGTGCAGGAAAATGACAATGACTTTAGGGTAGAAGTGGCAGCTCCGGGTATGAAGAAGAATGATTTTAAGATAGAGCTGGACAATGACATGCTTACCATCTCTTCTGAGGTGAGTCATGAAGATGAACATGAGGAAAAAGGCAAATACTCCAGAAAAGAATTTAGTTATCAGTCATTCCAACGTTCTTTCCGTTTGCCTGAAACGGTTGAAGCTGACAAAATCAAAGCTAAGTACGAAGATGGTATATTACGGCTGCTTATCCCTAAAAGGGAAGAGGCAAAACGTAAACCAGCCCGTACCATCAATATCTCATAAACGTTTAAACAAACAACCGGGTGGTGTATCCTGCATCAGGATGCGCTACCTAATTTTTATTTATTTATGTGGAAAGAAAATACTATCAATCATGAAAACCTCTTTTCTTGATTACTACAAAATGATCTTGGAAAAGGTAAGCTTTGACCGTCAACTGCTTGCCAAAGAATACCGTAAAGCCCTTAATATGTTGCATACCCATGAAGCCCAACAGCTTGACCAATGGATGAAAGATAAAGGCTTACAAATCAACAGTACCATTAATAATTCCATGTACCAGGCTACAAGGGTCAGGGCTTAAAGAAATGGCAAGCCCTCTCATAAAAGGCTTGCCATTCTTTTTTTGAAACCTAAGCTTTAAGTTCCTTCCTCAATCCTTGTTCTTTATGTTTGCTCCGAATAAGGGCAAAACAATTCGTACAGGAACTTTTCTGCTAAGCCATATTATTAGCGGCCAACACTAGTCTGCCCTGCACGATGTTGGTATTTAGAAAGTATTATTGTCACCGCTTCACTAATTTCCTCCTGTCGGTTCTCAGTATCGGTATCTAATACACCAGAAGCATAGCCCTGCCAAACCAGTTGCTGCTGGTTTTGGTCAATCAGTTCAATCACCACATCACCTTCTTTCTCGCTGTCAGCTGAGCGATAATTATTATAGCCCCAGCCCCAGTAAGAATATGGACCATAAGCATAATTCTGTGTATTTCTTTCTTCCACCAAGACTCTCGCATTTACCAGCAGGTCAGGGTTATTTTCAGAAAGCGTATAACCTTTACCTTCCAGTTCACGCTCAATGGCAGTCTTCAGACGCTTTTTATTCAGCGTATTGTAGAAAAGAGGATTATTTTCACCTTCATTTCCATCATGCTGAAACTCATCTGACCAGTAAAATGTCTCATACTGTCTGAAATCAGCATCTCTGTCATAGTCTGTATTTACCATTAAATTGGGAGTGCACCCTATGAATAGCAAGGCTGCACCTACTGTCATTATTAACTTATATGATATACTTATCATGGTTTCGACTTTTTGAGTTCAATAATATATTTGTGTTCACATCACTACAACAGTGTATGCATGCTGAAAGTTGGGTTTATCAGCTTTTCTTTACATCACAACTAGCTGATAACCAAAACTATACCTCCATATACTGATCTTAATCTAATTTGTCTTTCTTCTCAATTCACAATGCGTACAGCCAACAAGTCTGGCTATACTACTCCTTACAGCAGCTAATAAATACTACTAATAGCTATTATTAATACTACTATTAGTATAAAAATATGCTAAAGGGAGGGATTGATGATAATGCATACAGCTCATAGCTTTGCAGCAATTTAAATTAAGTCTAAATAAATTGATGATACACTCATTTACTCGTTACCTATTACTCATCCTGTGCCTAGGATTCGGCATAACTTCTATTTCATATGATTTGGCTTGCGCACAATCGTCCGGAGCCATAAAAGGGAGTATACAGTCATCGGGAGGTGATCCTTTAGCTAACATTAATGTAGCCCTGCAAGGTAGCAGTCTGGGTACTTCTACGAACAGCGAAGGTCGTTTTACCATTAGTAATGTACCTGCAGGAAATTATACATTGGTAGCATCTTCGGTGGGTTATTCTGCAAAAAAGCAGAATGTTGATGTAAAAAGTGGAGAGACTACTACGCTTAATTTACAACTAAGCGAGTCCGCAATGGAGCTAAATGAAGTACAAGTCAGTGGTCACACAGACTCTTATAAGGTAGACATTCCTTCTCCTACTTTACGCATCAAAACACCCCTGATAGAAGTCCCTCAGAACATACAGGTGGTGAATCGTGAAATGATAGAAGATCAACAGATATTTGATATGCTGGAAGGTGTATCACGCAATGTCAGCGGGGTTACCAGGCTAGAGCATTGGGATAATTACGCACGTCTCAATATGAGAGGTTCGCGTATTGCCCCATTCAGAAACGGTATGAATGTACAGTCCTCTTGGGGGCCTCTGACAGAAGATATGTCTATGGTAGAGCGTATAGAGTTTGTTAAAGGTCCTGCCGGCTTTATGATGGCCAACGGTGAGCCTAGCGGTTTTTATAATGTGGTAACCAAAAAGCCTACGGGTATCACCCAAGGAGAAGCTACTATTACAGTAGGCAGCTTTGACACTTATCGCGCTACTGCTGATCTGGATGGTAAGCTAAGCGAAGACGGAAAGCTACTTTACCGCCTCAACCTGATGGGTCAGGCCAAAGGTTCACATCGTCCTTATGAGTACAACAATCGCTATACTGTAGCTCCGGTACTCAAATACCAGATTGATGAGCGCACATCCATCACCGCAGAATATACTTACCAGTATGCTCAAACCGGCCCTATTGGTTCTGCCTATGTATTCTCTGCCAATGGTTATGCGGACTTACCTTTAGACTTTACTATTGCCGAGCCAAATATGGATCCCTCCACCATCCACGATCATAGTTCATACCTCATCCTGGAGCATCAACTTTCCGAAAACTGGCAGTTGACCGGTCAAGTGGCTTATTTTAACTATGAAGCTAGTGGTAGCTCTTTCTGGATTGCCGGAGTGGATGAAGCAGGAAATATGCAACGTACAGTCAGTATTTGGGATGCTTTGAATACTGGCAAGTTCGGCCAATTTTTTGTTAATGGTGATGTGCAAACCGGAGGCATCAAACACCATATACTGGCGGGCCTGGACCTGGGGTCTAAGCGATATATCGCTGACTGGAATCAAAGTGTTAACCTAAACGGAACAGTACCTTTCAATATTTACGATCCAGTACATTCCGTACCTCTGGATTCTTTACCTCAGTTTGATCGTACCCGCAGCCTGCGACAACGTGCCGGAGCCAATATCCTGAGCCAGTCATATTCCGGGGTTTATATACAGGATGAGCTTCACTTCTGGGAGGAAAAAATACGCCTCACTTTAGCAGGTAGAATTACCTCTACGCAAGACAGTCAATATGGTAGCGGTACTGATGAGACTAAATTTACGCCTAGAGCTGGTGTAAGCATATCCATTGATCCTCAGTCTTCTGTATATGCCCTCTATGATCAGGCTTTTGTTCCGCAGACAGGTGCTGATGTTAATGGTAATGCTTTTGATCCGATTACCGGAAATAATATTGAAGCAGGTTTGAAAAAAGATTGGTTTGATGGGCAGTGGAATTCTACCCTTGCCGTGTACCAGATCACTAAAAATAATGTACTGGTGGCAGACCCTGAAAACATCAACTTTTCTACTCAGTTAGGTCAGACGCAAACCTCAGGGGTAGAGTTAGATGTAAAAGGAGAAATTTTGCCTGGCCTCACCATGATCTGGAATTATGCCTATACCAATTCGGAGATCACTGAAGATACTGAAGAATCAAATATTGGTAATTCAGTTCCTGGTTTTGCCAAGCACCTTACAAATGGTTGGCTGGCTTACCGCTTTAATAATGTACTGGAAGGTTTCGGAATTTCCCTGGGCTACCAATGGCAGCTTGACCGCTCTAGCTGGTCATGGGCAGGCAGCACCGGCCAGGAAGCACTACCAGATTATTTCCGCATGGATGGTTCTATATCCTGGCAAAATGATAATTTCAATGTAGCATTAAATGTCAATAACATACTTGACGAGTATTTATATTCCGGCTCTGCCTACAGCACATATTATTATTGGCAAACTGAACCACCCAGAAACTTCCGCTTATCATTAGGCTATAAATTTTAAATATGACTTTTAAAAAAATCGTCGGAAAGATACATCTCTGGCTCGGATTAGCGTCCGGGCTGGTGGTGTTTATTGTAGCCATCACCGGCTGCCTCATCGCATTTGAGGATGAGATCAAAAGCATTACACGTTCTTTTCGGAGCATTACTCCTCCTGATGCAGAGCAGTCAATGCTATCTCCAACACAGCTTTCAGCCATTGCTAAAACTGCGCTAAAAACCTCAGATGAGCCCAAAGGTTATGTTTACAATGAATCCGATAAAACGACCAGCGTTTGGTTCTGGGGCTTTGAGCCGGAGCATTTTTACACCGTACATGTCAATCCCTACAATGGAAATATCGTAAATATTACTGACGAGGAAGCTGATTTTTTTCATATCATGATCCACGGCCATTACTATCTGTGGCTTCCTCCCAATATCGGGCAACCGGTTGTGGCTTACGGCACACTTATTTTTGCCCTTATGCTCATTAGTGGGTTAATATTATGGTGGCCCAAAAACAAGAAGGCACGCAAGCAGCGCTTCACGATCAAGTGGGATGCCAAATGGCGAAGGCTCAACTATGACCTGCATAATGTGATGGGTTTTTACATACTTTCCGTAGGTCTGGTCCTGGCACTAACGGGTATGGTAATGGGTATGCAGTGGTTTGCCAATACGGTACACATAGCCATGGGAGGCGATGGTGATGGTGTTTATGTTCAACCTCCTTCTGATACTACAGCCATTGTCCAGATGGAAGAGCAGCAGACAGGAATTGACCAGCTCTGGACAAAGTTGCTTCCTCAAAAGCCTGAAGATGGAATTTTATACATCGGTACTCCCCAAGATAAAGAAGGAGCTTACTACACCTATATCAATCATGATGCAGAGTCTTTTCATCAAGTAGATTATAAGCATTATGATCAATATACACTTGAGCCGTTAGATACTACCGGACCCTATGAAGGCAAGTATGAGGATGCAGACCTGGCAGATACCGTACTGCGCATGAATTATGACATTCACCGAGGAGCAATTCTGGGGTTGACCGGTAAGATCATTGCTTTCATCGCTAGCCTGATTATCGCCAGTATGCCAGTAACCGGAGTAATGATTTGGTGGGGTCGCCGAAAAAAAAGCAGGAAATCTTCTCACAAGAAAGGCTTAAAGAAAGCTATCAAAAAGGAGGAAGAGGAGCTTGTTGCCAGTAAATAAATAAGCAAATTTAACTTAAGACAAAAAATACAAAAGCGGCTTAATTGCCGCTTTTTTTGAACCCTTTATTTTCCTGCCGTAGTTGGAGGGAGGTCTATGGATTGCCAGCTTTGTTCTTCTAATACCAGATAAAGTTCATTGTAAGGATCATATCTGATATAATCATATTTAAGTGGGATCGTACTTTTTCCCTGCGTAGTCAACAAGCCATATCGTTCATTTCTGCTAATGATTACATATCCATTACCTAAATCTTCTAAAGAGTCATACTTAGGATAAATTAAGGTGCTGCCGGTATCGCTTACCAAACCCATTTGGGATTCATCATCATCTTCTTCAACCTTTTCAACAATGAAGCGGTTTTTTAGCGAAGGGCGAATTTTATCATATTCATTCGCAACCACAGTTTTTCCTTTCTTATTGACCATTCCATACTTACCTCCTTTTCTTACAACCGCCAGCCCTTCACTGTAGGGATGGGCTTCTTCAAAATGAGGCTGTACTACCAAGTGTTCTGAAAGGTCTATATATCCCCAGCGACCAAGCAGCTTTATGGCTGCCATATTACTTTGAAAACGACTGATTGAATCATAGCGATTGGCGATACGCAAACGTCCCAGTGTATCTACAAACCCAAATTTGTCATCTATCTTTACACCAAGGTAATGGTTACTCATTGCGTAGAGTTCCTGGAAATTATTGTCCAGGTCTACCAGTATTTCTCCATCCCTATTCATGATTCCGTAATGTCCGTCCTTCTGGAAAGTATAAATTGTTCCTTCCTGAAGTGCCGATATTGTATCATATTTAGTATCGAGCAATCTTTCGCCATCGTAGGTAATCAATCCGTATTTACCTTGCTCATTTTTTTCCCAGACTGTATGCCCATTGTTAATGAGTGCGTAATTGCTTACATAAATTTCATGTCCACCATTATCAACCAAGCCGTATTTGGCCGCTTCATAGCGATGCGCTTTGGTGCTGAAAACATAGAGGTCATCATGAATCCTTTCCAGGTTAAGGCTTGCCCCTTTATACTTAAACGGCTTAACGGTCCACTGCCCATAAGTATCAATAATACCCTGTCCATCTATAAAGTCTACACTGGCCCTTCCCTGACGAAAAGGTGAAACGGACAAATACTGACAAGGAATTACTTCCTCTCCTTTACGATCAATATACCCCCAATGATTTTTTCTTTTTACCGGAAAAAACCCTTCACTTTCTGGTTTAATATCCTGATAAACATAGCTTGTCAGTTGCTCACCATGGCTGTCAAACATAGACCAACTATATGAATCCTGGCCTACCTTCTGCGCTGCCAGCATATAATCTTCCTGCACGTATAGGGTGTCATAAATCGTGTCAAGAATAATTTCATTTTCTTCTGACTTAAGACTCTTCATGGCTCCATAACTGTTTCCTTTTTTAAGGATAGCGAAACCATGCAGCAGAGTGTCTATCTTCCAATTTTCTGATAGAATGAGTTCCCCTTCCTGATTGACAAAAGAATAAACATCTCCGATCTTAATCTGGTAAAGATTAACACCGGCAGGCCTCATATCTTCAAAAGTATAGGTACGAAGCTTTTTGTTATCTCCGGTGTAAGCATGCCATTTGCTGAAGGGCAGCGCAGAAACTTCTCCCTTATCACTGATTCTAACTTTTTGATACTCTATAGGCAAAATGATATGCCCATCTTCTCTTATTACTCCCTGCTTTCCGTTTTCGTAAACTTTAGCTAAATGATGCAGGTCAAATGGAGTAATGCTATCATAACGAAAAGTAGTGAGTGGATTACCTTCGGAAGTATATACTGCAAGCTTGTTTTGCTGGTCGTATACTGCGTAAGTTTTTTTAGATAGGCCTGTAATTTTGCTGTATTGGAAACCAATGACTGCCTGTCCATCTTCATCAATCACTCCGTAAGAAGGCATGTGATTGTTCATGGTTGCGGCTATCAGTTGCTCATGGTTGGCTTCAAGGGAATAATAACGAAAGCCAAGCTCCTGTTCTCCTTTGGTATTGATAAGTCCGTAAACATGCTTATGCCCCATCTCTGTACCTTTTGAAGCAATTATCAACTTATCATAAAAAGGTGACAAACTATGAAACATAGCATCTGTCACCTTTTTGTTTTTCATATCAATAAGTCCCCACTTACTTTTCTCCCGATATCCTATTACTTTATTGTATACTTTGGGGAGACTACCAACCCATCCTAAATCTTCATATTCAATAGGAATTATTGTTTTTCCCTCTTCGTCAAACAGTCCTTTTAGCTCGTTCTTTTCTACGATCGTAAAACGTAATTCATCGTTTTCAGGCGCATAATCAGCGAAAGTATTCAATGAAATCGAAAGGGTAAAAAGAGCGAGAGCTATTCTCTTTATCATAAATTAACTCCGTATGGCTTATTGATGTAAAATGTAATTTGCTGAATAGTGAATGATACAAATTTTTCACCAATTTTTAAAAAAAAGCCATCCGAAGAAAGAGTTTTAGCCCAAATATTATGACTGCACGTAAGTTGGTTGAAGTTTTTGCTAAAAACTTCTTATAATCAGTCACTGGCATATTGTTTTTCAAGTGAGCTTACCTCTGCGGATAAGCTTTTGGCATAGTCACGCTGACCTCTTATTTTTTCTTTGATCCTACCCTCTATATCATTGCTTTCTACTGCCTCATCGTAAAGAACAACTGCTTTTTCCTCAGCCTTCAAACAGTTTTTGAGCATTGCTGATTCATTTCTTCTTACAATGATAGAAGCAAAGTCAGACCAGAAGTTATCTGTACTTATGTTCAAGGAGCTTTTTTTAGATACATTACTTCCCATTTGACTAAGCTCATTCTTTAACTCTTCAGCGAATTTTTCATGAGAAACTGCGGCTTTTTCAAAAAATAAAGTAAGGGGCCTGTTGTGTACATTCTTTGAAGCATTACGGTAGGTTTCACTCGCTTTAAGTGTTCTTCCGTATATTTTTTCTAAAAGTTTAATATTGTCCTGATTTGTTGTCATACTATTATTAGTTTAAAAAACATTACTTTTTCATAACAAGTAAAAAATCATTTTGTGAGATAAAATATCTATTCAAACACTTTTTACGTGGATCTCGCATAAGATTTGTAACAGGCTTTGGCAAAGGAGTTATCAGTAGCAGTCTTAAAGATAAAAAAAACTAAGAAGTGGGTGTTTTTTTGAAAGTATTCTTCCAAACAGCTGTGTTTCAGATGATGTTGCCCTATTTCATTACGAATATCTACATTTCTATAACCTATTTTATTTCAATCGTTTAAGTGAATTTGCCACAACAATAATTATATAGTTATATAAAATAAAAAAATGATCATAATAAATTTATACTTTTCGCTGCACTGCTCTTTTTTAAATCCTTTTTCTTCCCATTAATATTACGTTGTAAAACATTGACATTTCATGGTAATGGAATCAATTCTAAATTGCCGACACTTATTTATCGGAATTTCAGACGTTTATCAATTAACGTATTTAATACGCATAGTTTTGAAAACTTTATGGTAAGAAAAACGCCATATACACTGATTATTTTTCTGCTGATATGCATCTCCTGGGATGCTTTTGGACAGGATAATAAAGAACTTGCCCGCCAACAGGTAGAAATTGGTGATGAAATTTACTACGAGCAGAAGGCCCCTGAAGTAGCTAAAGAATTCTACATACTGGCAGCACAAGCTGATCCTGATAATATCAAGGCCAATTATATGGCCGCCAAAACCATCACTGAGACGATCAATAAAGGTCAGGCCACACCTTACTATCTTCGTGTATATGAGCTTGACCCTGACTACCGTTTTGACCTTCTCTATTCTATTGGTAGAGCTTATCAGTATGGTTTGGAATTTGAGAAAGCGTTTGAGTTTTATAATCACTATCTGGCCAAGCTAGCTAAGGATACTGAGTACCGCGGGGAAGATAAAATACCTCAGAGCCAGGTAAAAAGACGTATTTATGAGTGTGAAAACGGAATGGAGTTCGTTGCCAATGCCCGTAACTTTACGATCACCAATATCGGTAGCGAAATTAACTCCAATAGCCTGGATTATGCTCCGGTAATTAATGCGGACGAAACGATAATGATCTTTACCTCTCGTCGTAAGGAAGGGAACCTGAACGAAAACGTATATGATGATAACTTTGGCTACGAAGATATCTTTATCTCCCGTAAAGTAGATGGAAAGTGGATGCCTGCCGAAAACATAGGTGAAACTGTTAACACGCTCTATTTTGAGTCCAATCTCTCCTTATCCGCCGATGGGCAGCAGCTTTATATTTACCGTGACGAAAATAATGGGGATATTTATGTTTCTGACCGTAAAAGTGATGGCAACTGGTCACAACCGGTACCACTAAGCGACAACATAAACTCCAGCTATTCTGAAAACTCAGTCTCAATTTCCCCTGACGGACAAACCATCTATTTTTCCAGTAACAGACCGGGAGGTTACGGAGGGCTGGATCTCTACAAATGTGAAAAAGACCGCCGGGGAGAGTGGGGTAAAGTAACGAACCTGGGGGACAAGATTAATACTCCTTTTGATGAAGATGGGGTGTTTATTGATTATGACAATACCACGCTTTACTTCAGCAGTAGAGGCCGTAAAGGCATGGGAGGCTATGATATTTTTAAGTCTGAGCGTGATGCAGAAGCGGAAACTGAAACCTGGACAGAACCCGTTAACTTAGGGCATCCTATTAATACCCCTGATGATGACATCTTTTTTGTAAGTACCAAGGATGGTATGCGGGGTTATTACGCTACTGTACGTAATGATGGAGTTGGCTATCTCGATATATACATGGTAGAAATTCCTGACTTAGATGCTGATCAGGAAAAGTTAGGCAAACAGAAAAGCAATCAGATCGCTGAAAATAATCAGAATCAGAACAACAAAAAACTCAACAAAGTACAAGATAATACTCCTGGTCCTTCCTTACAGGCAGTACAATTGCTACTCAAAGTAGAAGATGCTGCTACGCAGGAAGCTATCGCTGCAAGTGTGAGCATTAAAGAAATGCAAAGTGGCGAATCTATACCGGGACAAAGCGTTGCAGAAGGTATTTATCGCTTTGATATTCTTAGTGAAGAAGATGCCAACTATGTGTTAGCCGTAGAAAAAGGTGGGTATGTATACAAAAGTCTTAGAGTAGGCATTCCTGCAGCAACCCAAGAAGTCCAGGAGTTCAGAAAAAAAGTAACGCTGGATAGGATTTCATCTGACTACAAAATGATCCTGAACTTCGTTTATTTTGATTTCAACAGTGCCAGTCTAAAAGAAGAATCTTTTGATGAATTGAACCGCCTGAAGCAATTTATGATGAGCAATGCCGGTACCAGTATAGAAATCGCCGGGCATACTGATGCTGTAGGGCCCCGCGCTTATAATAAAGATTTGTCTCAGCAACGCGCACAAGCGATTGTTGACTTCCTGATCAATGAAGGAATAGAGGCAGGCAGATTAATTGCACAGGGCTACGGAGAAGAAGACCCACTTGCTTCTAATGATGATGAGGTAGAAGGCCGTGAGCTCAACCGCCGGGTTGAGATGCGAATACTCAGTACCAGTCAGATCAGTAGAAAAGACTAACTTCGATTTTCGTTCCGTAACAAATTTGATTTTTGCTGTGTTGGATACTTGGAAAAACTTTACCTTTGTCCGCCATGGCAGTAGTCCCCTACAAAGATCAAAAAAACAGTAAAAAAGAACAGGTAGCTACGATGTTCAACAACATCAGTAAACGCTACGACTTGTTGAACCACCTTCTCAGCCTGGGTATTGATATCATCTGGCGAAAAAAAGCCATCAAACAGCTCAAGGCAGAACGCCCCCAACTCATTCTGGATATGGCTACCGGCACTGCCGACTTCGCTATTGAATCTCTCTCGCTGAATCCTGAGAAAGTTATCGGTGTGGATATTTCAGAAGGAATGCTGGAGGTAGGCCGCAAAAAGCTCAAGAAGATGAAGCTGGACCATAAAATTGAGCTGAAGTTGGGCGACTCAGAAAGAATACCTTTTGATGATAATATATTTGATGCCATCATCGTTGCTTTTGGTGTACGGAACTTTGAAAACCTGGAAAAAGGATTATCTGATATGTTCAGAGTGCTTAAGCCGGGTGGTAAGGTAGTGGTACTGGAATTTTCCAAGCCAACAAAGTTTCCGCTTAAGCAATTGTATAATTTTTACTTTAAAGTGATACTGCCGGTAATAGGCCGGTTGATTTCTAAAGATCAGTCAGCATACACCTATCTACCTGAATCTGTACAGTCCTTTCCCGATGGAAAAGCGTTCTTAGAAGTACTCAAGAAGGTAGGTTACCAGAAAACAACATGCAAGACACTTACATTTGGCATCAGCTCAATATACACTGGCAAAAAGTAGTAATTTGCTGCTTTTTGCTCTCTACTTTATTCCTATCTGAGGCCCACGCCCAGCTCACCAAGTCGGAGAATCTTCCTAACTATGATAATCGCTGGCTTCACTATGGCTTCTCCATTGGTATGCACACTTCCAGTTATAGGGTGCAGTACAATGATAACTTCACCTCATCCGCTTTTGACTCGCTCCATTCTATTATGCCTTCCAATGCATTTGGCTTTTCTTTAGGATTAATTGCAAACGTGCGATTGGCAGAATTTCTGGATCTGCGCGTGACCCCAGAAGTAGTTTTCTATGAAAACAGACTGGATTACAATTATCTCCGAGCCGGGCAAAGTGTGGTAGATGAACAAATTGTAGAAACTACTTTTGTAGAATTTCCAATCTTATTCAAATATAAATCAATGCGTCGGGGTAATACCCGGATGTATCTTATCGGAGGAGTAGAACCAGGTATAGAGGCTACCGGTAAAAAGAAAGACCAGAATGACGAAGACAGATTACTGGTCAGCGGCACCAATCTATCAGTGCAGGTTGGTTTTGGTCTGGATGTCTATTTTCCACTTTTCAAATTTGCCCCTGAGGTTCGTTTTTCACGAGGCTTATTGAATATGAAAAATGATACCGAAAATGCCTATGGTGCGCCTATTCAACAACTTACTACCAATACGGTGACGCTCTATCTTCTTTTTGAGTAATTAGTAATCTAGCTTGAACATTTTATTTTCTTCCTCAGTTTTTCCCGTGTGAAAAACCAAGGAATTAACGTCGTATGGTTCAAGAGAGACCTCAGGCTTACAGATCATGCGCCCTTACATCATGCTATCAAGAGCAAAAGGCCAACTTTACTACTTTTTTTCTTTGAGCCTTCACTATTAAATGCCCCTGAAAGTAGTAACAGACACTGGCGTTTTTTATTGGAATCTGTGCGTGAGATGCAAGCCAAACTTAATGAGCATCAGACACAATTATATATTTTCCATCATGAAGTGCTTGATGTTCTCAAAGCTATTCACGCTTCTCATCCTATCGTAAATATATATTCTTATCAGGAAACAGGCTTACAAATCACTTTTGAAAGAGATAAAGCAGTAGCAGAATTTTGTAAGGCATCTGACATACAATGGTATGAGTATGAAAATAATGCGGTGGTTCGTGGTCTCAAAAATCGTGATGGATGGAGCGGACACTGGGAGCAGTTTATGCAAAGCCAGCTGGATGAAGTCACATTAAAAAAAATAATACCCTTTCATCTTTCCCAGGCTTTTTATCAAGCCCACCGCGGAAGTGACCTTTCCCATGATATCAATAATCCTGACCGTAATTTCCAGCCGGGAGGAAGTGAGTTTGCATTCAAATATCTGGTTTCTTTTCTAAAGGAGAGGGTAATAGACTACAATAAATACATTTCTAAGCCACATCTGAGCAGGAAGAGTTGTAGCCGCCTTTCTCCCTATATTGCCTGGGGAAACATATCAGTCAGACAGGTTTATCAAACGGCAGAAGCCTTTAAGCAGTGGGTTCCACATAAAAAACAGGTTAATAATTTTATCTCACGACTCCGCTGGCAAGGGCATTTTATCCAGAAGTTTGAGATGGAATGCGATATTGAGTTTGACAACTTTAACCGGGGCTTTGATGGCACTCGTACCCAATGGAATGAAGCTTATTTTAAGGCCTGGAAAAACGGTATGACCGGCTACCCCATGGTAGATGCTGCGATGCGCTGTGTAAATACTACCGGCTACCTTAATTTCAGGATGAGGGCGATGCTGGTATCTTTTCTCACCCATCACCTTTGGCTGCCCTGGAAAGCCGGGGCTACATATCTGGCAAAACAGTTTCTGGACTTTGAGCCGGGAATTCATTACCCACAATTTCATATGCAGGCCGGAACCACGGGCATCCATACTATCCGTATATACAATCCGGTTAAGCAATCCCTTACTCATGATAAGGAAGCGGAATTCATCAGGATGTGGATACCAGAAATTGCTCATCTTCCCCTTGCTTTCATTCATCAACCCTGGAAAATGACGCCTATTGAGCAGGGAATGTATAATTTTAGGTTAGGTGCGGATTATCCTTTACCTATCGTAGATCTGAAAGAAAGCGGAAAATTTGCACGAGATCAGCTGTGGCAGTTGCAGGACAAGGAAGGGGTCAAAAGAGAGGCGAATAGAATTTTGGCAAAACACACCAGCAGAAGTGGGGTTATTTAACTGTTTAATGTCATGAAACTACGCAAAAAAAGAGACCTGCCCACCAAAATTTGCCCTATATGTGGTAATCCTTTCAGCTGGCGTAAGAAATGGGAAAAGCATTGGGATGAAATCGTTTACTGCAGTGAACGCTGCCGCAGGAATAAGAACCGGTCTAAAGTGGTATAATTTAATGCTGTAAGCTTTTTCTTCCATTGTGCTATTCTGTAGATTTATATTTTGAAACACTGTTTTACCTATCAATCTCATGAAACTCAGAATCAAAGGAAATAGCATACGATTACGCCTCACACAGTCTGAAGTAGAGGACATTATAAAGGGGAAAGCGGTAAAAGAAACAGTCTCCTTTGGTGATGTATCCCCCTCATTTCATTATGTACTAGAATCTGATTCCGCTTCAAAAGCCGTATCAGCACATTATACTGAACATACCATTTGCATTCAGCTCCCTGAAGCTGAAGCTAACAGTTGGGCAACTACTGAGCAGGTAGGCATTGAAAGGGAGATTCCTCTGCAAAAAGATGAATCTTTGTATGTGCTGATAGAAAAAGATTTTCAGTGCCTGCACCAGCGTCCACGCGAAGATGAACAGGACAATTTTCCTAACCCAGCTGCCGAAAGCAAAGCTTAGTACACCCTTTTATTATGCCTTAGCCAGTGCCTTCTCTATCATTTTTCCCTCTTCTTCGGAAAGGGCTAACTTTTTGGCTGCTCTATGTCCTTCTTCCGACATCTTTTTCCAGGTCTTGGCTACAATGTCTACAATTTTTTCTTCAGGATGCTGCCTGGCAAAATCCCCAAAATAGTACTGAAGAAACACCAGACAAATCACATCTTCCAGGATTTGTGTCTCAGGATCACTTTTCAGCTTTTGTTTCTTTAACAGAAAGGCTACGCGCTCAATCGTTTTTTGATCATAGCCATGCGCAGCCATGATTTCACCTGCTTTTTTAGCGTGAAATATCTTGAGCTGAGTACGCCATTTCAAATAACCTTTTCTGTCCATCGGATATGTGTCTCGAGGAATTTCCCAGCGCCTGATATGTTGACAGCGGGCAGCCAGTTGTAGTTCTTCTGAGGCATTGGGAAAGAATACTGCCAGGGTATTACTCATCCGCTGTCCGTAGACAAGCTCTTTAGGCACATTTCTACCATCCACAATCTCGTGATGAGGATCTTCGGCATTTGCCTGATCGAAAACGGTAATGGTTTTTTCAAAGCGGGCTTTATCTTCAATCGTGTCCCCGGCTTTCTTTTCTTTCCCCAGCCAGTCAGAAGTGACCTCGTTTAGTTTCTGCACCTTGTATTCAAAATCTCCTTTGAGCTGATCACGTACTTCTTTAAGATTGTCCAGGAGTAACTGCACATCATCAGGAATTGCTTCTTCCAGGTACTCCCGAATACGTTTGGTCAAGGTAGGCGACTTGCCATTGCTGGAAACCGCTATCTTCAGATCACCTTTTTTCACTACTGAACTCAGGTAAAAATCGCAGAGGTCAGGCGTATCCGCCACATTGGTCATGATATGTTTACGACGGGTCATCTTCTTGATTTTCTCATGCAGTTTCCGGTCGTTGGTTGCCAGAAATACCAGGTCTTTGTCCCTCAGGTCTTTTCTTTTGAATTTTCTTTCAATAATTTTAATATGAGGATACTTCTTTGCCAGCTTGTAAATGTCTTCTTGCAAAATTTCTTTGCCTACTAAGGTAATATGTGTTTCAGGGCTATTTTTCACCAGAGCCTGAAGTTTCTCCAAGCCTACATATCCTCCTCCCACCACCAGTACTTCCAGTTCGTGCAGTTTAAAAAATACAGGAAACAAAACGTTCCCTTCCGTTTCTTTCTTGTTGAGCGCCATGCTTTCAAAATTAGTTTGGATACGCAAGCGAAGTTACACTTTGCCGAATGGATAGCAAGTGTTTTTCAACTACAGCTCCAATCACAATGATCGCCGGTGAAGAAATTTGTTTCTCTTCTACCCCGGTCATGATGTTTTTCAGTTTTCCTACCGCTATTTTTTCATTTACACAGGTGCCATTCTGGATTACTGCTATCGGTTCTTCCATGCCTCGCTGTTCTCCAAAAAGTTTGATGATATGCCGGAGCCTTTTCTTGCCCATCAGAATTACGATAGTGGCGGACGACTGCGCTGCCAGATGTATATCTTCGGAGAGGGTTCCGGCGCGAGTAGTCCCGGTCATCACCCAGAAACTTTCATTGATTCCTCTATGTGTGAGCGGAATATTCTGCATAGCCGGCACAGCCATGGCACTACTGATGCCGGGAACAATCTCTACCTCCAGACCATGCTTAAGCGCATACTCTTTTTCCTCCTGCCCTCTTCCAAATACAAAAGGATCACCTCCTTTGAGGCGTACTACATTTCCATGCCTGCGAGCATAACGTACTATCATACGGTTGATTTCATGCTGCTGTAGGTGATGACGTCCTGCTCTTTTTCCCACAAATATTTTCAATGCGTCTTCTTTACAGTATTTGAGCAAAGCGGGATTTGCCAGTGCATCATAGAGGATCACATCCGCGCTTTCCAGCGCCAATATTCCTTTTAGGGTAATCAGCATCTCATCCCCCGGACCGGCTCCTACCAAAGTGAGTTTTGATTTCAACATATCGTGTCAGTTTTAGACGTATTTGTACGGTGTAACAAAAGAATATTCTACGTACCAGTAAAATAATTTTGAAATAAATTTACGTAAATTTACGTAATTAAGAAATTATTTCTTTACTTCGTGATTAAAGGCTGGCCAGCTACGAAAAAATACTGCTTCATAGCTTATTTCTATATACCAACGAGATAAGCTTCATGGATTGAATACAAATAGCTAAATACCGAATGCTATGAAAAAAGTTGTCGTCATAGGAAATGGAATGGTGGGTTACAAATTTTGCGAAAAACTACGTAAAATCGCATCTCCCGAGCATGTTTCAATTACTGTTTTCGGGGAGGAGCCCCGGCTGGCTTACGATCGTGTTCATCTCAGCGAATACTTCTCGGATAAAAACGCTGATAAGCTCACCCTGGCTCCACTGGAATGGTACAGAGAAAATCAGATTAAGCTGCACAGCGGAAAACTGATCGCTCACCTGGACAGGACTGCCAAAACTGTAGAAACGCATGACCATCAGGTTTTTGAATATGATCAGTTGATTATGGCTACCGGATCCAGCCCTTTTGTACCTCCTATTCCGGGAACAGACAAAAAGGGGGTGTTCGTATACCGTACCATAGAAGATCTGGATGCCATCATCTCTTATGGCAGCAAAGTAAAAAGCGCAGCCGTTCTCGGAGGAGGCTTACTGGGGCTGGAAGCTGCCAAAGCCATGCTTGATCTGGGGCTGAAAACCCATGTAGTGGAATTTGCCTCCCGCCTTATGCCTCGTCAACTGGATGAAGCAGCTTCCAAAGCATTACAAACCAGTATTGAAAGCCTGGGAATACAAATACACCTCAACAAAAGCACTCGCGAAATTGCCGGAAACGGAAAGCTGGATGGCTTATATTTTGCTGACAATACACAACTGGATGTAGATATGCTGGTAATCTCAGCGGGAATACGTCCTCGTGATGAGCTTGCCCACCTAAGTGATCTGGAGGTTGGTCCGCGTGGTGGCATCGTGACCAATGAATTTATGCAGACTTCCGATCCCGATATCTACGCTATTGGTGAAGCTGCCCTTTACCAGAATATGATTTATGGCTTGGTAGCTCCCGGTTATGATATGGCTGAAGTAGCTGCCCAACATATCCTGGGCAGAGAGGAAAAAACTTTTATGGGTAGCGATATGTCTACCAAACTCAAACTCATTGGGGTAGACGTAGCCAGCTTTGGCGATCCTTTCTGTGAAAATCAAGCCCACTACCCTATCGTATTTGAGCATAAGTCCAAAGGAATTTATAAAAGAATTAACCTCTCCCCGGACGGAAAACTGCTGCTGGGAGGCATACTTGTAGGGGATGCGGAAGCTTACAACATGTTATTGCAAACCATGCAAAATGGACTGAGCCTTCCTCCTGATCCTGAAGACCTGATTTTAGGAGCCAGAGGAGGGGAAGGCTCTGTAGGACAAGGTGTGGAAAATCTACCTGAGCAGGCTCAAATCTGCTCTTGCGAAGGCATTACCAAAGGCGCGATATGTCAGTCAATTACTGAGGGAAATCTGAACTCGGTGCAAGAGGTGAAATCCTGTACCAAGGCAGGAACAGGTTGCGGAGGCTGTATGCCCATGGTGACTGACCTTTTTCACCATACGCTGAAAAGTATGGGCAAGCGGGTCAAGAAGACGCTATGCGAGCATTTTGACTATTCCCGTCAGGAGCTTTTTGACCTGGTAAAAATCAACGCAATAAAAAGCTACGACGAACTGCTTGACAAATATGGCAAAGGAGATGGCTGTGAAATCTGTAAGCCAGCAGTGGCTTCTATACTCGCCAGCATCTGGAATGAACTGATCACCGAACAAGATACCATACAGGATACAAACGATCGCTTTCTGGCCAATATCCAGAAAGGAGGCACTTACTCTGTAGTTCCTCGTGTTCCCGGCGGTGAAATTACTCCTGACAAACTCATCGTGATCGGACAGGTCGCCAAGAAATATGATTTGTATACCAAAATTACCGGCGGTCAGCGCATTGACTTGTTTGGTGCGCACTTGCATCAACTTCCTGATATCTGGGAAGAATTAATTGAAGCTGGTTTTGAAAGCGGACATGCTTATGGAAAATCACTACGTACTGTGAAAAGCTGTGTAGGTTCTTCCTGGTGCCGCTATGGTTTGCATGACTCTGTATCTTTTGCGCTGGAAATAGAAAACCGTTACAAAGGATTGCGCTCACCTCACAAACTCAAAAGCGCGGTCTCCGGCTGTATCCGTGAATGTGCTGAAGCACAAAGCAAAGACTTTGGCATTATCGCTACCGAAAAAGGCTGGAATCTCTTCGTCTGTGGAAATGGTGGAGCCAAGCCGCAGCATGCCCAGCTCCTGGCCTCAGACCTGGATAATGAAAGCTGCATCCGTTACATAGACCGTTTTCTCATGTTTTACATCAAAACGGCAGAGCCACTTACACGCACCTCTACCTGGCTCAACAAGTTGGAAGGGGGAATGGAATACCTGAAAGATGTGGTGGTCAATGACTGTCTGGGCATAGGGGCTCAGCTGGAGGAAGATATGAAGCGTACGCTGAATGTATACAAATGCGAGTGGAAAGAAGTGGTCAATAATCCTGAGCTTAGGGCTAAGTTTACACACTTTATCAATTCAGATGAACCTGACGAAAGTATACGCTTTGAACGTCGCAGGGAACAAAAAGTACCTGCCGAATGGGGCAAATAAGCCCATTTACCCCCTCAGTTCATTTTATCCACTGATCTATAAACATTACTTATGATATCTACAGAAGCATATAAAACAGTAAATGAAGAAGCAGTCACTACCTGGTTCAAAGCTGCTCCGGTAAATGCTTTTCCCAGCAATGGTGGAACCTGTGTGCAGTACAAGGGAAAACAAATTGCCGTATTCAATTTTAGCCGTCGCAACGAGTGGTATGCCTGCCAGAACCTCTGCCCTCATAAAATGCAGATGATTTTATCTCGAGGCTTGATAGGCACGCATCAGGAGGAACCTAAGGTAGCCTGTCCTTTTCATAAAAAATCATTTTCTCTGAAAACAGGAGAATGCATTAACGGTGATGAATGTAGCCTCGCCACCTATCCGGTTAAAATAAAAGATGAGCACGTATATATAGGTTTTAAGGAATAAGGCCGTATCCACTAAATATGATGAACAACGAAAATTCCGGGGTAACAAACTCCGGCTTTTTTATTTATGTTGACTAAAACATTAAGTATCCAAAGTAATATTACGTAAATTCTTATAGTTTTTATTTATTTAGAGCATGCAAAAGCAGCGGGAGAGAAAACATGGCTTTGAACGCCTGGGTATGATGTATGCACTGGCTTTGTCCGGCATAGCAGCGGCTATAATCATCAGTCAGATCTTTGTGCAGCGCTACATCGGCAGACAGGAATATGATTCCAGAATTGTAAACCTGGCAGGCCGTCAGCGTATGCTGAGTCAGAAGATCAGTAAAATTGCTCTACAGATTGGTGCAACTGAAAATACTGGACAACGCCAAGTTTATGCTAATGAGTTGGAAAAAGCTCTTGACCTGTGGACGCAATCATACCATGGTTTGCTTGAAGGAGACAAGAGCCTGGGGGTTATCGGTAATAACAGCGTTACGGTAGATTCAATGTATCAGGCCATTACCCCCGATTATAAAGCCATCGTAAATAACAGTCAGGACATCCTCCGCCTGATCTCCCAACATCCAGCTATTGACTCAACCCGGCTCCAACCCCACATCAAGCAGATACTCACCCATGAGTCAGCGTTTTTGACAGGCATGGATACCATCGTTTTTCAGTATGATCATGAAGCCAGAGAAAGAGTAATTCAGCTGGAAATTATTGAACTGGGTCTGTTAGGACTTTCTTTGTCCATTATATTCTTTGAATTATTTTTCATTTTTCGTCCTACCGCCCGAAGGATCAAAAAGACGATTGGCGAACTGCTAAGGTCGGAGAAACTGGCCAACGATATGTCGCGTGAGATTGGTGCTTTATACAGTTCACTGGAGCGCTCCTATCAGGAACTGGCTAAAGTAGATGTAAAGGAAGATTTACCAAAAGTATTTGCGAAAACCAAACCTTCGGGAATGTTCACCTACATATCCGATGATTTTTTAGAGATTTTAGGAGATACCCAGGAAGCCTCGCATAGTAATATTTTTGCCTGGCTGGAATATGAAGGCTACCCCTACGATCAGGTACAGAATATCCACCAGATCGTGATGCAAGGAGAACCCTGGTATGGCGAAGTAAAAGGAACTTCCGAAGAAGGAGACTTCATCTGGCTGGACATGACCATTGTCCCTACTTTTAATCGCAAACAGCAGATAGAGTCGCTCAACATCATTTGCTCTGATAAAACCGAAAGGAAAGAAGCGGAAGCTCGCTCTCATGAAATCATCAAAGACAAGATTGAGAGCGAGCTGAAAGAACAAAGAGTACGCTCTATTCTGATACTGGAAGGGCAGGAAGAAGAGAGAAGACGTATTTCGCGAGACATCCACGATGGGATTGGGCAGCAGCTTACCGCCCTTAAGTTTACTATCGAGAATATTAACCTGGAGCCTAATATGCCTACCCGGGAGGAAAAAGTAAGAGAAGCTCAGAAGATGCTCAACCAGGTAATTCGGGAAGTACGCAGGGTATCTTTCAATCTCAACCCCAGTGCCCTCAGTGACTACGGATTGGTACCGGTTACTCGCCGGTTCTGCGCAGAAGCCAGCCGTTTATCGGACAAAACCGTTATTTTTGAGAACAAGACCGGTTTTCTGAACCGTATGGATAAAAGCGTAGAAACCAATCTCTACCGTATCATACAGGAAGCGGTCAATAACGCGATTAAGTACTCTAAATCTGATGAGATCAGGGTAGAGTTTAGCCACAAAGCACATTATTTAAATGTTGATATCATTGATAACGGAGTAGGTTTTGATTTTCAGAATTACCGGAAAAGAGAAAGCAAAGATGGAACAGGCCTGGGAATCTTGAATATGCAGGAAAGAACTTATTATATTAACGGCACCTTTGAATTAAGCTCAGAACCAGGAAAAGGTACCCGGATCAACATACATTTACCCATCAATGGAAGAGACAAGAGAAACCATTAAAGCAACCTTAGCCGACGATCATGGCGTAGTAAGAAGCGGCATCAAATCATTGTTAGAAAGTGAAGGAGACATTGAAGTCATCTCTGAAGCAGAAAACGGGCAGGAAGCATTTAAGCAAGTAAAGCAACTGTCACCCGATCTGGCCATACTGGATGTGCGCATGCCTGAAATGACCGGGCTGGAAGTAGCAAGAATGATTAAAAAGTCGGGTTTCACTACCAAAATACTCATCCTCTCCATGCACGATGATGAAGACTACATCTTGCAGGCGGTAGAAAGTGGCGCTTCCGGTTACCTGCTCAAAGGCTCCAGCAAAGAAGAGTTTTTGAAAGCAGTCCGGACGGTACACAGAGGGGAAAAGTATTTCAGTGCAGATGTTTCCAGAATTTTTATTGATAGCTATCTGAATACCAAAAACCCCAAAGCATCGGCTCCACAATCCACTGTTGTGAACTATGAGCTTACCAAGCGTGAGAAGCAAATACTGACGATGCTTGTAGATGGCATTGGAAACAAAGAAATAGCCGAAAGGTTAAATAAAAGCATACGTACTATTGAGACTCATCGCTTTAATATTATGAAGAAGTTGGGGGTCAGCAATGTAGTTGAGTTGTTAAAAAAAGTAGAAGATGACAAAGGACTTAAAGATTTTCTTGCCCAAACCGAAGGTTGAATAAACTTATTGAGATGCTTATGGATAAGGCTCCAGACAATATGATCGCAGTAATTTTAAGTGGCGGACAAAGTCGCCGTATGGGACAGGATAAGGGCTTGATCCAAGAGAACGGCCTGGCCTGGACGGAATCACTGCAACAAAAACTGGAGAAGGTTGGCCTAAAGACCTATGTATCTATCAACAATCTGCAAAAAGACGCTTATGTAAATGTTTTCTCCGACCTAACTCTAATTCTTGACCATCCTTCTTCTGCTCACCTCAACGGCCCTGTCAAAGGCATACTCTCCGCTCATTTGACATTTCCCGAAAAAGACATTCTTTTCCTTCCCTGCGACATGCCTGCTTTGGCTGGTGATACTTTTTTGTGGTGGGCCAATGAATTTGCAAAGTTAAATCAGGAAGATAAAGTAGTCGTATGCAGTACCCCGGATTATTTACAACCCCTTTGTGGTGTATATAGCCAAGCTTCTCTAAAAATACTCATGCAATACTATGAAGACGAAAAGCTTCAGGACCAGAGCATGCACAATATAGTTGAGGAGATGCTGAAAGCCACTGTGATCAGTATTCCATCTGAGCTTTTACCTCAGTTTAAGAATTTTAATATACCCGACGACTTGCAGTCCTAGTTACTCTCACCTCCTCTTTCCAATTTTCCCAGTGTAGGAATAAACGTCTGTGTATTTCCTGATAGAATTGTTACTTCTCAGAACTTCAGTTCAGAAATAAAAAACTACGTACCATACTTAAAAACACCTCTTTTCCAAGACCTATCAGCAGATTACTAAGTAATTATTCTGTTAATTATTATTTTTTCAAAATAAAATTTACGTAATATTACGTAAAAACATTTTTTATTTATAGTTTTGGAATGTCAGACGAGTTGCATAAGCCCGGAAGACGCTTGCTTTGACTACTTAAACTTCAAAAACATGCGTTTAACATTTACAAAAACCTTATGTCTGCTGCTGCTCCAGCTGAGCTCAATCAAAGAAGTATATGCTCAATTTTCTATAGGAGGTGAAATCCGCCCCCGGGCTGAATTCAGAGATGGCTTCAAGACCATCAACACCGAAGCACAGGAAGCCGCATTCTTTATAGAACAGCGCTCCCGCCTGTATGTAGGTTATCAGCAGGAGAAACTCGGATTTCAGTTTAGCCTTCAGGATGTACGCATCTGGGGAAATACCGACCAGATCTACAAAGAAGATCCGGCACTTACCAATGTGTATGAAGCCTGGGGAGAGTATAAGTTTACCCCTCAAACTTCTATTCGGGTGGGACGCCAGGCACTGGATTATGATAATGCTCGTTTTCTGGGCAATCTGGACTGGGCACAGCAAGGCCGCAGCCACGATGCGGTAAAATTTATATACCAGGACAGTAGCGGCTTTACCTTTCATGCAGGGGCAGGCTTCAATCAAAATATATCCTTTGAGCCGGGAGAACTGTCTTCTACATATTACGAAGATGTAAATAATTATAAAACCATGCAGTACATCTGGCTACATAAAGACTGGGCTACTGCTAAGGCATCTTTACTGATTTTTAACGATGGCCGTCAACAGGCAGATTCAACTACTGCATTTCGCCAGACTTACGGGTTCATAGGTGACAAAAATTTAGGAAAAGTGAAGCTAGAGGGTGAACTCTACTATCAGGGAGGGGAAGATCCATCAGGTAGAAATGTAAGCGCCTGGCTGGCTGCTGTAAATGTAAACTTCAATACCAGATATACCCCGCTGACCATCGGTACAGACTATCTCTCAGGCACCAATCCCACAGATGGTAATAACCATTCATTTAATCCGCTTTATGGTACCAACCATAAGTTTTATGGGTTTATGGACTATTTCTATGTGGGCAATAATCACGGGCTAAATGGTCAGACTTCAGGACTACTGGACTTTTATGTCAAGTCAAAATTTAAGCTCGGTAATAAATCCGCTTTGATCGCTCATGTACATCATTTCAGTTCCCCAACGACTATTTATGCGGCCGAGGGAAATGGAGAAGAACTATCAGCACAATTAGGTGAAGAAATTGACCTGGTGTACAATCTGAACCTTACACCCGATGTCAATTTTAAACTAGGCTATTCGCAGCTATTCTCTACTCAATCGCTGGAAGCGATCAAAGGCGGAGCCGAACGAAAAGGCCTTAACCAATGGGTCTGGGCAATGCTTGCCATCAAACCTATATTCTATTCTAAGTAAAAATTCGTAGAAACCATACTTAAATTAGTATTATGAAAACTACTTCTAAGAAACCTGCTGTTTCTAAAAAGACAACTTCATTCAAAGCGACATCTATCAAATTATTCAGCCTCAATACAGTGCATATGCGCGCTTTCCATTTGTCGTGGTTCGCATTCTTTCTCTGCTTCTTTGGCTGGTTTGGCATCGCGCCCCTGATGGCGGTGGTGCGCGAAGAGTTAGACCTTAGCAAATCTCAGATCGGAAATATCATCATCTCTTCAGTGGCTATCACCGTATTTGCAAGGCTTGCCATCGGCTGGCTATGCGACAAAATCGGCCCCCGAATCACCTATACTTATCTGATGATACTCGGGTCTATTCCGGTGATGCTGATCGGACTAAGCAACAGCTATGAATCTTTCCTTATGTTCAGATTAGCCATTGGCGTAATCGGTGCGTCCTTTGTGATCACCCAGTACCATACTTCCATGATGTTTGCCCCCAATGTGGTAGGTACAGCCAATGCTACTACTGCTGGCTGGGGTAATATGGGTGGAGGCGTAACCCAGATGGTAATGCCGCTGATCTTTGCAGCCTTCGTTGGGCTTGGCTTTCTGGATACCGATGCCTGGAGATATGCAATGGTAGTGCCTGGTATCGCCCTTATCATTTGCGGTATCTTGTATTATAAGTATACCACTGACTTGCCTGAAGGTAATCTGAAAGACCTCAAGAAAAGTGACCCTGACTTTCACCTCAAGAGCAAAGAGAGCAAAGGAGCATTCAAAACTGCGCTTAAAGATTATCGTGTCTGGGCATTATTTGTGATCTATGGTGCATGCTTTGGCGTAGAGCTTACCATCAACAATATTGCTGCGATTTACTATCACGATTACTTTAGCCTGGACCTGAAAACCGCAGGACTTATCGCCGGACTTTTTGGCCTGATGAATATCTTCGCCCGTTCTCTGGGTGGATTTTTTGGCGATAAAGCCGGTATCAGGTGGGGGCTTAAAGGGCGGGTTGCATTCTTAGGTATAGCCCTATTGGTAGAAGGAGCTGCGCTGATCCTTTTTTCTCAAATGAGCGTACTTCCTCTCGCCATCATCACCATGATTATATTCAGCCTGTTCGTACAAATGTCTGAAGGTGCCACTTACTCCGTTGTTCCTTTTGTCAACAAAAAGGCAGTAGGCGCTATCTCTGGTATCGTAGGCGCAGGCGGTAACGCCGGAGCTGTGGCTGCGGGCTTCCTTTTCAAATCTGAAAGCCTGACTTATCCTGAAGCTCTGCTGATCATGGGTATCATCGTAGCCTGTGTATCATCTCTGACGCTTGCGGTACGTTTCTCTGCTGTGGCTGAAAAAGAAGCCAAAGAGGAAATGGATACTGCACTGGCTGACAAAAAAGGAAAGCTGGTACTCGAGCCCGCCTTAGCTTAAAAATTGATCATGAGAAAGAGTCTGAAGCCAGGCCCTCAGGCTCTTTCTTCCCTTTATAAGTTCATCATATCAATATCTTTTTGTCACTAAACTTCAAATGTATGACAAATCAACCCAGCAGCTTTCGTTCTACCTGCTCTTACTGCGGAGTTGGTTGTGGAATTATTGTGAACAAAGACCGTCAGGGAAAAGTAAGCGTCAAAGGTGATCCTGATCATCCTGTGAATAAGGGAATGCTTTGCTCCAAGGGGATGAACCTGAATTATGTGGTGGAGGAAAGGAACGACCGCCTCCTGCATCCGCAAATGCGATGGAGTCGTGCCGCGCCTATGCAAAAGGTCAGCTGGGATACCGCACTGGACAGGGCAGCTGCTGTCTTTAAATCATTGATCCAAAACTACGGCCCAGACTCCATAGGTTTTTACGTTTCCGGGCAATGCCTCACCGAAGAATACTATCTGGTGAATAAGCTCACCAAAGGTTTTCTGGGCACTAATAATATTGATACCAATTCCCGCCTCTGCATGAGTTCAGCTGTGGCAGGCTATGTCAAAACACTGGGAGAAGATTCCGTCCCTATCTGTTATGATGATATTGAGCAGGCAGATTGCTTCTTCATTGCCGGAGCCAATCCTGCCTGGTGCCATCCTATCCTCTTTCGTCGCATAGAAAAGCACAAAGAGCAAAATCCTGATGCTAAAATCATCGTCGTAGACCCTCGCAAAACCCAGAGCTGTGCTTTGGCTGATCTGCATCTGCAAATTCGTCCGGGTACCGATGCCGTCCTCTATCACGCAATTGGAAGATGTCTGATAGAACAGGGGGATATTGACCTGAGTTTTATCAAGGGGCATACCGATGGTTTTGAGACTTACCGCAAAGAAGTGATGCAAAAATCTTTGCAGGAAGCTGCTGCAACCTGCGATATTTCTATAGATGATATACTATTGGCTGCCAAGTACATCGGCAATGCCAAAGGTTTTCTTACTTTCTGGGCAATGGGGCTTAACCAAAGTGCCTCCGGCGTCAATAAAAACCTGGCCCTGATTAACCTCAACCTGATCACCGGACATATCGGAAAACCTGGCTCGGGACCATTTTCACTTACCGGGCAACCCAACGCCATGGGAGGTAGAGAAGTAGGGGGCATGGCCAGTCTGCTGGCAGCGCATAAAAACTTACTCGATGCCAATGACAGGCAGGAAGTTGCTGACTTCTGGGGCGTAGATAGCATTGCCGCTCAGCCCGGCCTCACGGCTACCCAAATGTTTGATGCTCTTCGGGAAGGTAAAATGAAAGCCGTTTGGATCATCTGTACCAACCCATTAGTTAGTCTGCCTGATGCCCGTAAAATAGAAGAAGCATTAGAAAATGCCGCTTTCGTAGTGGTACAGGACATTTCTAATCGTTCTGATACTGTAGCCTATGCTGACCTGCTGCTCCCTGCCGCGGGATGGCTGGAGAAAGAAGGCACTATGACCAATTCGGAACGAAGAATCAGCTACCTGGAAAAAGCGATTGCCCCCCCCGGAGAAGCCTTGCCTGATGCGGAAATACTGTGCCGTTTTGCGAGAAAAATGGGTTTCCGTGGCTTTGATTATTCCTCTATGGCTGAGGTATATGCCGAACATTGCGCACTCACCAAAGGTACCAACATTGATATTTCCGGTTTGAGCTACGAAGTGCTGAAGGAAAAGGGCAGTATGCAATGGCCGGTTCCACAAAAAGGTCATTCGGGAACAGAAAGGTTGTTTGAAGACAAGAAGTTTTATACGCCTAACCAGCGTGCGCAGATACAAAGCAGTGGTGCCGCAAATGCCTCGGAGCCACTTACGCCTGACTTTCCTTTGGTGCTGACCACCGGACGTGTCCGTGATCAGTGGCACACTATGACACGTACCGGAAAAGTACAAAAGCTCAGGAAACATATCAGCCAGCCCTTTCTGGAGATTCACCCTTCAGACGCGTTGATTAGAGATATTCGCGAAGATGATGTGGTGTTGATAAGCAATGCCAGAGGAGAGGTAAAAGTGAAGGCAAAAATTACCGAAAACATCAAAAAAGGAGTGGTTTTTCTGCCGATGCACTGGGGCAAAATACTGCAAAAAGATTTTGGAAGAGCCAATAACCTCACCAACAATCTTTACGACCCTGTTTCCAAAGAGCCTGACTTCAAGTTCTCGGCGGTACAGGTAGAAAAAATAAGCAAAACCAGGCAGAAAATTATTATTGTAGGAGCAGGCGCAGCCGCCTATCGCTTTATCAATACCTATCGGGAGCTAAATGAAGAAGATGAAATACATGTCTTTTCCAAAGAAGAGCATCCTTTTTATAACCGGGTGCTTCTGCCCGAATACATCAACGAAAGCCTGGGCTGGCACGATCTGATGAAGTTCAAAACAGAAGAGGAGTTTGATCAACTGCATGTTCACCTGCACCCTTCCAATGCTATCTGCATGATTGACCGTGAGTACAAAACAGTAACCGATGCGCATGGACAAAAGCACCCTTACGACCTACTGGTGATGGCTACAGGTAGCCGTGCCTTTGTACCTGGCGATGTACCCATGCATTACCCGGGAATCTTTACCATGCGCAGCCGAGAAAACGCCGATAAGCTCAAATATTACCTGCCCGAAGAAGCTCATGTGAGTATCGTAGGTGGAGGGCTTTTAGGTTTAGAACTGGCGGCCTCACTACTGGAAATGAATGTAAAGGTGACCATCATCCAGTTGGCTTCCCGCCTGATGGAAAGACAATTGGATTACACTGCCAGTAATCTGCTACGAGAGAAAGTGGAAGAAATGGGCATACAGCTACAGATGAATGACCAGGTACAACTGATTGAACAGCATAAAGCCCGGGAACCTATTCTGGTAAGGCTTAAAAGTGGAAAGTCATTGCATTGCCATGCGGTAGTTTATGCTATTGGTACCCGTCCTAATATTGAGATCGCCCGCGATGCACATCTGGCTTGTGGCAGAGGCGTAAAAGTCAACGACTACCTACAAACCTCTGACCCAAATATTTTTGCGCTGGGCGAAATTGCTGAACATCGCGAGAAGATGCTGGGCATTACTGCTGCTGCTGAACAGCAGGCTGATATGGCTGCTCGCTTCATTGCCGGAGACCCGCTGAGCATGTACCAGGGCTCAGTACCTATGAATATTCTCAAGTTTTCACACTTGGATTTATGTTCTATTGGCATTCCGGACATACCGCATAAGCACCGGCACGAGTATGAAGAAATATTCTTTCTGGATAAGTCTAAAGCTTATTACAAAAAGTGCATCATCCACAAGGACCGGCTGGTAGGTGCTATCCTGATGGGTGATAAGTCTGAGTTTGCGGAGTTCAAAAGCCTGATTGAAGAACAGACAGAACTGGGCGACATGCGGGAAAAACTGCTCCGGAGTGGTGGCGCTTCAAGGCCAGTAAAAGGAAAGCTCGTCTGCTCCTGCGGAAATGTGGGGAAAGGTAATATTACCGAAGCGATTAACCAGGGTTGCCATGAGCTGAGACTGCTCTGCGAAGCTACGGGTGCCGGACTGGGCTGTGGTAGCTGCAAACCTGAACTCAAATCCCTGATTGATGACGAATTAACCGTTAACGTGTAGCTGGGTTGGTGTTATACCGCTTGGCGTAATTTTGAGTATTATCAATTGAAACTGGCATTGCGTTTAACACCTATTGCCATACGATAATTATTGCCATAACATTTTTGACCCCAGTGTATTGTATAATCTATTTAGGCCCATAACATATTAATTTTCAAAGATCACACATCTGAGCGCTGGCTATTTCCGTTACTATCCAAATGTAATAACGATAGCTAACTTAATAATGCAAGCCTCCCTACGTATTGTCCTCATTGTATTTTATGGATTAGCCATTCCTTCTACTTCTCTGGCCCAGGTTTTGGACTGGACAAAAAAGCAGGTTAGCAGTGTACTCAACGATACATCTGCCACTGAGCAACCCAAGTTCATTGCCTATCCTACTATTGCTTATGCCCCTGAAACCCGCTGGGAATTTGGAGTAAGTGCTCTTTATGTATACTACGCGCAAAAAGATACTACCAACCGCCTAAGTGAGATCAATGCTTTTACCTTCTTCACCCTGGAGCAACAGTACGGACTTTGGCTGGACCATGCCCTATACTCAGACCAGAGTGAGTGGTTTTTTCTCGGCAGGCTGCGGTACCAGCGCTTCCCCCTACTCTATTATGGCATAGGGCCCGATACCCCTGAAGAAGAGTTAGCACAGGTAGATGCCAACAGCATAGCAGTCAGGGAAAGGGTGCTGCGTAATATTACAGGCAGCTTGTATATGGGCATAGAGCTGGACTTCCAACGCCTGGGAAATGTAGACTTTATTCCTGTTCAAAATGAACCATTTCCATTACCTACCGGCAACGAAGGTTCTACCAATATGGGAATAGGTATTGGGCTGGTGTATGATGACCGACACAATGTGCTGAATGTCAGAAAAGGATTTTTCGGAGAAACAGGCTTTTTGCACTATGATGAGCGCTGGGGAAGCGACTTCTCCTTTACCCAATACTTTCTGGATGCCCGTTACTACTATCCGGTGAATCGCAATCAGGTGCTGGCTCACCAGCTATATGGCGTTAGCATGAATGGTGAGGTACCTTTTAACCAACTGGCGTTGATGGGAGGGGAAAGCCTCATGCGGGGCTACTATACCGGACGCTACCGGGATAAGACCCTGCTTGCCACCCAGCTAGAATACCGCTTTCTGCCTTTTCCCTTCAGCCGCCGCTGGGGTGCCGCTGCTTTTTTAAGCGCCGGAGGGGTAGCACCGGAGCCAAGAGAAAT